>NYZZ01000001.1:0-20573 GCA_002687355.1 Methanobacteriota archaeon
AGCTCGTTGACAGGGTTACTATCGTCGATAGGCACACTCCTCCAGCGAGGGGCAGTTAAAATCCACTGCGCCGAACGCCGCTACGCGGCATAGCTGCCCCCGACTAGCGAGACGTGAGTGCGGAGCGCACGCGTGCAAGCAGTTCTTGCACTTCATCGACCGAAATTATGAGAGGCAGTCGAAATCGTATCGAAGTGGGACCTGCTTTGAGAGCTAGAACTTTCTGCTGCGCTAGTGCCTGCATCATAGTGTCCCGTTCCGCCGGCGATGGCAGGGTAAACGCCAGCAAGCTACCGATGCCGCGTACGTTGTACATGCCTCCAGTTTCGCGCGCAGTCATGCGTAATCCCGCCAACATTTCATCACCGCGCGCGGTGATATTTTCACCCAGCGCCTCGGCTTCAATAATGTCAAGGAAGCGGCGGCAGCGTAACATGTCAGTCAGGTTGCCACCGAAAGTGGAGTTGATACGGCCCGGGAACTGGAATACATTGTCTTCAACCTCATCGATGCGCTCCGAGCAGTAGATACCGCAAACCTGCGTTTTCTTGCCGAAAGCAACGATATCAGGCGCGATGTTGTAGTGTTGCCAGAGCCACGGCTTCCCTGAGCCCCAGAACCCGGTCTGGACTTCGTCAAAAATAAGCAGTGCCTCACGTGCGTTGGCGTAGTCACGCAATGCCTGAAGGAACTCAGCGCGGAAGTGATTATCACCCCCCTCACCCTGCAATGGCTCGATGATAATTGCGGCAACGCGATTGTCGTGTCGAGCAAAGGCGGTCTCGATTTCGGCGCAGGCGCGCGCCTCCTCCGCTGCGATGTCGTTCGCAAACCCACCATCGAGATCGAACCCTATAGTTGGGTTATGGACTCTTGGCCAAGCAAACTTAGGGAACAGTCCAATTTTATCCAGTACGGTATTGGTCAGCGAGAGTGTGTAACCACTCCGGCCGTGGAACGCCTCGCGCAGGTGCAATATCACAAGGTCGTTGACGTCAGCCTCGAGATCAGTGCGTCCCAGCTTGCGCGCCTTCCAATCGAACGCCGCCTTCAGCGCGTTCTCGACTGCCAACGCCCCGCCGGCAATCCAGAAATGATGCGGAAAGCCAGGTGGTGTAGCGCGCGTTGCAAAAGCTTCGACAAAATCCGCCATCTCCTGAGTATACAAGTCCGAGTTGGCTGGATTGCTAGAGGCAACGCTGCGCAACTGCGCTTGGAAGGTAGAGTCTTGCAGTAGGGGATGGTTGTACCCAACCGGCCATGAAGCAAAACAGGTGAAACAATCGAGGAACTCCGATTCGCTGCGTGCGTCGTAGAGCCAGACGCCGTGCGATTTCTCCAAGTCAAGAACAATGTCAAAGCCGTCAACTAGCTGGTGCCGCCGCAGCACAGTATGGACTTCACTGGCAGAGATGCCGTGAGCGATGGTGTTTGATTGTGTGAGTGGGGCAGCTTCCATAGATGGCAAATAGCTGGTTGGGGTTTAAGCCTACTTGGGACGTAGCTTTTGAAGCAGCGAAGGCAACTCTTCTACACAGCTGATTTCGTGGCGCGCTAACTGTACTAGCTCGCGCCTCAACTCAGAATCGGGTTGCAGGTCACTTGCGATTCCCAGCGCGCGCAGCTGCCGCGCTAGTCGCCCACCAGTGCGGTCCCAGTCAGTCAGGATAGCAAAACGGCCGCCTGGTCCCGACTTGCGGGCTAGCGTTTCAACTGTTTGCAACACTGGGTGCCCATTGTTAAGCACTAACAATTGCGCGTCGCACAATCCCTGCAAAGCAACGATGTCACGCTGCCCTTCAACAATTACTGGCCCCGGAAATTCAGTGAGTCGTGTCAACCAAACTTCCAGCGCTTCAAGGCGTTCAATGTCGCTCAGTGCAGCGCCTCCGTCAAACGATTGACCAGCGACCACGCCTATTTAGACCACTGTGATGGGGCGGATGATGATTCAGGTCCAAAGACTGACCCGTTACTACGGTTCACTCTGTGCTGTGCGTGACGTCACCTTTCAGGTCAATCGCGGCGAGGTGTTCGGCCTACTTGGAAGCAATGGCGCTGGCAAGTCAACCACTATCAAAATGCTCTGTGGACTGCTGAAGCCAACACGGGGCAGCGTGCAGGTCGCAGAGGTTGACCTGGCACGCCACCCACTGCGCGCCAAGGCAAAGCTAGGATACCTGCCTGAGAATCCCGTTCTCTACGACCGACTGACGGGAGCGGAGATGCTCGAATTGGTCGGAGCATTACGCAAGCTCTCGCCCAAATTGCTGCGACAGCGCTCCGAGTACTATGCCAAAGCTCTTGGGCTAGGGGACAAACTACAGACAGAGGTGGGCACCTACTCCAAAGGAATGCGGCAGAAGCTAGGAATTGCGATGACGCTAGTCCACGACCCTGAAGTCGTGCTATTAGATGAGCCAGCGGCCGGACTCGATCCGCGCTACACGCGCTTGCTAAAGGAATGGGTGCGCAATCTCTCGCAGGGAGGCCACACAGTTCTGCTCTCGACCCATATCACTGAAATGGCCGCATCGCTCTGCGACCGCATTGCAATCATTGACCATGGCCGGCTGCTCTCAGTCGGAACGGTGCCGGAACTGCTTGCGGCGACCAGCTGCAGTTCGCTTGAGGATGCTTTCATCCGGTTGGTCGGCTAGAATTCGAGTGCTGGATAATGCCGAGCAGCTGCGCTCAGGATGCGCTGTGCCCACGCCAGTTTCTGCTGCTTGAGTCGACCACGGCTGCGCCCCGAGTAAGGGCCCACGAAATCGAAACGGAAACCTGCTAGCTGCACCCGGTGTGCGCCGAAGCGAAGCGCCGCTAGCACCGCGCGATCACCATCTGTAAAGCCACCCCAGCACTTGACACCAGGCGCAGGTCGTGTTGCGGTGACCGCAACCGGTTGCAACCGCGGCAGCCATTCGCCCAGAGCTGCTAGGTTGTCACCATGGCCATGCACTACCAATGCTGCGCCGCCACTAATCGCCCAGCGCAGGTCGTCACGATAGCCGTCCAAGTCGCTCACCACCAATACTGGTAGTCGCTGCTGTTCACGGCATGCCCTAACAGCACCATCGGCCGCTACTAACAGTCCAGATGGAATTACCTCATTTGGGCGTAGTCCCGCTCCAGCGACAACAACGCTGCGGCCAGTAAATCGTGGCAGCTCGCCTGACGGATGGGCCATTCGCTGCAGCATCCGTAGTGCTACAGTTTCGCGCCGCGAATCGTGTCTGAACTCACGCGCAAGGCGTGCCTGTAGCGGCCACCACCAGTCCAGCTTCACGCCGGCCTATAGTGAGTTGCCGTCTTCGTCGCAGGGAACTTCTTCGCCTGAATCTGGGTCGATGTAGTAGAAGGAGCCGTCCTCGTCCTCGTAAATTTCGACTTCGAACTCCTCATCGTCGTCTCCCTCGTAATCATCGTCAGCAAAGCTAAAGTCCTCCTCAACAGCCGCGGGTCCCTTGCTACTAAGCAGGTCCATCAAGTTGGACTCTTCACGTGCCTGCTCGCGAGCGGTGCGGACGTTCTCCAAGGCTTCAATCTTGCGCCGTGTGGACTCGTAAGACTCGGTCAGCTCGGTCAATTTCTCGAACTGTTCGTCACGCTCCATCTTTAGAACGTATGCCAGCTGCTCTTCGATAGTCCCAAGCTCGGTGCGGGTCTCTACCAGCTTCCCTAGCGTACCGTGGAATCGCTCGGCCAGCAGTTCCAAATCGGGTTCAGCTATGTCCAGTTCGCGCTGGGTTTCGGCCGCAGCCGCGGCAGCTTCCTCAGCTTCCAGCTTGGACAGCGTCTCCTCTGCGGCAACTTCCTGTGCCTTGACTAATATTTGGTTGAAGGCACGAAGGTGGTCCTCCAGCTTGGTCGTGACACGCGCAGCATCATAGGCGGCGACCTCGAGCAATTCTTCACGCTCTCGGACGGTGTCCATGCGCTGTTCTAGCGTTGACAGGCGGGCTCTTTCTTGCTCGTTCATAGTTTCATCTCCTGAAAATCCCTGTTTGCGAATGTGATAGGCGGTGGCGGACAGTGCCAAGCCGAAGACCGCCAGCAGCAGCAGCAATCCCAGCTGGTTAGTGCCTTCCTCCAGCACGGTGCGATCTCCCCGCGCGGTAACTTCCTGCGCCTGCACCACAGTCTCGTCTCCACTGTTATCAACAGCAGTAACGCTGACCTGATAGGTGCCTGGTGCCCAGTAGGTATGCTTGAGGTTAAGTGTCGGTCCACTCAGGTCACCGCCACTGTAAGCGCGATGGGTTCCATCGCCCCAGTCCACGCGCAGCAGCGTCAGGCTGCCGTCGGAGTCGGTCGGTACTGTTAGCACGAACTCAATCTCTGTCCCCTCAACCGTGGTCACGGAGTTGCCGTCGACCGCAGTATCTCCCTCAGCCGAGACTGATGGTTTACTCACGGCTGGTGGTACATTAGTAACCACAAAAGCGCTGCTGAAGCTGGTGACCTGACCTAAGTCATCTGTCACAATCAAGCTGACAGTCGCATCTCCGGAAGCGGAGTAGGCGTGCGACTGCGACAGGCCTCCATCACTGCGAACGGTACTACCATCGCCGAAATCCCAGTCGATGGTGAAATCGCCCGCTAGACCGGTAAGGGTGAAGGTGAACTGCGTGTTGGAATCGACGCTGGCTGTGTCTATTGCCCAGCCGCTGGTATCCTGCGGCAGATTGGGGTTGATACTGACAGTCGCCGAATCGGAACTACCATCAATCTGCGGACTAACTGTGAAGCCAGCACTTAGAGCGCCACTGGCATCAGACGGCACTATTACGGTCATTTGAATCGCCTGGAAGCCGCCCTTAGCAATATTGAAGCTGGTAGTCGAGAAGCGCACGTAGTCGTGGCCACTATCCACTACCAGTGTGTAGTCGGTTGCCACAGAACCTGTATTGGTCACTGTGACCACAGTAGTCGCCGAAGTACCGGGGTTAAGGCGGAAGCTAGTATCTGCTGCACTGACGCTTGCGCTGCGCGCATTACTGGTGATTGTAAAGGTAGTCGTGTCAGAGCCAAAACTGTGTGCTTGCACGGTGATATCGTAACTGCCAGAGGCGGGCGTGTTATCAGGGACTGAAATCCAGATGTTGAAAGGTGAAGTGGCATCCGCTGCAAGCGTACTGGAAGTGGCGTTCAATTCGGCCCAGCCGTTAGCAACCGAGTCACCGGTAACGCCGAAATCGTAGCTGGAGATACCATTGCCAGTATTAGTCAGGTTGCCACGGATGAGTAAGTTGCCACCTGGATCGGTTGCACCAGCCGGATCATCCAGTGTAATCGTCGCCGAGCGTACCAGCCCGGCACTGCCATCAGCGGATGCGCTGTCGGAAGCACCTCCGGTCGCAGTGAGAGTAACCGTGTCGCCGTCTCCATACGCCGCGCCTGCCGGCACGTCATGGGTGACAGTGACTAGTGCCACTTGGCCCATACTAAGCGTCAGTGAGCTGCTTGAGGCTGAGGATGACCAGCTACTGCCGGTCGAAATCGCAAAGGTGTCATCCCCGTTGCCAGTATTCTGCACTGTGAATGTGTGCGTCGTCGAGCTTCCCGGTGCACCTTCCTGAGTGCCAGAAACAGCAGTGACTTGCACGCCGTAAGCTTGCGTAACCGTCGTCGATTGCGAAAGTGTAAATGTCACAGAGTCGTCGTTGCCGGAGGTGACGGTAACGCTCTCAGCGTCAACTACACCATGTGCTAGGAATGGCACCGTTACCGTGACTGTCGCCTGCACACTGCCTGCGCGCGGCACCGTAATCGTAGCAGGATACGTAAAGGTCCAGCCCTGTGCGCTAGTATGGCTCAGGCTGAAAGTATCTTCGTGATTGCCAGTGTTGTTAATGGTCAAAGTATAGTCCACCCCTCCCGGTGGGCCTGACTCAGCGTCAGAATCGGCCGTCAGAGTGAGGCCAGTAACTATGTCAACGACGAAAGTTACTGCGCCCGGCAGAGTAGTCTGAGCGCCAAGCGAGTCCTCAGTGGTGAAGGTGGCTGTGCGGTCGCCGCCGATGGAAATCAGCGCGCTCTGTGCAACAGTTGCTGAGAAGGTGCCCATACCATTGTTATTGAGTGCCACCTGCCCGTGGTCGGCAATGTTAGCCCAAGCCGTGACCGTATCGCCAGAGCCAGAGTTGATGTCGCTGGCGTTAACCGAGAAGGTAAAGTCATCAGCAACACGCACAACGCTACCGTCAGAAATATCGGGTGCGTCGTTGGATGTGACGCTACCGGCACTAAGGTCGACTGCACTATTCAGGCCATTGTCTGCGCTGAAGCTGACACTGTGGGAACCCCACGCAACCGTGCCATTCCAGTAAAATTCCTCGCCATTGGAGGTGTTGCCGTCACCGTTAGCAGACATAGTGTTTGACGCGCTACCCACATTAACAGAGACTGAACCAGAGCGATTGTCAAAGTCAGTGAAAACGACCGTGAAATTGAAGCTGGTCGCCGTGCCACCACTAGACGGGGTGACCGCCGCGTTACTCAGTCGCGGGATATCATCACGTACTGTCAGGTCACTCGAAACTGAATTAGACGTAGTGAATGTGTCGTGCGCACCCCCCGTAAGGGTGTGGTCGCCGATCGGGAAAGTGTTCACGAGGAAAAAGAGCTCGCCGTTGGTGTAGTCGCCATCGCTAAGAACGCCAGCGTCCCAGTCCGCCGCGGCTAGTGTACGGTTGTCGCTACAATCGTTGACGCAAGCCCAGACGGCGCCTGGCGCATCATCATCAGCGTCAGTGTAAACTACGGTCACGTTGACCAAGTCATCAGGGTACATTGTCTCATCGGGAGCAATGTCGAATAAAGAGAGAACTGGGTCATCTCCGGAGACCATGCCAGCCAAAAATACGGCTGTGCAGACTGTTACCAGCATCGCAGCCGGGATTACATGGGTTGTACGCGTCGACATCATAACACCGTCACTATTCCCGCCAGATGAACCTGCTCCTATTAAGGAATGGGTACTCTGACCGGGGGCTGGAGTGTGACTTGCTTTATTTAAATTTATTTGTTCGGAGGGAAGCGATAAATAACATGCGGAATCCCGGCTGGCCAGCATGACTGCTCACCCCTTGTTCCGACTGGTACTACCGGGACCTGTGCTCTGTCTGGCAGTGCCAGCAGACGGGTCGTTGGTAGCAGCGGGCGACCGTGAAGGGAACCTCACCGTGGCAGGACCTGACGGCGCGCTCCGCTGGCAAAAACAGCTAGGGGAGGGCATCCATGGCCTAGCGGTCTCGCGCGATGGGAGCCGGCTGGTAGTGGGAAGCAAGGACTGCTGCCTGCGAATGTTCACTGGTGACGGCGAACTAGAATGGGAACAACTGCTGGGAAAGTCGGTGTGGTCGCTAGCGATGGACCCGTTCGGCAACCACCTCGTGACGGGAACTGGCGACTCGGTAGCACTCTTCACCGACGGAGGCATCATGGTGTGGGAGTACGAAACGTCACGTGCGATGGTCGGCGTGGGAATCGCGAACTCTGCGACGAGAGTTATCTCCTGTGGAGATGAGCAACTCTTCTGCCTCGACAAGGAGGGGGGACTACAGTGGCAGCAGAGGCGAGACGACTCACTCTGGGATGCCGCTATCAGTGCTGATGGTGAACGAGTGCTGCTAGGAGGCTGGGACCGCAGCGTCCACTGCCTCGATGGTTCAGGCGCCGACCGCTGGAACCACCTAACCGGCGGCTATGTGCGCGCGGTGGCTGTGCTCGATGATGGCGGGGCACTGGCTGGCTCGCACGATGGGAAACTTTACCGACTTTCGGCTGAAGGCGAGCTGCTGGACAGCAGACGACCCGGAGGTGAAATCACCGCTATTGGCGCTGCGGAGGGGCTAGCGCTGGTGGCTGTCGGCACCGGTAGCGAGGTGGTAGCGTACGCACTTGACACTCCNACNACGGNCGCTCCNCCGCAGCCAGAGACAGAATCCAACACAGANTCAATGTTCGGTTTTGGAATGTTTGGCACCCCCGCTCCCGATACGAGTGGGCTGGAACCGGCCACGTCAATGAGCAGTGTGGCAACCCACACACCAAGGGATAGTGAAGGCGGTGAATTCCGTGAGTTCGCGCACGAGGTGGTACAGGGAGATGTACGCAACTACCTGAGACTGGGGAACATCGCTTGGAAAGAGGGCAGATTAACGCGTGCACTTGAGCACTACCAACGTGCTACCGAAGTCGAGCCAGCAGAACCGCGCGCTTGGCATAACTTGGCTGTATGTCGTTACTACTTGGCGCTGAAGTCCAACCCGGACGACGTCGACGGGGCAGTGACACAGGCGTTCGAGTCACTGCGCACCGCTAACCGCAGCGACACACAGTACGAGCCTGCACTCAAAACCCTTGAGTATTTTGCGCAGCTGCTTGAACTCGATTCAGATTAGGATTTCGACAGCGCGCGCCTCGTAATACGTGTAAGTAATAGTTAGTGTCCAGTCATTCCCAGGGTCGTCATCGGTCAGATATCCTTCCATGATTCCGCCATCTGGGGGAGCGTCATTGCAAGTTACTCCCATCTCCCAAGGACCCCAGCCGGTGGAGCGGGTGTACCCCTGGCTCAGGAGCCAGGCCAAAGCTGCGGTCTCGCTTTCAGCCTCCACGATTTCTGGTGGGGGGGGAACTGAGTTAACATCGGAAAAATCCAGCAGGAGTTGACCTGTTTCGCCAGTACGGCTACCACTCCCCCCCTGGGGAGCAGTTACAGTCAGAGTAAAATTGTCATCCTGAAAAGGAACAGGAAAGCCAGTATCAAGTCCGAAAATGGGATCTTTGTAATTGTAAGTTTCATCTTGCCATACAAGAAGGAAACTAGCAGCAGTCAGATTATAGGTTGAGTTCTGGTCTTCCCAAGCTGTAGTTACCCCCTCTAGGGTAGTGTCACTGTGGTAGTATAATCGCTGCAATTCGATGAAGGAAACAGCATACTGTCGCAACTGAACCTCGGTCCAGGTCGTCGCCGTCGCATTCAACCCTTCGCTGTCAGTGACAGTCAGAGTGACGGAGTAATTGCCGGGTATTGAGTAATTATGGAACGGGCGAGGCCCCTCACCAATCATGCCGTCGCCAAAATCCCACGTCCAACTAAGGGGTCCTTCGGGATCGCTAGAATTAGAGCCATCGAAGCGTAGCTGTTCGTGGACGCGCGCCTCCTGTCCAAGGCCGGCATTCGCGGTTGGGGCCTCGTTGCGGTGCAGGATTTCGACCGTCGTGCTAGCTGAGCCCGCCGCACCATCCGGGGCCACAACAGTTAGCTGCACACTGTAGCTGCCCTCGTCAATGTAAACATGTGTTACCGCTTGCCCAACCACGCCACTACCGTCCCCAAACTCCCAGTAATAATGTGCACCAGCTGGCTGCAGACCCGCTGCAGAGAATTGTGCTGGGTCACCCTCAATAACGCCCTCCGGCGCCGTGATAGAGACGCCGTCCAGCATCCCTGGTCCAGCGTCTAGGCAGCCGGCAACCAGCAGGAGAACTGGAAGCATTAGGAAAGAGCGCACGCGGGCGCAGCCGCATGGTGTTAAAGGATTGTGCGCGACCATACCTATTTAGCGCTCCAGCAACGGTGGCGCAACGATTTCAATGCAGGCAGGCCACATGGCGTATGACCGCGCTATTACCGTCTTTTCGCCCGATGGACGACTCTTCCAAGTTGAGTACGCGCGCGAAGCTGTCAAGCGCGGCACCACCACTGTCGGTGTCAAATTCAAGGACGGCGTAGTGCTAATTGTCGATAAACGGCTTAGTTCCAAACTCATTGAGCCCGAGTCAATCGAGAAAGTGTTCAAGATTGATAGCCACATTGGCTGCGCTACCTCAGGACTAGTGGCGGACGCGCGGGCATTGGTCGATCGCGCGCGTGTCGAGTGTCAAGTTAACTCCTTTAACTATGAAGAGCAAATTCCGGTCGAGACACTGGTCAAGAAACTCTGTGACTTCAAGCAAAGTTATACTCAATATGGTGGTGTACGGCCGTTCGGGACTGCACTAATTATTGCGGGCGTCGATGAATCGGGACCACATCTGTATGAAACAGACCCCTCAGGTGCAATGATGGCGTACAAGGCGGGCGGAATTGGTGCCGGACGGAATGAAGTAATGGAAATTTTCGAGAAGGACTACAAGAGCGGGATGACGCAATCACAGGCAACCACGCTCGGATTGAGAGCGCTGGCTGCTGCTAGTGAGAACAAGCTCAAATCAGAAGTCATCGAAATTGCAGTTGTCTCTGCGAAAGAGGAATTCCACACTCTCGCACAGGACGCGGTGAAAAAGGCGGTTGCCAAGATTAAGTGATGGTCTCGCTGGACGAGGCGGTAATCGCGCGCCTCGAGTCTGGCGGCCACAAATTCGAGATTTTAGTTGATCCTGAAGCGGCGCAGGAATTCCGTGAAAATGGCGAGATTGACTGGGACGAGGCGCTAGCGACCGAAGGTGTCTGGAGCGACTCGGCCAAGGGTGACCGTGCCAGCGATGATGCGATGCAGGAAATATTCGGAACGCTCGTGCTGGAGGCGGTTTGCACTGCCATCCTCAAGAGGGGAGATATCCAACTCACTGCAGCGCAACGTAAGACGCTAGTTGAGCGCCGACACAAGCAATTGGTAGCACACATAGCCGCGTCGGCGATGAATCCGCAGACCGGTACACCGCACCCGCCACAGCGTATCGAAAATGCCTTGGCAGAAGCAAAATTTATAGTCGACCCACTGGAGCAACTAGAACGACAGGTCGAACGCGCGGTGAAGGCGCTGCGACCTCTACTGCCAATTTCGTTCGAAAAAATGCGCGTTGCTGTCAGGATTCCGGCGCAACATGTCGGTCGGTGCTACGGTGACATGAAGGCACTCGCTACGATTACCAAGGAAGAATACCAGCCGGACGGCAGCTGGATTGCGGTGCTCGAACTGGCGGCTGGTGCGTATGGCGATTTGCTCGACCGGATCGGCTCACTGACGCACGGCACGGCCGAAACAAAGCAGCTTTAATCGCTGCACCGTGACGATAGATGTGTTAACTAAACAGGCCAAGCTTCAAATACCGCACGAGGTCCGCGCCGACACACGCAAGATAAGCAAAAGAGTGATTTCTTATGACAAAATCTTCATCTAAATCAGCCCGCGGCAGGTCTGTCCTACTGCCGGGCGACAAACTGGCAGACGACCTGAAGGCTGGTTCCGGAACCTTCCGTCGTGATGGGGAGGCGCACGCTGCCGTGCTTGGCTTCCCGAACGATAGTTCCGGATACGTCAACGTACATCCGGTGGCGGGGCGCTACAGCCCACGCGTCGGTGACAAGGTCATCGCAGTCTGCGTTGAGACCGGTCCTTCACTCTGGCGTATGAATATCGGTGCGTTCCAGAACTCGATGCTACACCACAGCGAGACAGATTGGAAGGTGGACTTCGGCGATACTGCCAGTTTCATCGGCATAGGTGACGCGGTGCTAGCCGAGGTTTACATGGTTGATGGTAGTGGCAGCCATCAGGTCACCCTGAAGAAAGACGACTGTCGCAAGCTCTATGCTGGCACCATCGTCTACATTCCCCCGCCCCGAGTAAGCCGGGTGATTGGAAAGCAGGGTTCAATGATTAAGCTACTGCGCGAGCGAACCAATTGCCGTATCCAGGTGGGCCAGAACGGCTTAGTCTGGGTAGACGGTGAACCAGACCAGATCGCCCGCGCACAAAAGGCAATTGAGACTATTTCCCGCGAAGCAACTAGCAGCGGGCTGACGGAGAAAATCGAAAAACTACTGGAGTGAAAAACATGGCAGGAGGAAACAGCGACATCGAATTTATCAAAAAGGGCAAACGGCTTGACGGCCGCAAGCCTGACGAGCTGCGCGAAGTGCGCATCGAAGCCGGAGTACTGAACCGCGCCGACGGTTCATGCTACCTGGAGTGGGGCAACAACAAGGTCTACGCCGGGGTCTTTGGCCCCATCGAATGCCACCCACGCCACAAGCAGCAGCAGGACCGCGCCATCGTTCAGGCGCGTTACACTATGGCGCCCTTTAGTGTCAACGACCGGAAGCGACCCGGCTACGACCGCCGTTCAAGTGAGATTTCCTACATCACGTCCCAGGCCTTGGAACGTGTTGTGATGGTCGAGCTGTTCCCACGTGCCGCTATCCGAGTAGACATGCAGGTCGTCGAGGCGCACGCTGGAACGCGCTGCGCTGCGCTCACGGCGGCTTCAGTTGCACTGGCTGACGCTGGTATCCCAATGCGCGACATCATCCCCTCCTGCGCTGCAGGCAAGGTGAGCGATACTGTCGTGCTAGACCTGAACAAGGAGGAAGATAACTATGGGCAGGCTGACCTTCCACTCGCCATCGTACCTTCTACGGGTGAGGTGGTATTGTTGCAGCTAGATGGTCATCTGACACCAGACGAGTTCGAGCAAGCGTTCGACCTAGCCTACAAGGGTTGCATGGACCTTTATGACATCCAACGTGCTGCACTTGCCAACCGCTACGGAGGTAGTGCATGAGCAACGCAACGGTCGCCAACCTGATGCGCGGGCACATCGAAACGCTCGCCGCACAGGGAAAGCGCACTGACGGCCGCGGAACGAACGAATTTCGAGGCGTCAGCATCGAAACCGGACTCATCAGTACTGCTGAGGGGTCATCTCGTGTCAGCTTAGGCGACACTACGGTGATGTGTGGCGTCAAATTGCTAGTCGGCACACCCTACCCCGATTCACCAGGGCGCGGAAGCATGACCACCACCGCCGAATTGGCATGCCTGGCTTCGGAACAGTTCGAGCCTGGTCCACCGCGGGAGCCAGCTATCGAACTGGCACGCGTTGTGGACCGTGGCATTCGCGAGTCACAAATGATTAATTTCGAGGATCTCTGTATCAAACACGGCGAGAAGGTGTGGGTCGTCTTCATCGACATGCACATCTTAGACCATGGCGGCAATCTGTTCGACTGTTGTACACTCGCTGGTGCGGCTGCACTTTCAAACGCGAAAATTCCGAACGTGCAGCACGGCATCGCTGACAAGGACGTTGATCTACCCATTAGTTGCTGGCCTATATCCTGCACCTTCGCTAAGCTGGGCGAAGCAATCGTACTCGACCCAAACCATGAAGAGGAAACTGTGATGAATGCGCGACTGACCGTGGCGCATGATGAAAACGGTAACCTGCGCGCGATGCAGAAAGGCTACAACGGTGCCTTCACTGGCGATGAAATCAAGGCGGCTGTGAAAACAGCCCGCACCGCCGACAAAGTTTTACGTAAGGCACTGAAAGAGGCTGCTGGATGAGTCGGGCAACTCGCAAGGTTGGCAGCACCGGTCGCTTCGGCCCGCGCTATGGCGTCTCCGTCAGGCGAAGCATTGGCTCTGTAGAGGTAAAACAGCGCAAGTGGCACGACTGCCCCGAGTGCACTAAACAGCGTGTACGGCGTGTTTCGACTGGCATATATCGCTGTCGCAGCTGCGGACTCGAATTCGCCAGCGGTGCTTACTACCCAACTCCAGTGGAGAAATAATGGTCAACTACAAGTGTTCAGTCTGCGGTACTTCGCTCGAAATGGATCTCGAGACGCTAGGTCTGACCTGCCGCAAGTGCGGTAACAAGATTTTCTACAAAAAGCGCCCTTCGACCAAGAAGACTGTCACGTCAGACTGATGCGTGCGTCGCTAGACCTACGTACCGGTCCCGAAACAGCGGCGGTCGCAGCTGCGCTGCGTCCCGAGGTGGAGGCAGGCGTCCCGAAAGTTGCACTGGAAATGAGCAGCGCGGGTGAGCGATTGCGATTCGAGATGGAAGCTGATGACATTGTAAGTCTACGCGCTGCGCTCAATTCCTTTTTAGGCTGGGCCGCTTGCGCACAGCAGGTGGCCGAAAATGGCGACTGACCCAATCCCCGATGACGTGCAAAAGCAGCTAGAGCAATTCGAACAGCTGCGACAGCAGACACAGATGCTGTCCCAGCAGCAATCACAGGTTGAGCTGGCTATACGCGAGGCTGACCGCACACTGGAAGAGCTAGACGGAGTCTCCAAGGACACACCACTCTACCGTGCCAGCGGTGCCATCATGATGCGTGTTGATGACTTGGCAAAGCTGAAAGCGGACCTGAAAGAAGAACAAGAAACGCTAGAACTGCGTACCAAAACGCTGAAGACACAGATTGATAAGCTGGAAGCGCAACTGAAAGAAATGCAGACCAAATTGACTCCAGTACTACAGCGGCTGCAGGGGCCAGGTGGTCCCGGTGCAGGATCTTGATCCAGTCGCGCTAGAGGCGGCGCTCTCGCGCGAGCTGCTGCTGCTGGTCCATCACCATGCTGACGCAGATTCTGTCGGCAGCGCTATTGCGCTGGCCGCAGCGTTCCCGGGCGCACGAATTTCAGCGACTGACGGATTGAGCGCTGCTGGCAGAGTAATGGCAGAGCGACTGGATGTCGATATCGAAGCGCAGCCACCCGAACACTGGGACGGAACGGTAGTCGTGGTAGATACATCCAACCCGGAACACTGCGCACCGTTACCAGAGTGTGAGAGCGTGGTGGTGATTGACCATCACCAGACCGCGGGCGAGTGGCCTGCAGGGACGCTGTTAATACATGAGCCCGAGGCGAAAAGCACCGCCGAAATCATGACGCGGCTGCTGACCCAGCTTGGCGTGGTACTGACACCTGAAATGGCACTACCGCTACTCGCCGCTGTTTACGCTGATACCGGACACTTCCGGCACGCAACGTGCGACAGCTTCGAAGTGGCGCATACGCTGGCCGCCGCTGGCGGAGACCCACGTGAAGCGATGATACTGCTCGACCGTGTGCGACCACAAGCGCAGCGAGCACTCTTCCTGAAAGCAGCGCAACGACTGAAGTTTTTACAAGAGGGAAAGTGGCTGCTGGCAACGACTCGTACCGGCTCGTTCGAGTCAGGAACAGCGCGGCTGCTAGTTTTGCTAGGTGCTGATGTCGCACTCGCAGCTTCAGGTAACAAGAAGGGGAAGGTGCGACTTTCGAGTCGCGCGTCCAGCGCCGTCATCGAAGCGGGGCTGAATCTAGCGCAGCTACTCGAAACGTTAGCTGATGAGCAAGGGGGCTCGGCGGGTGGCCATCCGGGCGCAGCCGGCTTCCAAGCACAGGGCGACCCCGACGCGTTGCTGGGAATGGCGCGACAGGGATGTATTACGCAGCTTAGAACACTGGACGAAGGCGCTTAACCCGGGGGCAGTTGGCACAGGGTGCTGCCACGCGGACTCTTCCGCATCTACGGCCTGGTGCTGGGCAACCTGCTACTGCTGATGGGAGGGCAACTGGCATACCTCTGGCTCGTCCCGCCACAGCAGGACGGCACACCACTGCTACTGCCTCAAGTTCCACTACGGCCGTACTTCACGCTTATCCTGCTCTGTTCAGGCGCACTTATTGTGGGGGCACTGCTACAGCACACGCCGCGACCGCTGCTGTTCCTGCCGTCGCGACGCAGGGGGAAATTGCCGCTCTTTCGCGGATACTTTACTCCGGGACTGAGCGAGCGTTACTACCATCGCCCGCAACCTGAGAACGACTTACCTCTGCCACAATTGCCACAGCTGCCACCACCACCGATGTTACGACAATTGCCAGTGCGTCAGCTCGAGCTACCAGCGGCGAAGTGGTTGCTGCTCGGCTTTCTGATGGCTATTGCGCTGGGTCTCGCAGTACTCGCCGAGCGTGGGAACTGGCTGTGGCTCTTCCCACTCGCTTTCATTGCTGCCTTCTCGTTTCCAGCACTACTTTGGGTCAGCTATATCTATCGTCGTACACGAGGCGAACCTGAACCACAGCGAATGGTGTTGATTGCACTCTCATGGGGAATGTTCGCTACTTTGCCTGCAAGCCTGCTTAACGATGCCGGAGGGCGGCTGCTGGCTGCCGATCCTATGCTAATGCTCGAGGGTGGCGCGTTCGGTCGGCCGGAAATCCTACTGGTAGCAACCGTTGCACCATTGGTCGAGGAGGCACTCAAGCCACTGGGACTACTGTTTGTCTTGGACCGCCTGAAAACGCCCTACGAGGGGGTGCTCTATGGCATTGCATGCGGGATGGGGTTCGCGATGATGGAAAACATGCTCTACGATTTGCTAATTCTCATCTGGTATGGTGCCGACGCATGGACTATCAACGCTTTCGCGCGCGGTGTCGGCTCGACTGTACTACACGCTGTTGGTCCTGCCCTAGTCGGCTTCGCACTGGCGCTCTCGCAACATAGCAGCTGGTCAGCGGAGCGGGTAGTGCCAGTCACCTACCTAGGTGGGGTCATCATACACGGCGCCTGGAACGGCGCTGCTACGCTGCCATTCATCTATCCAGGCGACACACAGATGGCAACTGTCTCGTGGGCTGCACTGGGGTTAGTTCTAGTGACTTGCCTAGCATTAGTGCGTGAGCTGCTACGGCGCGGGGTCACGTATGATGCGCCATCTAGCGCCAGCGCGAAGGTGAAAGATGAACCGCAGGAAGAAGGCAATGACGAGGAGAATAGCGAGGGCGGTGATGATGAACCACCTGACGAGGCGTGGGCACCGCCTGAACCCTGATATAGTGCTTGCAAATGCAGCCGCACCCGCCTTAGCTCAGACTGGCTAGAGCGGCCGGCTGTAGGGGTTAATCCTGAAGTCCCGTTAGTACGGGAGGCCGCGGATACCGGCAGGTCCCCGGTTCAAATCCGGGAGGCGGGACCATTTCTATGACGAACTTATTCTGTCTTTCCCGGCATGTAGAGCTTGACGAGGATAGCGGTCGTTAGAGCTATCCCAGCAGATACCATGGCCGATCCTACCATCCCATCCATGAAAGCCAGACGCGCGTTCATGATTAACTCGGCACCAAGTGGATTACCGCCAGCTATCAGGTCCGCACCGATTCGCATTGCTGCTGGGAACGACTCAGTTAGAACGGAGCCAAAGGACTCAAGACCTTCTGGAACCGCCAAGTTCCTCTGATAGTACTCATTCAGTACACTACCTCCTATGGCTATTCCAAGAGCTCCGCCAACTTCCCTACTGGCGTCGTTGGTTGCACTTCCGACGCCTGCCTTGTCCTCTGGAATAGATTCCATGACCAGAGTCGTGGAGGGTGCCATAGTCAAGCCCATTCCAAGGCCGAGCATGAAGAACGTCACTGCAATTCTCACGTAGTCTGTATCAATCTCGACCGTAGTGAATAGCAGCATTCCCGCTGTGATGAGAGTTAAACCCGTCGCAACAACGTTGTTGCTGCCGAATTTAGCTACGAACTTGTCACTGTTCGCTGCTGCAGGCATAAGGCCTAGAGGAAGTGGAAGAAACCTGATGGCTGCCTGCAAGGCTGTGTGTCCCCGGACAAGTTGAAAATGTAGCATCTGAGTGAACATAAACGAGAACATTACAAAGAAGGCAAGCGAGATTGCAACCAGTCCCATTGTGAAACCCATATTGCGGAATAGGTCGATAGGGAGCATAGGATACTCAGTACTTCTTTCCCATCTGATGAAGGCCAGTGTAAGGACTATTCCCAGAGCTGCTACTCCGATAGTCTCAGGACTTGTCCAACCAACATTCGGAGCCTCGATGATGGCATAGAGAATCGACACAAGGGCTCCTATAGAGAGAAGAGAACCAATCAGATCCAGAGGACGTTTCTGTTTGT
This sequence comes from Methanobacteriota archaeon, assembly GCA_002687355.1. Classification (GTDB taxonomy): domain Archaea; phylum Thermoplasmatota; class Poseidoniia; order MGIII; family CG-Epi1; genus UBA8886. Next base: position 17,673 of record NYZZ01000001.1, read on the forward strand.
CCCTTGAATTTGGAACTAGGAAAAGTCCCAGAGTAAGCGCCAGTATAATGACCGGGACATTGATCCAGAAGACCATCTGCCAGTCATAATTCTCTACCGCCCATCCTCCCACAAATAGACCAATAGGTGCGCCAGCACCTGCCATAGCAGCCCAGATACCAACGGCCTTTCCACGCTCCTCAACAGGGAATACCACAACGACCACGGACAGAGTTGCAGGCATGACCAAAGCTGCACCAAGCCCCATAACTCCTCGCGCAAAAATCACATGTTCAGATGTAGTGGCATACATCGCAGTGGCTCCAGAAGCCACAGCTACGATAATCAAGCCCAATTGGAGTGCTGGTTTACGGCCAAAACGATCACCGAGCGCTCCCATGACGAGAAGGGTACCTCCGAAAATAAGGGCATAGGCATCCATCATCCACTGAAGGTCAGTATTGTCGGCCTTCAAGTCCTTGGAAAGTTCCGGAAGCGCAACGTTCAAAGTCACGTTGTTGAGTATGACAATGACCAGACTCAGACTCATTACAGCGAGAATTATCCATCTTTTCTCGTACACTTTATCAGATACTGCTGTTTGTTCTTTATCCACGATTAACCTGCTGTTTGGCCACCATCAACCGCAATGATTGATCCTGTAGTCCATTCTGCTTCAGGACCGCACAAATGAAGGGCCATCGCAGCAATTTCCTCCGGCTGCCCCATGCGCTCTATCGGCTGTGCTTTCTCCATCTTTTCCCAGTCCTCCGTACCGGCATCGATACGGTCAGTCGCCATCGGGGTTTCGACTACGGCAGGACAAATGCAATTCGCCCGCACGTCCGGCGCCAACTCTAGGGCCATTGCGCGTGTCAGGTTCACAACTCCGCCCTTAGCAGCGCAATACGCTGCGGCGTTGGGCATGCTGTACAGACCAAGTGTTGAGGCAATGTTCAGGATGTTGCCGCCTGCAGGAATCAACGGTAGAAGCGTGTGACTCACTAACCAGGGGCCCTTCAGGTTCGTATCGATGACTGCATCCCACTCAGCCTCGGTTGTCGTCGCGACAGTCCCGTTGAGGAATATACCGGCGTTGTTGACCACTATATCGACCCGCTCGAACTCCTCCTTGAGCCAAGTTGCCAGCGCCTCTACGCTATCACTGGAGGAAACGTCGGCGACCAGCCACTTCGCTCCAGTCGCTTTCGCAGTTTCGCGCAGCGGCTTGTCTCGTCGGCCGCAGATGGCGACGCGGGCGCCTTCGGTGGAAAAGCGCTCAGCGATAGCGCGACCAATGCCAGTCCCACCACCCGTCACGAGCGCAACCTTGCCAGCAAGCAACTTCGCCATGGTGTGCCATGCCGTGCGGAGATAAAGCTCACGGGGCGAAGATTAATCTCCCGCGCAGGCTGGCACCGCGTGCGATTTCTGCTGTTCACGATGCTGGTTGGACTGGCGCTGCTGGCGCTTGCACCGCCGGCCGAAGCGCTTGAGCGGCTCCATACCTACTACGAACTACGTGATGACACCGAAGCACTGGCAGCGCAGTATCCTGACATCGCAGTCTACAGTGAGCATGGCAGTGGCACTGGGCCTCTCGCGCTCAATATTTTCTCAGTCGATGTCGCACTCAATATCACAGAACTATCAGAGAGCGAGCGGGCAGCGCTACCGACCATGTACGTCGACGGCGCGCACCACGGCAACGAAGGCATGTCCTCCGAAGCGGCCTTCCTGTTCCTGCAGGATGTCTTGGAGCGTACGACGACTGACCCTGCCTATCTGGCGGGAAAACGGCTGGTGGTTACACCCATTATGAACTCCGATGGTCACCTGCAGGACTGTCGCAACAACTGGAATGGCGTTGACCTGAACCGCAATTATCCCTGGATGTGGGGAGCCTACGGTACCAGTGACACTCGCGGCTCCTGCCCTGCGTCGGGCACATATCGTGGCCCCAGCGCCGGGAGCGAGATGGAGACGCAGGCAAACATGGCGCTCATGCGCAATCTGAACATGTACGCCTACTTTTCTGGCCACACTGGCTCGAATGACATAGTTCTACCATGGAAGATTACCGGTGAAGACGCCGNNCCAATNGCGGACTGGGCACTGTATGAACGCTTCCTGAACGAGTCGACCAACGTTTCAGGCCTCTCCTATCGAGATCCGTCAGGCGCCGGTGAATCCATCGCATGGGGCTACGGTGCACGCGGCGCCATCAGCGTAATCGTAGAGGTGACAACCATGCAATGGTCTCCCGTCGAGGATTCCACAATCCGGCAGGAGCTGACGAACGAGCTGCTGATGTATGACCTGGCGTGGGAGAACCTGCACAAGTTCGGCGGGCACTTGGTAGTTACAGACACCTCTCCGGGCAAGATTACAGTACGTAACGAAGGCTGGGGCGCTGCCTACAACCTCTCGGCCGGAGGCACAACGCTACCGCATCTCGAGCCTGGTGAAACCGCTACCCTTGTATGGTATGATTCGCAACTGCGCTACGAACGNATCATGCACGTGCCTGAGGAACCTGACATCGCGATAGTGTTCCTCGAGGTCGGCATNCCACTGCCAGACATTCCGGAACAGCCACTGCCGTTCCCGTCACCGCTGNTGGTGCTCGCGGCGCTTGGTCTAGCAGCGCGACGTCAATACTGATTAAGGTCAACCCACCACAACTCAGAGTAGAGGGGGTCCACATATGACCCAGCAGGAGTCATCTTGAGATATAGCACGTTTCCTATCACGATTAAATCATTGATGNNNGAGGAAGCGCTACCCTCAGTCAACTCCAATGCTAGTTGGGTGCCTTGCTCGGTACCGTCACTCTTCCATAACTCGTAGCCATAAGTATCATTGTAGGCACGGAAATAGAGAATTCCGTTGTATGTGACGANTNACCAAGGATNGCTGCNG
>NYZZ01000001.1:20587-21557 GCA_002687355.1 Methanobacteriota archaeon
GATGTCCNTGACCATNACTGTCCCNTCNTCGGTTCCATCGCTCTTCCATAATTCTGNACCGTGGGTACNGTCANTNGCANNGAANTAAANAGTGTTACCGAGTGGAGTGANGTAGNNTGGANTGCCGTATCCCCCANNATNGATGTCCTTGACCATAACTGTCCCTTCCTCGGTTCCATCGCTCTTCCATAATTCAGTATAATTGGTACCGTCATTCGCAGAGAAGTAAAGAGTGTTACCGAGTGGAGTTAGGTAGCTTGGACTACTACTGGAGCTACCAGCATAGATGTCCTTGAGCATGCTTGTTCCGGTCGAAGAACCATCCGTAGTCCATAGTTCATAGCCATTCGAACCATCAGTTGCTCTGAAGAATAAAGTGTCTCCGAACGATGTGAAATACCGGGGATACGACGCTCCACTGCCAGGATTAATGTCCTTGACAAAGAGAGTACCGATATCCGTGCCATCAGTACGCCACAACTCGTAGCCACTATTCCCGTTTGTTGCAGAGAAATAAACATTATTATTGTGAAGATACATGATATCGTTGTTGACGTTGAGGCTGGAGCCATCACCGGGATTTATGTCCTTGAGAAGGGTTGTTCCATCTGAGGTTCCATCACTTATCCACAACTCCCAACCGTTGTCGTCATCATCAGCCTGGAATAACAATTTGTCTCCAAACGCAATCATATCCCCAATTCCGTCAAAATAACCCAAGGAAATGCCACTGTTCGCAGTCTCGTTGGTGACAAAGAGTTCAACTTCATTCCCGCCTTTCATTGCAACAAATAACTTATTTCCGACGTGGGTAGGATCAAAATTATAAGACATACACACCTCCAGGTCGTACGAGTCATAAAATAAACAGTAATCATCAACTAGTCCAATTGTGCCAGAGACTGTGCTGTCTGTGCTCTTGAGCGTAGAGATATGAAGCGTATCTATCATATCAGACTCTAACGTTCCG
>NYZZ01000002.1 GCA_002687355.1 Methanobacteriota archaeon
GTAATCGCCTTCCCGCGCACCATGCGGCGCACTACCCCGTAGGGCCCCTCTCGTTTTCTTCAGCCACCGCGCTTTAGTAGTGTGCGTGCGACGTTGCCTTCTTTGTCGACATAGTAGAGCCACCCTGACTCGCGTGTGACGCCTGCCTTGGCGACTTTCTCGCCGCCGCCACCCTTCTCTGTACCGCGCGCCATGCGGGTGCGCCAGACATCACCATCCTTGCCCAGATAGTAGAGATAGCCTGACTCTTTTTTGACCGAGGTCTCAGCGACTACGCCACTTTCACCTTTTGGCTTTGGCGCCGGTCGCCGAAACTTCTTCCGTAATCCACGTGCCCTGCGGCGCGGCTTCCAGTTCTCGACTAGCGCCCGACCCTCAGGCCCGTGGCGCATCAGCGATTCGGCGGCACGGTTACGCACATGTGGAATCGGGTCGTACAGTGCCTTGCTCAGCGCAGCCGTGCTGTCATCGCTGGAAAACATTCTAAGTCCTTTGGCTGCTTGCCAGCGCACGTAGCGGTCGGGGCTTGTGAGCCCTATCACGAGGTAGGTTTTGCTCTCTCCGCTGTTGATGCGGCCGATAGCGTCCATTGCTATCCGCTGTAAGAAAACGTTTCCCGCGTTTAGTCCATCGTTGACCAGCACTTCTAGTGCCTGCTCACCCATACTGCCAAACAGTTCCAGCGCAGCCTGCCGCACGAAGTGGTCTCCACTGCCCAGCTGCGCTACCAAAGCGGCGGCAATCTGCTTCTCACGGAACGGAATCTGCGCCCCGAGTTGTTCCAGCGCATCACGGCGTGCCTGTGCATCTTCGCGACCAAGATGCGTAATCAGTTCTTCAACATCACTACTGAACACATAAATCACCTGTCTGAGCCACCCGTCAGACCATATAAAAACGTCGCGCATCCCGCCCTGTGCACATCATCGCTCACCGTGGCCGTTCAGAAGCAGACCATCCCGACAACACCTTGACAGCGTTTACGGCTGCACTCGACGAGGGTGCCGACATGGTCGAATGCGACGTTCGGCGCCTCGCTGACGGCGAACTCGTCTGCTTCCACGATGCCGCTATTGCGGGGCAACCGCTGTCATCCCTATCTCACTCCGAGCTAGAGTCACTGGCCGGCTTTGCAGTGCCACGACTGGATGAGCTTGCGCAACTCTGCCGCGAGTGCGATGCAGGTCTTGATCTGGAGCTGAAGGAGCGCGATTGCGCTGTCGATGCACTCAGCGTAGTCAATGGTCTTGCGGAGTTATGGGTCAAGTCGTTCCACGATGACATAGTGCGCGAAGTTCTCGCCGCACAGCCCGACGTCCACGCAGGACTGCTACTGGGTGTCCCACGCGGTGGTCTGCGTCTCCGCTTTAGCGAATTTTTCCCCGTCAGGCGACTCCGCAGTTGTGGCGCTCGCTTTGTCGCGCCTAACTGGCGACTGCTACGACTCAGTTTCCTACGCCGCATGCAGAGGAGTGGGTTTCCGGTGCTTGTCTGGACCGTTAACGATTTTCGAAAGGCACAACAGTTGGCAGCTGCTGGCGTCGCTGGCATTGCCACTGACCGGCCGAGAGAGCTACGCTCTGCGCTCGAACCGCGTGCTTAAAACGACCTGCAGGTGCGCGCGGACGTGGACCTTAGGGCATTTACCGCACTCGCTCAACAGGAACAGCTCTGCCTCAGTTGCACTGGCCGGCTCGCGGCCAGACTGGGCTTTGGCCTCACCAATCACGAGCGTGGACAGGCGCTGCTCGCGACGCGGGCGATGCTGGCGGAAGCGGAGGGTGAAGTGGGTGATGCCACCTATTTCCACAACGGCACTCCAGCTCTCGTTCCGAACGAGTGCGACCTCTGCGAAGGGTTGTGTGGTGAGGTGGCTCATCTGGCACAAATGGTTCTCGAAGCTTTTGATGGCATTGAGCTAGCAACCTTTCAGGTTGGCACAGTAGTTAACGAAGAAATCCTAGCGCGCGAAAAGGAGTTGCAAATGACTTCAGGGAGCCATGGTGAGCCGCTCAAGTCACAGCTCAATCGCGAAATTGGCTCACGCGTTGCTGACGTGAGCGGGCTGATACCAGAGCGTAACATCCCAGATGCAGTAATCGTGGTCGACACACGCTATGATACCGTTGATTTACAGCTGCGCTCACTTTTCATCGAAGGCCGCTACACTAAGACTGACCGCGCTATCCCGCAGACACGTTGGCCCTGCCGCGAGTGCCACGGTCGCGGCTGCGAGCGCTGCAACAGTAGCGGCCAGATGTATCCCGAGTCAGTCCAGTCGCTAGTCGCCGGACCTCTGCTCGAGGCCACTGGTGCGACCGAGGACAAATTCCACGGTATGGGGCGTGAGGATATCGACGCCGCAATGCTTGGTGAGGGTCGCCCGTTCGTGCTAGAACTGAGGCAGCCTAAGGTGCGTAGCCTAGACTTGGCGGCGCTCGAAAAGGTAATCAACGCTGCCGCCGCCGGGCGTATCACCGCAAATGGTCTAGTATGGGTCGAGCGGCCACGCGTAGCAGAACTCAAGGAGACGGTATGTGACAAGACCTATCGCGTTGACATCAACTGCGACCAGCCAGTCGAAATCGAAAGGCTTAAAAAAGGCGTACAGCGGTTGACGGGTAAGGTCGTCGAACAGCGCACTCCCACCCGGGTGTCCCATCGACGAGCGGATTTGGTGCGGTCGCGGCGTGTGGAGAGCATGAAACTGCTTTCTACCGATGCTACGAGCGCCGAACTGGAAATCCGCGCGCAGCATGGGACCTACATCCGGGAACTGGTGAGTGGTGATGGTGGGCGCACGTCGCCCAGCCTTGCCATGCTGATTGGCACCGAATGCCAGGTGGAAGTGCTGGACGTCCTGCACCTCCACTTGGAGGATTTGAAGGCATGAAGCGGTCAAGAGGTCTGCGTAGCGGTTCGCGCCATAAGCTCTCACGCAGGGCGCGCGAGCGCGGGCTCTCACCAATTACACGTACACTTGAGCAGTATGGCGTGGGCGAACGGGTCAATATTGTGATTGATCCATCGGTGCAGCAAGGGCAACCTCATCACCGTTTCCACGGACTGACGGGGAATGTTACGGGAATGCAGGGCAAAGCCTGTGTCGTGCGCGCTAATGAGGGTAATGCCGTGAAGCAGCTGATTATACGTCCCGAGCACCTTAGGCGGGCGAGGTAGTCATGGACGAACCACAGCCAGTGCCGCTGGGTGTCGTGAAGGGATTACTCGAGGCGGAGCTAGGCAATCGCGAAAACAAGCATCGTTGTCGTGACTGCGGCCACTTCCAACCTTTACCAGAGGAGTCGGAAGAACCAGATGTCGAGGAACTGGAGACTCCAGAGGAGGCGCCCGTAACCAATGGCGAGGAGCAGAGTGGGCCGGAGGAAGCAGAGGCGCCGGAGCCTCCCAAGGGGCCGCCATGCAACAGCTGCGGTTCGCACAATCTGGATCTGATTGAGCAGATACAGTACGAGCACCGACTGGCGCTGGATCATGTACGCCACCTGACGCGCGTGACCAGCGAGCAGGCCGAGGGCATCATGCAGGCCGTTGGCGGGCTGGAACATGTAGATGACTTTTACGCCGCTAAGATTGCTGACATCCTGCCGACACATCCTAATGACGTACGCGCTATCTTTGCGCGTGAACGGTTCTCGCTCGGGCAGGAAGAAATCAACGCGATTATCGCTGCCGTCCAGGAGCACACTGAGGCATAGCGATGGAGGAATATGCCTGTGTGTTGGATGTCCTGCCGGAAGGCCGCTCCGACGGTAAGCGTCGCTTTCGACGCGAGGCGGTAGTCTATGGGCTTGGTGTAAAAGAGTTCAAGATTTTCGAAATGGCTCCGATTCCGGGCGCCCCGATTAATATTGGCGATCGGGTCTTTATCGGTAAAGAGGCTGGTGAACGGACGCAGATTGAGCGAGTACGCGCTCGAGTAAACTATACTGACCTGACTCACACGGCCCAGACAGAGTTGGGTTTCCTGCTGGAGGAACTGATTGGCGACCAGGAGGAGAAATTCATCCAGTTCTACAACTTCGCCGGCCCCATTTCGCGTCGCTACCACTCGCTCGAGCTGCTGCCTGGACTAGGCAAAAAGACTATGGAAGCGATTGTCAAGAATCGCCCTTATAGCAGCTTCAGCGATATGGAGACGAAAGTCCCTAATTTCCGGCAGCCCGGCAAATACATCGCCTCTCGCATTGAGCATGAAATCAGGGAACAGGACCAGAAGTACCGGCTCTTTGTGCGCTAGCTTCGCTACTAGAGTGACCAAGTGTACTGAATTGCGCCGGCGACAAGCAACCGCACGTTAGCTTCACCGCTCAAAGATATCTGTAGTGTCCAGTTACCACTGGTTCCAGTCACAGTACCTAGTTCTTGAAAGCTGTTGCCTGGAGTAAATATTTCAGTTAGCTGCTCGCCATCGTGGTCGCGTAGTACCAGTTCGCCATTTCCGGACCCGCCGATATCAGCCTCAATCCAGTAAACTATGTAGCTCCACGGTCCGTAGCGCGTGTGCCCATCGTTGGCAAAGGCTGTATCGTAGAACTCAAAGTCTGGACCAGCGAACTCATTTTCGTACAGGTCGCCGCCGCGGCAGAACCACGCTTCACCAGTGTAGCCGATGGCGGCTTCGATCAGAGTCATACGCAAGGGTTCGCTACCACTTGCATCACTCCGCACGAAACTGGTTAGCCAGCCTATAGAATCGTCATAGATGTAGTCCAGTCGCTCGCCTGAGGTAGCTTCTGCTGTCACCGTGGTCTTTCCCTCGGTGATTGCTTCCACAGTTGCATCGAAATGCTCAACACCAAAGAGCGAGAAATTCCAGCTAGCGCCCACCTCGAGTGGGAAATGTAACAATAATTGCGGTACATTTTTTTCGTAAAGGGCCATGTCTGCAATACGGATTCGGCCAAGCGCCGGGTTTTGGTTCAGGACTGAGTGTCGTTGTGCATCGATTAGCTGGCTGGAGCCGAGGTGGTAGTCCGTCTCATCGATTGCACCGACAACCATAGTGGTCACTACTTCAGCCTCGGGAATCACGACTGCATAGGTCCAGAACTGTCCTACTTCCCATGTCGGTGCCGCAACGGTGGTATCGCCGCTGCCTTCCTTGTCAGGCGATGCGTCAAGGCAGCCTGGCATCAGCAGGAGCAGTACTACAGTCGCTGTAGTGATTCTCATCCCAGGCCGAGCGCTGGGTGATATTAGGGCTCTTCGCTGCCCGGCAGCCCAAGGCATTTGCGTGCTTCGGCGACCAGGTAGTTCGAACCAGTGACCAGTGCGGGACGCTCGCCCGCCCGCTCCAGCGCGGTGGCAATCGAATCGCACGTGCGACCGTTTCGCTCCAATTTCTCGGCGATAGTCATGACTTCGGCGGCACTGTGCGCACGCGGTGAGTTTGGCGTGCACGCTAGCAGTTCTGCACTAGGTGGCAGCAGCGCCAGCATCTCCGGGAGCTGTTTGTCGCGTAAACAGCCGAACAGCACTACATCCGGCTCTGGAATACAGTCTAGTAACCATGCCAACGCGTGCGGATTGTGTGCGCAGTCGAGCAGAATGTTTCCCGCCTGTTCGCGCCTCCCAGGCGGCTGAGTTTCATACACACTGGCCACAACACCCAGCTGCTCGAGCGCAAGTGTCGCCCACTCAAGCGCAGAACCGCCGCAGATGAGTTTGGTGTGCTGCGGAATATAGCGCTGGAATTCTACCTCCCAGCCGGTGACGACCCGCGTTTGTGGCCGTACGATACCTGCCTTGGTGCGTGCAATCGTTCCGAGGTCAGAGCCGAGCCAGTCTGTGTGTTCAAGTGCTAATGTAGTCAGTACCGCCACTTCGGCATCAACGATGTTCATTGCATCCAGCTCGCCCCCGAGGCCAACTTCCAGCACGGCGACCTCGACTCGGCAGCGGGCAAACCAGAGTAGCGTCATCGCAGTCAACACCTCGAAATAGCTCGGATGCTCCGTCATTTCGCGGCATGCTTGTTGTACTTCGCCGGCCAGTGTTGCAAAATCGTCCTGTCCGATTAGCTTTCCGTCGAGGCGCAGTCGCTCGCGCACGCTATGCAGGTGCGGGGATGTCGCACAGCCGACCCTGATTCCAGCTCGGCACAGTGCATCCTCCAGCAGCCAGCAGCAACTCCCCTTACCGTTGGTCCCTCCAATGACTATCGCACGCATCTGCTGCTGTGGATCACCCAATACGGCCATAAGCTGCGTAATTCGTTCGAGTCCCGGCTTCACTCGCGTTTCATCCAGGCGAGCAAGCCATTTCAGTGCGGAAGGATAATCTGAAATTTCCCGACCATCCATATTTAAATAATTACTCGATTGACTCCCATTCCACAGTATCTGGTAGCATGAGCCCCTGATCGAGTAGGACTTCTCGGAAAGATTCAGGCCTCAGTGAGGCGATTTCGGCACCCTTGGTCAATGTAGTATCCCCGCTGCGATAGAGTTCGACTGCCGCTGCAGTCCTAAGATGTGACTTCTCTTCCAGCAGGAAGCGCAGTGCTTCCTTAACTACGTCAGAACGGCTGCTGAAGTGGCCTGAAGAAACAAGTGCACCAATCTGCGAAACCAGTAGCGGCGGGAGCGAATAAGAGCTGCTCATAAAATAATAATTAGCAATAGTTATTTATAATTATTCACGAAACTTTATATGCCTGCCAGCCATCGAAACGGTGGTGTATCTCATGCACAACTACAGACTGAACAGGCCCTTGCTGGCCGCGCTGCTCTTAGCAGCGGGCTTGGCAATGCTTGCTTTCCTGGCCACTCCGGCGCAAGCTGGCGACTCCTTCACCGTTGACGTCAGCCCGGTCAGCCAGAACGGCGAACCAAAGGATACGGTTACCTACACCATTACGGTTGAGAATACGGGTGACAATGACGATGACTACAACCTGACCATCACTAGCAATAACCGCTCAGGCTGGCAGGAATACATCATCCCTAGTCAACTCGCGGTTAAGGACGGGCAGTCAGAGACTGCTACGCTTTACGTCAAGATTGGCGATCGTTCTGACGCACCTGCAGACTACACAGAATATGTTTCCTTCAGAGTCGCCTCGGTCACTCAGGATGCTGGAACTAAGAACAGGCAGGTCACTGCTACCGTTGACCAGGTGTACGGCACCGCAATGGAAATCAACGGTACCTCTACCCAGAATACAGACCCTGACCAGACGGTCACATTCAGCGTCAAAATTGTCAACGACGAGGGCAACGGCGATGACACAGTTTCCTATAGTCACAGCGGGAATGGAATCGACGACTGGTCGCTTGTGTATGACGCCTCTTCCAGGCTGGACCCAGACGAAACTGATGAAGTCAGCGTGAGTGTTACACCTGACATAAACGCACTGGCAGGGCTGAAGACCATTAATTTCATCGGTACTTCCGGGGACGGCGTGACTAAATCATCGGTCACGATAAATGTGCGCGTCAACAAGTTGCCCGACCTGAACGTGGTTACTGTGGGCCCGAGCGGCAAAGACATTGAGGCGGGAGAGCGAATCTACTATTCCTTCTCGGTTACTAACAAGGGCAACGCAGTCGATTCCTTCAACATTGAAATCGTAAACGATACTTGGTACGACAGCGGTTGGGAAGCTTTGCTTGCCACCGAGGAAATCAGTAATTTGGATGTAGATGAGCTCACCAACATGACTGATGTACTGATAATCAGAGCGCCCGATGACGCGGCTGCCGATGACGAGGCGACTATCAAAGTTAAGGTGATATCGCAGGCCAATACTTCAGTTTACAAGACCTACACCTGTTTCTCGACGGTGGAGCAGGATTTCGAGCCCAAGATTCGTATCGGGGGTAGCGACACCCAGAGCGCCGATCCGGAAGATGAAGTGGTCTACACCCTGAACTTAACTAACGAGGGTAACGGTGAAGATGATATCACACTTAGCTTGCGCGGCGGCAATGCCACTTGGGGCACGCTTGGCGAATCATCGTTTACCCTTGCAGCTGGAGCGACTGAATCTGTTGAATTACGCGTATCTGCTCCTAAGGGAACCCTAGCACAGAACGGCTATGTCATAACTGTTCGTGCCACCTCCGAGGACGGCATTACGATGTACGACCGTAACGTCTTCCTGAACGTGGATCAAGTCTTTGATATCTCTGTTTCAATAGTTGGACAGACCAAGAAATCTGGCGACCCGGGAGATGTGCTGGACTACAGCATTCTGATTAAGAACAAGGGCAATGGTGATGATACAATCAACCTGGCTCTAGAAGGCGACAACGCAGACTGGGGCTCTATCGCTGAGGACGTTTCCCTTGAGGCTGACGAGTCTATAACCGTCAACCTGAGTGTCACCATCGATGAGGACGCCACTTTCGGCGACTACACCATTGCCATTAATGGCACTTCTGATGAATCATCTTCTACATATGATTCCAGCACTGTTACGGTATCTGTGAGCAAGCAGTACAAAGTTGATCTGATTGTTTCTTCCAAGACTGGTGATCCCGGTTCTGAGTTGATATATGCCATCAGGGTACAAAATCAGGGTACTGGCACAGATTCGTTCGCACTTTCTATTGATGATTATCCGGAAGGTTGGATTGTACAGCTTGAGTCAGAACTGGTGGAGGATGTTCCAGCCGGAGATGAAAGTTCAGTCAATCTTACTGTAACAATCCCTTCCGGAGAACAGAATAGGGCGTTCGAAACCAATGTTACTGCATCATCAAAAGAGGCTGCTAACGAGAATCCTCCAAAGTGGGTCAATACGACAGTTGTCGTTACGACTATTGTGAATCAAGAGTTCTGGATTGATATTTCCGTTGAAACAAGCATTGTAAATGCGATTATAGGCGAGGTAAATACGACTACAATTACCATAGAGAATTTAGGAACAGGTGATGACATTGTGGCGATGTCTGTAGAGGCTCCCGCAGGATGGACGGCGCTAGAATTTAACACATCTTTCCTTAACGTGGGTGAGGATAAATCTGGCTTAGTTGGTTTGTCTATCACGGTACCTGATGGAACAGATAAAGGTGATTATTCAGTTAACATTTCTGGAGTGTCAAACTGCGCGGATTGCGCCAATGGAACGAAATCTCAGGATTCATTAACTTTAACGGTCAAAGTCGAACTTTCGAGAGGAGTCGAAATTAATGCCGACGTAATTGCTATTGAGAAAGTTCCTGGTTCTTCGGCCGTATTCAGTGTAGATGTCAAGAATACTGGCGATGGTAGTGATACTATCCTTCTGTCAATCTTGGATGATGATTTGAATTGGGCTACTGTTGTTCCTGCTTCTATTGAGCTTGATAAAGACCAGACAGCATCAGTCACGGTCACAATTGTTCTGCCAGAGTATGATTTAGACAATTTGACTACCGCACAGCGTAGTGCCCTTGAAGGTAAATCCAATCCTGATTGCCCTGTCAGCCAGGAGCCATGCCCTTATGAGATTCGAGTAAAGGCCAAGTCTTCGGGTGATTTAGCAGTTAGCGCACAAGTTGGATTGACCACAGACATAGGTCAAATTTACGGGGCCCGACTCGCAGTTGCTGGTGTTTCTTCCATTGAAACTTATCCATCTACTGAAGCCAGTGATAATGATCGAAGGGAAAAATTTACCCTGAAGCTGACTAATACTGGAAATAGAGATGACAACATAAATGTCGAGACTATAGCTACTTCGTATCCTGATGAGTGGACTGTTTCCATTTACAAATTCGCCACTTGCGCTACAGCTTTTACAGGATCAATCGATGCTGGGCAGCAAATATCTCTGTACCTTTGTGTTACTCCAGACCAGGACGCGGAAGTAGGCAATTTTACTATCATAACTGAAGCGTCTGCTGGAGCAGGTTCTCAACCTGCAGTTACGGCTGAAACAACGATGATTGTGCGGGACCCGACTCGCAGTTTGGCCCTTCAGGCGGCCGACACTGAAATAACGCTAGCACCAGAGGTAGGGGACGACCAGAAGAACACCGCCCGCTTCAAGATTACTGTCACAAATGAAGGCAGCCACGATGATACCTTCCTCCCTGAGCTGGACGAAGTACTGGCGAACGGCTGGACCTACGGTTTTTACACTAAGAATACCGGGTCAACCGGTGACAAGTGGGGTACCAACGGCGAGATGATTGAAGATGGCCAGCCAGATGACCTGTGGTTCATCGTCGAGGTCGATCCGGACGATGTGGACGAGGGTAACTACACCATGTCTGTGACGGTCAAGAATAAGGACGAGGATGCGACACAGTCAATTTCTTTGCAAGTGAATGTCGAGGCGCCCAGCCGCGGGCTAACTGTGTCCGTTATTGACTCTCTCAAGGAAATTTCGCCAGTGTACAAGGGCAGCGACAATGACAACTACGTCAAGTTCAAGGTGAAACTGACAAACAGTGGCACTCATCCGGACACCTTCCTGCCTGAGCTGGAATCGACTCTCGACAACAACGACTGGGAGGTTAATTTCTTCCAGGACAGCTCTTTGAATCAGGTGTGGTCTAGTTCAACGGGAGTCGAAATCGACTCTGGCGAGCTGGACGACCTTTGGGTCGAGATAATTGTTGATGATGAGGCGGATGAGGGCAATTACACTATCACAATCTCGGTGCGTAATCTAGAGGACGACCCCAACGCACGACAGGAGACTGAGCTTACAGTAATGATAGAGCAGTCCGACCTGACGCTGGAAGCGAGCGATATTACGCTAGAGGCGAATGGCGAGGTGGTCAATGCTTCGACTATCAAGGATGGTGATACCGTGACCGTCAAGGTCAAGATTTCCAACGAGGGCAATGCTGACGTGGACGACGCGCTAGTCGAGATTTACTACTACGCCAAAGAGGCTGACAAGACCGGGGACGAGTCTGAGTGGCTCAGCCTGCTCTACAGCAAGCGCAACAACTTCCGGGGAGGCCAGTTCAAGGAGATATATTCCAACGTGGACTGGCTAATTACCGAGGGTGAGTGGTACGTTGAGGTGCGCGTTGACTATGACGAGGATGACCTTGATAATGGTGAAATCCTGGAGAACAACGAGAACAACAACGACGCTCGCTTCGGTGAGCTGCTGCGGGTCAAGCCTGACCTTGCCATCACTCTGATGCGGGTCGACAACCGTTTTGCTGGAGACCCAACCCTCTCTTCTACCAAAACTCCCAACGTAGATGAGCAGGTGACTTTCATGGCCACTGTTGTGAATCAGGGGGCGGCCGACATCGACCGCGCACGGCTCTACCTAACCGCCGATAGCAGTGACGAGACTGGCACTATCCTGAAGGAGCGCAATGTCAAGGACTATTACGAGTTCAAGATTAACGCCGGTGAGACCACAACAGTTCGCTTCCGCTGGTACGCGGAGATGGGTGAGTGGAGCAATTTCCGTGCCGAGGTCAACCCTAGTTGCAGTGAATACAGCATTATCGACTGCAATGCGGGTGATGGCGGCTATCAGGATACCGACCGTATGTATGATGAGCTGAACCGCTACAGTGACAACATCTTTCCCGCTGGTGGCGCCATTTTTGACCAGGACGGTTATGACGTCAAGTTCTTCATTCTACCCGACTTTAAGATTGAAAAGTTTACCATGGACCCGCGCGAGCCAGAGGTGGGTGACACTGTCGAAATGACCGTGACAGTTTCCAATACCGGTAACGCCGACTGGAAGATTACCGATGGCATCTTGTCAATCGAGTTTGATGACGGCGCCGGCAATGTAATTCTGGAGCAGGTTACCAGCGATATCAACAAGGGCGATGACACTGAGGTCAAGTTCAGCTGGGTGTTCCCAGATGAGGATAAAGACCAGTTGACTCTAGCGTTCGAGCTAGACGCTGGCAGCGGCAACTTCGAGATTGATCAGCTGGACAGCACCAACGACGAACACGAGCTTGAGGTTGATGTCATCCAGCCTGCAGTAGTGGGTGAGATTGCTGCCTTGGATGTTTTCGGCCGTGAACTGGTGCGCGGCTCCGGCTTCAAGGTATATCATTTTGTGGCGCTGATGTCCTTGGCCTTGTTCATGGTTGTGGGGACAGTCGTCGTCTCGCGCCGTATGAGGCGAGCGTCAATTGATGATGATGAGGACGATGAGGCTCCCGAGGCGGTTGCCGAATTACCCCCTGCCAAGATTGCACTCTCGATTCAGTCAGCGGTCGACGGCAATACACAAGAAGCTAAAGTGAAGGTACCCTCCAACATGCAGGTCGAGCGCCTAGTCCAGAACTGTGTTCAGAAGTTCCCACTGCCGCACGCCAACTTTGCGGCACATGTGAATGGTGCGGCGGTCGATTCCGGCCTCTCGCTTGCCGAGGCGGGTTTGGTCGACGGCGCCGAAATTCAGCTGGTCGCAATCGACGCAATCGAAGAGTGATTGACGCGCTGGTAGTCGGCGCCGGCCCCTCCGGCTGCCGCGTCGCGTGGAAGCTGGCCGAGGCCGGCTATAGCGTAGCGATTGCTGAGGAGCACGAACAAGTAGGTGACCCGTGCCAGTGTGCTGGACTGGTGACACCTCGTACTCTCGACTATCTAGGATATCGCCTACCGGTGCTGCAGGAGATGCGCGGCGCACGGCTATGGGGGCCTCACGACAGCTACCTCGAGTTCGAAGCCCTAGAAACCAAGGCGCTGGTCATCGACCGCCCTGCACTGGACCGCTCTATTGCAGCACGCGCTGAAAAAGCGGGAGCCGAAATCTGGACTGGCACGCGCTACACCCGTGGCTGGCGTGATAACGGCGGCATGGTGGCCGAGCTGCGGGATAAATCCGGTATGCAACAGGTACAGACGCGACTTCTCATCGGCGCCGACGGCCCCGCCTCGCGAGTGGCGCGCGATGCCGGCCTCCACAACCGGCGTGAGGTGATGGCCGCTTTTGGAGGCGATGTCAGTGGCTACGCAACCCGTGACGGCTACGTTGACCTGTTCGTTGGCTCCGAGCTGGCACCGCGCTTCTTCGGCTGGGCCATCCCGACAGGTTCTGATACTGGTCGCTTAGGTGTCGCGACCACGCTACCGCATCGGCCGCGCAAGTTCTTCCGCAGCTACTTCCATGAAGGGGCGCCGTCTAAAGTGCTCAATGGCGCCAAGCTAACCGCGCGCATCAGCGGACTAATCCCCTTCGGGCTGCGTGAACCGGCGTTCACGGATCATGTGCTGCTCATTGGCGACGCCGCTGGCCTCGCGAAACCAACTTCGGGCGGTGGAATATACACTGGATTGGTAAGCGCCGATGCGGCAGCCGAGACTGCTATCGCAGCGTTCGAGGCAGGTGACCTTTCAGTTGCTTACCTAGCGGAGTACCAGCAGAAACTGCGCAACCGCATTGCTGGTGAGCTACAGCTGGGTGCACGGCTGCGCCGTGCATTTCTCGCGCTGGACGATGCGCAGCTGGCAGAGATTATTCGCATGCTGGGTGACCCAGCAGTTCTAGAGGCTATCCAGCGGGTGGGAGATTTGGACTACACATCACGGGCGGCGTTCGCGGTGCTTAAGGCGCAGCCGAAGCTGGTTAAGTTTGCCCCGCTGCTGCTGAAGCCATTTGTTTAGTCCAGGGTAGGTGCCTTCCTCCTCGAGGTAGAACACTACGGCGAGTCCGGCAAACATCACGGTCAGCCCAATCATGACGTAGAGAGGCCATTTCGGTATTGGTTCCTTGACGCCGAAGCTGGAATCGGGAATCACGCCGTCAACACCCAGCGCGGTCAGGTTGATGTTGCCGGGCGCTCCATCGGGAACGTCGGTCGTTGCCGTTTCCCATTCTGCCATTGACCAGTGCCCTCGGCTCAGCATACTACGTGCGGTACCGTTGTGGTCGAATTCAAGCATGAAACGGACGAAGTATGTTCCTTCGGCGGTGCCAGCGTCGCAGCGGCTGCCGAGCAGTGTGCAGCGCAGCCAGGAGCGCTCTTCTGTGGACTGGATCTCGGTTGAGAACCGTACAGCTTCTCCGGCCGCTAGCGTTCCTGGACTGAATGTCGCTCGCTGCCCAGTTGGAGTGTCACACTCCACCTCGTTGTTGGATAGTCGCATCCAGCAGCCTTCGGTGATTCGCGGTCGTGCATCTGCCGCAACAGCGTCGATAACTTCTGACCCTTCGATATCAGCTCGCATGTAGATGTCCATGCTGACAATGACGTTCTCGAGTGGCTCTGCATAGCGATTCGTCACTTCGAGTGTGAACTGACCGCTTTCGCCCGGTGTCATTTGCGGCGTCGTGAAGTTGTGGAAGTCAGGAATGTAGCCCGGGTGACTGACGTAGGGGTCCCAGTCGGCTTCGCTCGGTGGTACTAGCAGCAGTGCCAGTGTCAGTAGCGCGACCACCGGTCTGAAGACCATTTGCGTTGCTACTCTCCGTCGCATGGCCGCCCCACGGGAGCGGGGTTTTAACACTCTGTCGAGAGACTTATATCCCACTGCCACTCGCACCGTGATGCAATTGTATGCAAGAGCATTGCGCTTCGCCGTCGTGACGCTAATCCTGGCCAGCACGCTGCTGCTCGCTGACAATGTAGCGGCGGATCACGACTTCGATCATATAACCGTCGCTGCGGATCAGGACTTCGACGATCTAACCATTGCTGCGGGCCAGACATTGACGCTCACCGATGGCAATTTCACAGTTGAGGACAATATTGAGGTGTCCGGTACTTTGGTTCTAGAAAACTGCAGCTTTGACATGAGTAACGAGTTCAGCGCTGTCGAGAGCGAAATCCGGATTCAGCCAGGAGGCTCGCTGACGGTCCGCGATTGCAGTCTGACCTCGACCGCAAACCTGACACCCGTGCGGGCACTGTACGACCAGTATATCGAGGTGGACCCTGACAACACCACGTACTACGAAACTAGCATTGAAACAGCGTTCGCCCAGCTCAACGCCACTGCTGTTTTTCGTGTCGTGCTTGACGACGGCGAGCTACTGCTGAACCGAGTCAACATGACCAGTGGTCGCCTCTGGTTGGTGGGCGGAAACGCCACCCTGTTCGACACGCGTCTGGACGGTGAGAGTTCATTTCCGGAGAACAGCACAGGACTGTTCATTGAGGATACCAGTTTCTTGGCCAACAACCTAACGTTGGCCAACTATGACAATTGCTTGCGCGCAGTCGGTGTCGCACCGGTTCTGTCGAATGTAAACTATGCCAATTGCACTACCCAGCACATTCAGGAATGGTGGCTCAACGTGACAGTCGAAGATACAGCCGGTGAGCGACTTGGTGGACTGCATGTGGCGCAGCGCGATGATGCGGGAATAGCTCTGGCCGTTGCTGAAGAACAGCCCGACGGCAGCTACGTTGACTGGTACGAAGAGTACCGACTGCTAGGAAACGGCAATCGCACCGAGCCGCAAGTAAGTATTACTGTAACGAAAATTTACGAGTTTTACTCACTCGAAGGCTTGTGGGAGGGCGATTTAGACGGCAATACACAGGTTACCATCACAGTCGAGACCAACCGTTCACTCCTTAGTTTCAGCGATATGCGACTCGAAGTAGATGGCCAGCTGGTCGAATCGAGCCAACCAGTATCCAAGTGGAGCACACTAAGCCTCAATGCTACTCTGGTGAATCCAACTGACTGTCGCATGTCCGTTGTTGTCCAACTTGCGGTGAACGATGTCATTGGCTATTCATCTACATTAGTCGAGCTTGCACCGCGCAGCGTGGCTAACCTAGAGTTGGACTGGAATATTTCAATCGCAGGCGACCTTTCTCTGAGCTTGGTTGCTGACAACAGTATTCTACCTGATGGCGAGCTGCGCATCAGCCGCTACCTGCAAGTCACTTCTGACACATTGGAAGAGGAAGAGGAGCAAGAGCAGCCTTGGTTGGCATTGCTGCTGCTGCTGGCGCTAGCGGGTGGTGCAGCGTGGGCGCTGCTGAGTGAGAGTGAACCCGAAGCTGGCGAGGCGGTTGCCGCGGAGGAAGAGACGAACGGCGATAGCGACGCGCCCAGCAACGATGAGCATGGCGAGCCCGCGGACGGAGGCGGCGGTGAGGAAGCTGACGAGCTGGCGGATGACGAAGAAGGCGGCAACGCCGAATCCGAACTGCCCGACGACGAAGATTGAGTAGCGCCGTTTTGGGCATTGAGTCCACCGCGCACACCGCCGGCGTCGGCATAGTATCGCCTGAGGGGAAAATCCTGGCCGACCGCAAGGCTACATTCACCCCGCCCGAGGGGAGTGGTATCCACCCCCGTGAGGCGGCACAGCACCATGTAGCGGCGTTGCCGGGACTGGTGAGAGATGTGCTAGCCGATGCGCAGCTAGCGCCGGACGAACTGGCACTAGTGGCATACGCGCGCGGGCCCGGGCTGGGCCCCTGTCTCCGCACCGGCGCGACCGCAGCGCGGGCGCTCGCGCATACTCACGGGCTCCCGTTGCTGGGGGTGAACCACTGCGTTGCGCACTTGGAAATTGGTTTACTTGAGGGTGCAACGGACCCGGTCCTGCTCTACCTGAGCGGCGGCAACACGCAAGTCATTGGCTACGCGCACGGCCGTTATCGTGTCTTTGGCGAAACGCTTGATATTGGCATTGGTAACATGCTCGACAAATTTGGTCGTGAAGTAGGACTCGAGTTCCCTGGTGGCCCTAAGCTCGAAGCACTAGCTGCGGGACCGGAGCTGGAGCCATTGCCCTACTCGGTGAAGGGCATGGACATGGCGTTCTCGGGGTTGCTGACGGCGGCGCTGCGCAAGTTTGCCGACGGGATGGAACTGTCCCGACTTGCCTACGCTATTCAGGAGACGGCGTTCGCAATGGCGTGTGAAGTCGCCGAGCGCGCACTAGCGCACACCGGTAAGACTGAGCTGGTCCTAGGTGGCGGCGTCGCCTGCAACGCACGGTTGCGCGAGATGGCCAAGACAATGACGCGCGAGCGTGACGTTGCCTGCTTCGCCCCTTCGAAGGCCCTCTGCGTTGATAATGGAGTGATGATTGCGTGGCTGGGTCACGTAATGCAGGCAGGCGGATACGAAATACAATCGCAGGACGACCGGGTCGATCAGCGCTTCCGCACGGACATGGCGGAGGTGACATGGCGCTGAACTACCGCGGTGCCGAGGCTATTGTCACTGCTTGCGAATGGCACGGCCAGCCCGCCATCGAGAAGCGTCGTAACCCCCGCAGCTACCGTCACCCCGACTTGGAGGTGCGGCTAGTAGCGGAAAGACTGCGCGCCGAGGCCCGGCTACTCGAGCGCGCCAACGAAGCGGGGTTGCCGGTACCATCGCTCTACGCGGTCGATCCCACCACCGCGACGCTGGTGATGACTCGGCTCCCGGGCGATCAGCTTGAGCATGCACTGCGCGCTCCCAACGGTGCAGCGTGGCTCCCGCTACTAGGCGAATTGCTGGCACATATACACGCCGCTGGCATCATCCACGGCGACCCAACTACCAGCAATTTCATTGCCAGAGGTGCGTCTGACGGAGATGCCCTCGGCCATCTAAGTGTCATTGACTTTGGCCTCGGCGTCGCAAGCAATGATGATGAACAGCGCGCGACTGACTTGCGGGTTCTCCTTGAATCTCTCGAGGCGCACCACCCCGAACTAAATGCGCGGGAGCCGCTGCTCGCTGCCTACGGGGAGTGGAACTGCTCTGCTGATGCGTTAGAGCGGCTGGCGGCATTGGAGCAGCGCGGGCGCTACAACTTGGTACGTGGTTAATCTACTCATCTAATCTTCTGCTAAAAGGTGGGACACAACTTTCATCCTTAATACATTTAACCATTAACTTTATATATAATCAGTTATACGTAACACATCCGTGCTGGGTTATCTGAAACTACTCGTAATTGCGCTACCATGGGAGATTTTTGTGTTACCAATACTGCTCGGCCACTGATTTTTTATAGAACATAGGGCACCCAATCAAACTTCATAATGGACTCCCATTACTTTCTAACGAACCGTTAAGAAAGGTGGCGGTCTCGCGGTTATGCATGATTGAGCATCTGGCTGCTGGTCACTTGTTGGAACTGCAGCATGAGTATTGTGGTGGGAGTCGAAGCGTTTGAGCCACACATCTATGCTGCGTGCGCTGCTGCTGACACTGGTGTTGCTGGCATTTCTGCCAATGGCGTCGGCAGAGAAGGAGCCAGAGTGGGAGACTCCCACCGCTGGCACCGTCACCGGCGTGGCTGCGACCGCTGACGGGGAACTGCTGGCGGCGAGTTACGGTAGCCGCGTTGGGCTCTGGAACACCAGTGGCCCTGCTCCCATGGAGATGTGGACCCGGGGGCCAGGGGTGACTTCAGTCGCGATGTCGACCGACGGCCGGCAACTGGTCTCGTCAGAGGAGTCTAACTACCGACTGACGCTGTGGGAGGACCGTGTTGAGAGCTGGACCTACTCCGGTGTGTTGTCGTTTAACAGCGTCGCCATCTCTGCCGACGGTGCATACCTTGTTGCAGGGGATGAGACCTACACCTATCTTTTCAATCTCAGCCGCGCCAACAATAACATGCTCTGGAGCTACAACTCGGGTAAGGCTGTCGACTTGGTCGCCATTTCGCCAGATGGAGAGCAAATTGCAGCGGCGACCCGCGATGGCAACCTGTTGATGTGGGAGCGCAGCGTTTCCGATCCGCTCTGGACCTACACCGGCGCTTCCGCTATCAATGACTTGGCGTTCAGCCTTGACGGCGGCTGGCTGGCAGTAGCGACGCCGAACCGTGGCGCGTTGGTATTCAACAGCAACAGCAATAATCCAGTGATGGAATTTCCGACGGGTATTGCCTTCAGTGCGGTCGCAGCGCATCCTGAGGGCAAATTATTCGCCGCCGGAACTGAGGAGGGCGCCCTCTATCTACTGAACCGTGTAAACGACTCCGCAGCATGGACCCGCAGTTTGGAGGGCGAGATTGCGTCACTGACGTTTAACGGTGGCGGCAGCCACCTGCTGGCCGGCACTGCCGACAAGCAGCTGGCACTGCTTGTGACCGGCAACGGCAATCCGCTCTGGATTGCTTCCACCACGGCAGCTGTGACTCAGGTCGCCACTTCCTGGCGCGGCCACTGGCTATTGGTGGGGATGGAGAACCGACTGGCACTCTACTACGAACCTGTCCTTGACAACCAGTCACCTAATGCGACCATCATCTCGATAGCGCCAGCGACTGCAATGCCGGGCTGGAACGTTACCTTCAACGGCAGCGGTAGCGATGGAGACGGTGGAATTGTTGAGTACCGCTGGTTCTCCTCGCGCGACGGTCTGCTCTCGAACCAGTTAGCATTCAATAGTAGTAATCTTACAACTGGCTACCACACGATCAGTTTCAAAGTGCGCGACAACGATGGTGCTTGGAGCGAGCCAGTGACGCGCGAAATCGCTATTGGCGACTACCCATCAGCGGAGGTCTTAGATGTCGAGCCCTGTCCTCTGCAGGGCGAGTGCGTGCTGCTGTACGGTACCGAAGTAATCTTCCGTGGCACAGGTCTGAAACTTACGAACGGCTCAGCTAACCTGACCAATTTTAGTTGGGAGTCCGACCTAGACGGGGTGCTCTCGACCGTGGCCGAGTTCAGTACTACCTCGCTTTCCAATGGTTCCCACACTATCACCTTTCGGGTCGGGAACGAGGCAGGACTCTGGTCTCCCAATACCACCTTCTATTTGCGCCTCAATGGCCAGCCAATCGGCCTCATCACCGAGGCTCCGCAGCAAGCAGAGCTTGGAGCCATGGTTGTGCTGTCCGGTGCTGGCTATGACGCCGAGGGTGAAATCGTGGCGTACCTCTGGAACTCTAGCCTAGACGGAATACTGAGCGCGCGAGATTCATTCTCCTCAAGTGAGCTATCACCTGGTACGCACAGCGTGACGCTACAGGTGCAGGACTCGGACGGAGCCTGGAGCGCACCAGCCACGCGCACGCTGCGCATCCTCTCGCCGCCGACCGTCACCGCGAGCTGTCCTGCTGAGGGGGAAGTAGATAAACTACTTCAGTTCAGCGCAAACGCCAGCGATGCCGACGGGAACATCGTGCTTTATGAGTGGGATTTCAACTCGCCATCCGGCAAACTGATTGGTACGCCTGATTTCTTTGATTCCGCACCGGAGGCGCTGAAGAAGTATGAGTTGCTGCCTCCCAACGATGCATTCTACACTGCCGTGGTACAAGTAACCGACAACGACGAGTTGCAGGCATCCGACACTTGCACAATCTTCATTAGCGAGCCACCTTCGGTCGCTTCCACCGGAAATAACGATGGTTTTTCGCTCGATCTAGGCGAAGTCGCCGGTATTTCTGTGACCTGGCTGCTGGGTGGGACACTGTTACTGGTAGTGCTGATGGTCGGCGGTACCTGGGCCTTCCTGCAACTGCGATCGACACAGGTTCAACCTTCACAAGCCGTCACACCCTGGGAAGTGACGCAGGCGGCGGCGACCTCCAGGGCACAGGATAAAGAGAAACATCTGGATTATGATGGAGCCATCGCAATATATGAGGGAATTGGAGATAAAAAATCAGCGTTCCGGGTCCAGAAATTAAAGGCTGAACAAAGCTCTGTCAAAGTCGACCAGACTGCACCACCGCAGCGCATTAGCAAAGGTCGTCGCAAACGTGTCAGGCGTAAGCCTGCAGCGAAACAGGTCACCATAGAGTGCCCTGGCTGTAGTGCACAGATGCAGGTTCCACGACGTGATGGCCCGCAGGTGGTGGAGTGCAATGCGTGTGGCCTGACGGGCGAACTGGAGCTGTAGGCGCTCCTTTTTAGCCGCACGCTCCATCACCCGCGCATGGCTATGAAAAGGACCAAGCTCATCAATGACCCTGCCGAGCTAGTGGCATTGTTCCGGTCGGTCGATTCGCCTGGCCGACGCGCGGTGCTGGCAAGACTGGCAGAGGGTTGGACGCCAACCAGTGAACTCCAGTCGTCATTCGGTGAGGAAGCGTTTGGCGCCATCACCTACTTCGAGAAATTCAAGCTGGTAGAGTCGCGCTGGGAAGTCCTTGACGGAAAGCCCGAGAAGGCGTATCGTACGTTCTACAATGCTTTCCAGATTTCGACCTCGCTTAACTTTGTGGAGGCACGGGAGTTGCTGACGGTGGTGTTGATGAAAGAGACTGAGTTCGAGGCACTAGAAGTGAAAATCCTGGAAATGGTAGGTGAGGGGGGGTGCTTCGCAAACGACATCTCGCGCGAGCTAGAACTCACCTCGCTTCAGCTCAAGGGCCTGGTACGGCGCTCGGTCAAATTCGATTATAGAGGGCACAATATCGTTCCTATCAAGGAGGAGAAATGAATGAGGAACCTGATATAGACGGCAGCATGCCAAACGAAGGGAACGACGAGGAACACCAGACACAGCGCGAGAGCGAGCCTGTGGTGCGCCGCAACGCACCGTCACCACCGGTACCGCGGGCTTCACCTGATTCCGAGCCGATGTTCGATAATTTCAGTACTGGGGGTGAGCCGGGCGCTCTGCGCGAGAAGCTTTCGCTCATTGCGGGTGCCGGCTTCACAATGCTGTTGGCGTACTTCTGGTTCTTTATCGGTATCGATGAAACCTCGACGCTGAATCTAGCAGTGTCAGTTACCTTTCTAGTCGCAGTTTCGCTCTGGTTCTATATGCGCGGATCGCAGAAGATGGATCCCGTGCGCGCTAATTTCTTCGCCGGCGTAATCGGCATTCTAGCGCTGATTGTACTGTGGCAAGGATGGGACGCTGCTAAGAGCCACCTTGTAGTATCCGCCCTGCTCTCGGCGCTCTCGACATTTTGCTTTCTCAAGGCGTCCGAACTGGAGTAAGCACTTTGCTGTCCAGTGTGCATGGGTCCGTGCGCTGGCTGCTCCTGATGCTGCCGCTGTTACTGCTGCTCCTTCCGTCCGCAGAGGCGGTGCCGGAACTTCCCTACGATCTGGCACCCTCGCCGCCAGGCCATGCTCCACCCCAAGACCAGTCTACCTCACCCCCCCAGTTAGCGCAGCGTGAATGGATTGGAGATGCTCACTTGCTAGTAATCTTGATCCAGTTCCCTGACTACCCGGCAGACAGTAACCACGACGTCGCCTATTACGAGGAGCTTTTGTTCGAGCGCGATAATGGTTCGATGTGGGATTTCTTCAACGAGAATTCCTACGGTCAATTCAATATTTCCGGCACGATTGTTCCTCAATGGCTGAATGCGAGTGAGAACATGTCCTACTACGGAGAGTACGAGTTCCAAAATTCCGAGTCGGAAGGCAACGCACAGACACTAGTGCGCGAGGCCGTTGCGCTGGCGCAGCCGTTCGTCAACTACAGCCATTTCGACCGTGATGATGACGAAAATCTGGACCACCTGATTATAGTCCATTCTGGGCCAACAGATGAGTCGAACGGTGGTGGTGGTCCTGCCGGTGACGACGCTATTTGGTCTCACCGCTGGGCGATTTCGGCCGAATACCGAAATGGGACACGCATAAGCGGCTACACGATGCAGGGCGAGGGGACGCCAATGGGGATTTTCGGTCATGAATTCGCTCATGACCTCGGGCTGCCGGACCTTTACGATACGGACTATTCTTCCTCAGGCATTGGGCACTGGGGCATGATGTCAGGCGGCTCCTGGCTCAATGGTGGCGACACACCAGCCCAGCTCTGTGCTTGGTCCAAGATATTTCTGGGGTGGGTAGAGCCTGCCCTCCCACTCGCTGGCGAAGGGGTGTACAACATCTCACGCGTCGAGGACAATGCCTCCATCATGAAGATTCCCATTGACGGAATTGGAGGTCGTGAATACTTCCTTCTCGAGAACCGACAGAACGTGGGATATGACGCCTACCTCCCCGGGCACGGCCTGCTCATCTGGCACATTGACGAGGACGGCAGCCAGTCGAACGACGCGCATCGACGGGTTCATTTGGAGGAGGCCGACAACAACAACAACCCGAAGCAGTCGAGCGATCCGTGGGCAAACACCACCAGTGGCTTCACCAACATCTCTAGTCCGGACAGCGACGACTATGACAGTGCGGAAACACAGATTTGTGTCACCAACATCTCCGTATCGGGTGATTGGATGACCTTCGAATTGCAGCTGCCTTCTGACTTAGCAATAACGCGCGCCGGTCCCACCTGGGCCGAAGTTCACCGGTCGATGGTTTTGGAAGTGGTAGTTGAGAATACAGGCTTCGAGCACCTGAACGCAACGCTGGTTCTGGAGGGAACGGTAGAACGCACAATCGAAGTGCCTTGGCTCCCGCCTGGAGGAAGCTGGGAGTGGAGCGAAGCATGGGCCCCAGACTTATGGGGAGATTATGCGTTTGAGGCAGAGCTGTTGGTCGATGACGACGAGTCGGACAACAACGCCATCTCGCATTTGTTCTCGACTACGGTGGTCATAATGTTTGAGGAGTTCGAGAACGGCCTCGGATGGCCAGTTGCCAACGACAGTCTCTGGAACACAACCGATACGCGCAGCTATGGTGGTGAACGCGCGCTCTGGTGCGGCGTCGGTACAGGTTACATCGATGACATGGATGACGTGCTGCTTTTGCCGCCACTCGACCTCAGAAACTTCGATTCGGCGTGGCTTGAGTTCGCGCACTGGTATCGAACTGAGGCGAACTACGACGGTGGTGTAGTCGAGTACTCCACCGACGGAGAAAACTGGACTCTGCTCGAGCCCGAAGATGGCTACCCTGGCAGCGCCAGCGCCACGGGTGGCAACGCCTTCGCTGGAGGCTCAGGCGGCTGGGTGGAGGCCGGCTTCAACCTAACCGGTTTCGAGAGCGTGCAGCTGCGGCTGCGCTTTGCAAGCGACTTCGGTTCTGTTGACGAGGGCTGGTTCATCGACGATTTGTTGCTCCACGGCCGTCCGTACTTCGGCGTTGCCGCGCCGCCTCAAGTATCGGTCGTGCTCCTCCCTGATTCAACCGGCAACACGACCGTCCAATTCACCAACACCGGCGTCTTTGACGACAACTACACAATATCGCTGAATCTACCGGCGGGCTGGAACGGTAGCGTGCCCGCCAACGCTAGTGCCACTGCGGGCGAGACAGGCAGATTCACACTCGAGCTGCAACTACCCGAGCAGGTGCTAGCAGGCAACTACAGCGGCTGGCTGAACATCACGTCTCAGGCCGACGACAATTCCAGCGCGTCAGTGCGGTTGCACATTGAGGTGCCGGAGGTGCACCTGCTCAGCGTTGAGTTACTCGAGCCAGCAAGCGGCCTGCCAGGCGAGAACCTCACATTCACGCTTACGCTGCACAATTCCGGTAACGTGCCGGAGATGGTGACGGTCAATATCTCAGCCGGTAACTGGTCGATTGCCGCGCCCGCCAACCTCACGGCCAATGCCTACTCGGCACTGGAATTCAACGTTACGATTACTGTTCCCGAAGTCCTTGCCGACAGCCTGTTGCTGACGACGCTGCGATTTGTCGCCGAAGAAGCGAACGCGACTGGCGAGCTGTCAATAACAGTTGAGCAGCGTCACCAACCGGAGCTTGAACTGGCGCTACCGCTAGAGTTCCGCCCGGGCGAAACGCGCGACATGATGCTGACGCTCTACAATCACGGCAATGGCCCCACCAGTATGGCGCTTTCACTGGTAGCTCCCTCTAACTGGACGTTTGGGCAGTGGAACGCGACGCCCGCACTAGCGCCTTGGAGCTCAGCCGTGGTGACAGTACAGCTGACCGCACCGGAGGGTGAGGTGGTCGCTGGTGTCGGGGTCATCGAGGCGACTCTGCAGAGCGGTAGCAAATCGACGTCCACCAACGGGACGCCATTGCTGAACCAGACCTACCGCTTGCGCGTTTTGGTTGAAGGCGACAGCGTCCTTCCACAACAGAACGCGACCGCCACCGCCACCATCCGCAACCGCGGTGACGGACTCGTGCACATCACCTTGGAAGCCAGCAGTGATTGGGAGTACGAGCTGGCACAGTCCACAATTTGGCTCGCTGCCGGTGCTGAGCAGGACGTGCAACTGCGCGTGGAGGTGCCGGAGCACACACTCGCTGGTACGCTGACCGATTTCACGGTCAACGCATCAGATGGCACATCATCTGACGAGGCAACTGACGTAATCGAGACATTGCAGTACAGCGGTGCCCGCTTCAGTGGTGCTTGGGAAGCGTTGGCGACCGACGGACAGCCCGGCTCGCACACGCTCTCGCTGGTGAGCGAGAGCAACGGTTTGCAATCGCTAGTGCTGGAGCTAGAGGGTGACCCCATCTGGGAGTGGTCGGTGCTGCCCTCTACTGATGAGCTGGCGGCGTGGGACTCACGACCGGTGCAGTTGCTCTTCAACCCGCCATACGGCACCTCTGGTGGCACGATTGGCAGCGCGACGCTGCGCTGTTGGTACGGGGTGGAGTTGCTGGCAGAGCAGCAATTTGACGCCACAATCTTGCCGGAGGAGTTCTACACGCTACAGGCTGAGCCCTTCGTCGCGGTCGCGCCCGGAGATTCCGTGGAACTACCGATCGAGGCGTGGAACTACGGCAACGTCCCGCAGGCTGCGAAGGTTGTCGCGGTTGTCCCGGGTGGATGGCAGCCACTCCCGGTAGAGTTCCCTCTCACGCCACGGGAGCGGCAGGTGCAGCAGCTGACGCTCTTTGTCCCAGCGGGCGTTGAGCCTGGCATCCGAACCATTGAGTTGCAGCTGCTCAACAGTGACGGCGAGCTGCTTGCCTCCACGGAAATGCAGGTCTCTGTCGTCGGCGAGGAGACGAGCCTCCCCGCCGTCGCCATCGTGCTGTTCANNGGCGTGCTGCTNGTGGGCGGAGTGGTNGNGGCGTGGATGTGGCGGNTGGCGGGGAAGTGAGGANGNGAAGAATGGTGATGGCTGTGATGGTCAGTCATTTGATATTGTAGCCGAGTTTAATCAGTGCCTAGACGGCAGCTTNCCTTCAGAGCCTCACTCTATTGTCGTTCTTGGNCGAATTTTCTTACAAAATTGACCTGCGCTTGATTTTCTGGACCGATAGAAGGAGATAGAACNTTCAGAAATTCTATNGAGCGCTCGCTAGTCCATTCATGAATCACGCAGAGCACACATGCGAGGACAGTTCCAGTCCGGCCTATTCCTGCACTACAATGTATGACAACCTTCTTCCCAGAATGGAGATGTTCCACAATGTCTCGAATAAGCTGGGCAATATCCGTTANTTTCGCTGTCTGCCGGTCAGTAATGGGATAGTGCATCACTATCCACCCTTTTTCTTTCATGATGGNTAATTGGTCTTCGCCTGATTTCAGGATGAATTCATNGTGTGGTGTCAGNGATACAATAACGTCTATTGCGGCATCCNTCCATGCNTCATATACTCTATCTGCCAAATCNTATCTTCCTCTTGGCATTGGGCTGCGGTACAACGTTCCTGTGAGAGGTTGNGNAATGAGAGTAAGNGAATTNTGTNTTTCTCTAGTCATGGAANGACCAACAGGTCANACTAAAACAACTTTTGTTCTACGTTTNCCCTACTTCTTTCCTTNAGGTTTTATATCTGCTCAATTAGTAGCNTGATAAATGGCNCGCGTCGGCATCCTTGGTCTGGGTGCAGTNGGTACAGCAGTTTGTTCCGGCATGGGCAGGTACCATTCAACTGGAACCTATGACTCTGATGGCCGAGGTAGCCTCACAGATATTCTCAACACTGCAGCGGTGTTCATCTGCGTTCCGACAAATGGTCTCGAGGNAGGCTCTCTTGACCTTTCAGCAGTAGANTNTGCGTCCTCAAAACTCTATGAANTGGACTACCGTGGCTTAGTTATTGTCAAGAGTACANTGCATCCGGGCTCGATGGAAGTGTTAACAAAGANGTACAGAAATCTTCGTCTAGTNTACATGCCAGAATTCCTACGAGAGAGNGACGCCGCAGCNTGGTTCCTAGAGCCGGACAGGNTTGTNGTTTCNGGTTTGGNTTCTGATGTNGATNANGCNCTNNCNTTGTTCANATGGGTCCCNGAANACGTGCCNNGATTGAGAATGACTCANNGNGAGGCTGAGATAGCCAAACTCGCCCATAATGCTTACATCGCGACAAANGTGACCTTNACTTGTGAAATCGAGCGGATTTGTGAACTTAATGCTGTAGATGTTAGTAAGGTGATGGAGGTTGTCTGGAGAGATAAGCGAGTNGGTAACTCGGCCCATCTCTCACCTGGTTTGGGTGGTTTTGGTGGCAAGTGTGTGCCTAAGGACACGCGTTCTCTGCGACAAATTGATTCACAACCTGACGACCAGAGTCTTTTGGCATTCATCCTGAGATATGGCACGGACNAAGCCGTTCGTTCCCGGCGAAAGGTTNTCCNTGNGTNANCNNCCCTCAATAATTGTTCTTGTGACTACTTACAATCGCCCTGAACTTCTCAAAGCAAGGGCGCTAACATCAATTCAGAATCAGACTTCGTCTCCGGACGGNNTCGTTCTTGTTGATAATTCCGACTCAGAGTCCACGCAAAAAAAGAACAGGTCCATNTTCAAGAAATATTTTGCAGAGGGAGAATATCTAGTGAATAAACGCACACCNGGTGCNGCAGGGACATGGAANCATGGTCTCCACTGGATAAACGAGAACCATCCNGGGNCGTGGGTCTCTATTATTGACGATGACGATGAGTGGACGGTAGACCACATTNCGACTTGCAAATTGCAAATGCGGGGGAAGGACGCCGTCATCAGCGGGATTAGAACCCTCCTCGATGGCGAATCAATTGAGGACAGNTTNCCNGAATCCCTTTCAATCAANGCATTTTTTGCCAAGAATCCAGGATGGCAAGGATCCAACACCTTCATGCGAGTTTCCTCGTTACTCNGAGCTGGCGGTTTTGATGAAGAACTGTTATGCACGCATGACCGGGACCTTGCNATTAGATGCTTGTCCATGGAGAGTTTCGATTACGCCCTAACCGGTAAAGTCACAATGNTGTATCANCTTGAACGGAATCNAGATTCATTAACAATGACGAAGGGAAGTGGCAAGCACACAGGGCTTCTCCAGTTCTACCTGAAGCATCAGGCCAAGATGGATGTCGAAGATGAAGAAAACTTCATTAAACGAGCNTCGGANTTATTTGGAATAAATCCATCCCTGTTCGCTATAGTTGACACTAGCAATGACTATNCNGGTTTTCCAAGAGCATCACACGTTGGTGGCAGCGGCCNGATTAGGTATGTACGTCGTTTCATTTTAGCTATTAAACGGAGTTGGGGGCGACTCCGGACTGGTAGCATCCTAACTCGACTTTTTGGCCGTGAATTTANTAGAACACGTGAGAAGATTGAAATNGACCTGACCTATGCATGTAATCTTTGTTGCCATGACTGTAATCGCTCTTGTAGGCAAGCACCTGAAGGAACGGAGNTAAAATTCGAACAAGTCCAAAGGTTTATTGACGACTCATTCAACAGAGGTATCGAATGGAAGCGAGTNCGCCTCCTTGGTGGTGAACCCACGCTACACAGTCGCTTCGAGGAAATTCTCTACGAACTAGCGAAGTACAAACTCCGTCATCCCAAATGCAGGTTGGAAGTTGTAACGAATGGGCATGGTCNATTTGTCCAGCGCAAACTCATGCAGGTTCCCCCATTTTTCCATATCGAGAATACAATGAAGGAAACTGATTATCAACCTTATTTCTATTCATTCAATCTNGCGCCAAAGGACAGGCGTAGCATTATCAAGACTAACTTTACCAACGGTTGTTCCGTCATTGAAGAATGTGGTATAGGACTTACACCTTCGGGCTATTACCCTTGTGCAATTGCAGGAGGAATCGATAGGGTCGCTGGTTGGGATATCGGGCGACAGAAATTGCCCGATGAATCGGATGATATGCTTGACCTCCTCCAAGAGTTCTGTAGCCATTGCGGTAGATTCGATTCCCGGGTCTTCATACCGCATGANCTCANGCCTGCTTCGACTCCAGACCTGATGTCTCCAACATGGAAAAANTTGTATGAGGGGTGGCGTTCTAAGNAGGTGAGTCGGTGACTATTTTTTCTTTTTCCGAGAATGTGAGTCTCTTTGATGGTAAATTTGATTNTTCNTTGTCTTGGAACGACGGCANGGTCCTTGAAGCCAAGGTGATAGTAGTAATGCTAGTCCATGAAAATGGACCTGAAATTAGCAAGGCCTTGGNTTCAGTTATTCATCAAAATACAACAGTCCCCTTCGCTCTACTCTTAGTCGATGATAGTAAATCTCAGTCTTGGAGGAATCATGCCATTGAAGCGATGGTCTCACCTTGCATTATCCATGCCAAAATACCNTCCTTGGGTGTTGCCCGAACACGCAATCTAGCNAATAGAATCGTAAGAGAGTTTTTCGGACANGCAGAATGGATATGCCGACTGGATGCTGATGACGAATTGGCTACACAGAACGTACTCGAATCTATGTATNGCCAGCTTGNATCTGGAGGGAATGGAATCAAATGGGCGCTTGCCGGTAATTCCTTGGAAAAAGATTCAAGANTGTTGAAGCGCGAAAATCGGGCGATTGAACAACTCATGCAGAGGNCCTATGTTCTAGAGCGGTTGCAAGGAATGGCGGAAGGAAAATCAGAGGCTGAACTACCCTCGTGCAATTTATGGATTCGGACTGGATTCAAGGCAGTCTATCCCGAAGTTGAGAGTGCCGAAGACCATTGGCTGGTTGCTCATCTNTTGATTAAACACTCCGANGTAGGTAGACTCTTTCCAGACATACTTCACGCCAAGTACACNCTTTCAGGTAATACTACNCAGAGGAACTGTGCNTCTGGAATGTATNCGGAGTCGAGGCAGGCGCTTTACCGTTCCGCACTTTTCTGGGCCGGAGGGGGACTCANCTCTAANGCAGCCGTGTGTCTCGGTTGGGGTTTTGAAGGAGTTGTTTGGAAAAAAAATGAACAAATTACCAAGCGTTTCCATAGTCTCATACTTGACAATTCTCATGTGCAATGGCTGCAAAACCTACCCAGTCTTCCGATGCCGCAGGCTAAATGGTCTATAATTAACGGTCGTTGGGAAGCTNAATATCCTTTCGAGCCCACTAACCCTGCCGTCACAGTTAGTCTTCCTATGCTGAGTCGATTTATCGAGAAGTGCTTGGCCCAGCAGGTTGTGTATCTGAATATCACACGGAGTAATTTCAGGATTAAGGACAACGATCTGTATCACATTGACATTGGAAGCTGGGTAGTCCCGTTTGAAGTCCGTTACTTTCGNGATATGTGCNCCCAGCTTNACCTCGTTTTTGTTCAAGGGACTTCAGATGATGACTTGACAACTATGATGCGAGGTTTCAGGAATGATGTCGGCGCGATGAAGCAATTCGATGGTTTTGAACAGTTCTATCACAGAGAGATACACAAGTTCGTCCATTATCAGGGCGCATTCCTTAAGCCCAAACGAGACATCCAACCCAGCAAGCGAAGGCACGAAAACGTTACACTCATGGTGAAGTCCTGTGCGATGGAGGCCNACCTCATNGAGAAGCAGGCTCATCACATTATTAAGCAAATTTGCAAGTTTGACGAGTTCGCTGANCGCGTTCTTCTTCTCGATCCGAAAGAGAATGGTTTTCTCCGNGAGTATACCAAAGAGNATNTGGAGAAACTGNTTGAGNTCTCGGCTTTGTTGGAGAAGAATAGTCTNTTTGACCGGGTNCTAATATCTCCGCACGAAGGTCACGAGGCAGAGATTACTGCGCTCTACCAGCGTTGGTTTGGAGTAGAGTCTAATAAGACTCACAATCGCGAGGGTNTTCCTGTTTTTCCACAACTCTGGGGCTTTGAGCANGTGTCCACACGCTACCTTCTCCAAATGGATGCTGACGTTCTCATCGGTCGTTCAGACGAAGACGATGATGTTGTTGCAACAATTTTGGATGCACTTCGTAGGGAGCACGTCTTNGGTGTCGCATTTAACATCCCACAACCGCCCGGAAGCAAGTTCAAGCCCTATGACGGCCGGTTCGTACCCGAAGTTAGGTTCGGACTGTTTGACCTGANACGGATGTTTGCGGAGAGGCCATTCCCGAACTCGGTTCAAGACGAACATCTCACGACTAGNTGGTACAGGTCTATTGAGCAATTCCAACGAGGAACTTCATGGACATGCCTCCGGGGTGGNGATCCAAGGTCATGGTACATCCACCCTCCGAACNAACTGAAGAAGGATATCGAGTACTACGATAGGNCAATAGATTTAGTCGAGCAGAATACCGTTCCCGCTGCTCAAAGAAGAGAATGGGATCTNATTGACGCTAANTCTGAATGGAAATATCCTGAGCGTGACGAGGATATAATTTTCACATTGGTTTTTGATGATTCGACACCTCATTGGGCTCGAGCCGCATTGAGAAGNCTAGTTATCCAGAAGGATGAAAACTGGGGTGCCGTAGTCTTTGATAACTGTTCGAAACCAAGGAAACAGTATTGGCTGGGCGACCTCATAGATGACCTCGGCAGTCAATTTACCCTTGTNCGCCGAAGATTCGGACCGNTCGATGATTCATTTGTTCGCTCTAGTCTCAGTCAAATTTGCAAGCATCCTGACCCGATGGTCATATCTCTTCTGGACAAAGAGATTCTGTTTGACAACTCAATCATTGNTACAGTTCGTTCNCATCTCAATGCNTCACACATAGCAATAGAATCTCCGACCTATATCGNAAGGCANCCACTTGGTCTAATGCATGGCACAGCCTCTGTAAATACGAATTCGTACAATGTCCCAGTAACTTTGCGAGGAGTCNGACTCTCCAAGATNGAGGCGTCTGGTGCNTCAGTCCTGAATCGAATCCCAGACGGAAACGNGCACANCCTAGANATTCCCCGGTTTCTTGTCTACAATGCTGANATGAACNTGGCTGCAGAAGGCAGTGAAGACNTNCGGCCGACNACATANATTCCNAATATGAGGAAGCTCGAGATTGANATNACNTACATCTGTAANTTGGCCTGNGCNGGATGCAGTCGTTCGAGTGCCCANGCACCNAGCGCNCNACACATGTCTATNGAGACNATNCAGCNNTTTCTCNATGAAACNGANGNGAAAGGNATTCATTGGGAGAGCCTCCACATTCTCGGAGGAGAGCCAACTCTGCACCCCAATTTCATCGAGATTGTGACAATGCTCGATGATTGGTTCATGGAGCACAGCCCGGAGACCGACCTCAAGGTCATTACAAANGGAGTGAGTCGCAGGACCCNGAACAACATNGCCAGCATCCCCGAACGATGGCACTACGACAATTCATTCAAANANGACGTAGANAGGGACACGAGCCATTTNGAGCCATTCAANCTTGCACCAATCGACCTCCCCCAATGGNGGAATGAAGATTTTACTCGCGGCTGCTATATCACGCAGGACTCGGGTATCGGTCTCACACCTTACGGTTACTTTCACTGCGCAATCGCAGGCGGGATTGANCGAATAATNAAACTTGGNAATGGTTTTAATGAGATTCCGGAACACCCCTGGGAGTTCCTTGAGATGATGAATGACTACTGCAGATTTTGCGGGCACTTCCTCAGTGATACCTTCATGGAAAGATCAGAGAGAATCGGCAGTAGTGTCACACCTGAAAACATTAGTGATGCGTGGCAGAAAGCTTATGAGAAGTGGGGGCCCGTATCGAAGCCTGCCGCTGCAGCTGAATCCCGGGGACCCGAGCCAGGCTGGCGAGAGGGCGACGATTGCCAGCAGGGCGCGCGTAAATGCACTAGACACACCGAG
>NYZZ01000003.1 GCA_002687355.1 Methanobacteriota archaeon
ATGACCTGCCGTACGACAGCCGCTCGTCGTTCTCGCTCTGGCTGAACGCGCGTGATACTTACACCGGCATCACCGACCGCGACCGCGCGCGCACCGTCGCCGCCTTCGGCGAGCTGGCTGCCGCCAACCTTGAGCTAGACGCGGCGCAACTCTTGCTGGGCGAGCGGTTCCGGTCCCCCGGACACGTGCCGGTCTGCGTCGCGCACCCCGATGGGCTGGCGGGGCGGCAGGGGCACACCGAACTGATGGTCGCGCTGGCTGAAATGGCGGGGCTACCGCCGGTCGCCTTCGGGTGCGAGATGCTCGCTGACGACGGGGGGCGGCTGCCGCCCGAGGCAGCAGCCGCATGGGCTGAAGCAGAGAGATATCCTTTTTTGGAGGGGCATGAAATTGTTGCCGCGTGGGACGCAAGCGCGTAGTAGCCACCGGGGTCTTCGACCTGCTACACCCCGGACACATTCATTTCCTGCGAGCCGCCCGCGAACTGGGCGACGAACTGGTGGTGATTATCGCCAACGACGCGACGGTGCGGCGCATGAAGCGCGAGCCGGTCGTGCCAGCCGCAATCCGGGCCGAGATGGTCGCAGCGCTGAAGCCGGTCGACCGCGCCGTGGTGGGGCGCGAGGGCGACATGCTCGGCATCATCGTGGAGGAAATCAGGCCGCATATCATCGCGCTGGGGCACGACCAGGAGCTGTTCGAGCCCAAGGCGCTGGAGGCAAAGCTGGCCGAGCGCGGCCACGTCGCCAAAGTCGTGCGGCTGCCGAAGCTCGAGCATGGCCTGGCGGGGACGCGCAAAATCGTGGCGCGCATCTTGCGCATCTTCAGACAGGAGTAGGATGTTCACCGGCATCGTGACCGCCACCGGCACGCTGCGCGCCGTCGAGGGCGACGGCGCGCAGCGCATCGCGGTCGAACCACCCGCCCGCTTCGCCGCTGGCATCGCGACCGGCGCAAGCGTAGCGGTCGACGGTGTTTGCCTGACAGTCAGTGCGATTGGCGACGGTACACTGGAGTTCGACGTCGTCGCCGAAACGCTCTCCCGTACGACGCTCGGCGAGCGGCTCGCCAACGGCGGCGCGGTGAACCTGGAGCGCTCAGCGAAGCTGGGCGACGAACTGGGCGGTCACCTGCTCTCGGGGCACGTCGCGGCCGTCGCCGAGGTCGTGGCGGTCGAAACCGATGCGGGCGTCCACGACCTGCGGCTGCGCGTCGGGCGCGACGCAATGGCCTGCATCTTCGAGAAGGGCTTCGTGGCGCTCGACGGCATCTCGCTCACTGTCGGCCGCACCCGGCCCGATTCAGGCGAATTCGTCGTTCACATCATTCCCGAGACGCTGGCGCGCACCACGATTGGTGCGCGCCAGCCGGGCGATCGGCTCAACGTCGAGGTTGACGCGCTGACGCGCGCCGCCGTCGAAACCGTCACGCGCATCATGGAGGCACGCTGAGCCGCATCGCGCTGGTCTGCGGCAGCTACCACCGCGAAGCGGTCGCGCGCATGGCAGTCGCAGCGGGCGAGCGCGCCGGCGAGCTGGGGCTCGAGGTCGTCGCCGAACGGTGGGTGCCGGGCGCGCTGGAATGTCCGCTGGCGCTGCAACGGCTGCTGGCGCGCGACGATATCGCCGGCGCGGTGCTGCTCGGCATCATCGAGCGCGGCGAGACGCAGCACGGGCTCGCGATGGGGCAGGCGGTCGTGCAGGCCGTGCTCGACCTGCAACTCGCAACCGGAAAGCCGGTCGGCATGGGCGTCATCGGCCCCGGGGCGGAGCCGCAGCACATCGAGCCGCGGCTGCTTCCGTATGCCCGCAAGGCGGTCGACGCCGTCGCAGAAATGCTCAACTTTTCCGCTTGACTTTCAGGCGTCGCGGACTGAACTTGTCGCCGTAGTGATGCAGTGCCTGATAGAAGCTGGGGAGCGCGAAGACCGCCATCAGCAACGAGAATAGTACCAGCGTGATAATCAGCGCGAAGAAATTGCGCAAGCCGATAAACTGGGTGCGGAAGAGCGAGATGATAACACCTGCCAGAACGCCCCCCATCGTTGTGAAAGTAGCTTCTACCACGGATTGGCCTGTATGTTCTACGGCGCGCCTAATGCCTTCAGGACGCGTGCCTTCTTCGCGGACACGTTCAGTAATCTGGATTGAATTGTCAATGCCGATACCGATGATGATAGTGCCGACCATAGCGGTGAAGATGTTCAGGTTTGTGCCACCGGTATGAACCGTAGCAGGATACCACAGGACTACAATTAAGATGGGGAGGAAGGTGATGAAGCCGAAGCGCAATGAACGGAAAATCAAGATCATCGTCACCAGCACCAGCACCAGGCTCAGGCCGATGGTTTTGTACTGTGTATTCTGTATACCTTCGTTAATGGCAATAGTCACCGGCGGGCCTCCAGTGAGTTGCGACATCTCCGCGTCTAGATTACGCAGGTAAACAGCGTCGTAGTGAGCAGCGATATTGTCAGTGCGTTCGACCAGCAGCGCTGTATCGTCTATGTTTACGTATGGCATGCTGATATAGACGAGCGCCTTGTTGTAGTCGTCTGTTAGCAGCATCGCGCGCATTTCTCCCGTGAACGAGTCGTAGAAGACGTCTATCATATCCTGCCGGAATTCAGCGCGGGTGTATGGCCCTANATCCATCCAGGAGAGGTTATTCTCATCAAAGAAGGGNTGGTGCAGGAATTCCCAGAAGCTGCCGTCGAACACTAACAGCGGCTCACCTCCTGCTTGAGACACTTCCAGCGTGATATGTGCTGACTTGAAGAAATCTACGATTGAAAACGCTGAGACATTGATGGTTTCGCCCGAGTTGCGGTTAGTGACCGAAAGGTTGTTCAACTCGACAGTAGTCCAGTTCATCACGTCCAGTACGTCTAAGTCCTTGGTCGCTGGTTTGTCTCGGTAGGGCGCCCCTGCCACCAGCAGGATGCCCGTCTGCCCTGCCTCGAACTTCTCGGAATATTCAGCCAGTTTCCTGATGGAGGCGACGTCTTCAGGGGCTGATTCATCGCCTCGGATATCCTGATCCATTACCGAGAGACGCACTAGCGAGTACCCTGTTACTAGCATTACTACCAGCAGGATTACCCGCCACTGCTGTGACGAGACGCGCGCGATTCCAGTCCATGCCTTCGGATAGTACCGGGTGTAGTTGGTGAGTTTCATGATGGCTGGAGTCATGCTTACTGTCAGTACGAACGCACAGCCGACACCGATAATCATCGTCAGCCCTACGGTACGCATTGGCGCAATCGGCGAGATGAACAGCGCTGAGAAGCCAATAGTATCCGTGATGGCGCAGAGTAGCGTCGCTTTACCGGTAGTCAGCATGGCGTTGTGAGTTGCCTTGCGATGCGGCAGTCCCGTCTCGCGGAACTCGACGATACGGTTAGCGACATGCAGCCCGTAATCGACGCCAATTCCAATAAGGATTGGTCCGGCGGCGACAATCATTGGTGTCAGCACTACGCCTGAGAGCCGTACCAATCCCAGCGTCCAGATAAGGGCACAGAAAATCGGAACGAGCACCACTGGAACCACGAAGATATTGCGGTGGAACCAGAGCATTATCCCCAGTACGATAACAAGCGAAATTGGTAGCATCGCCAACAAGTCTTCGTAGAGCCGCGCTGTCACCTCGTGCAGCACCACTACCAACCCAGTCTGCGTCATCTCGGTGCGCGCTGGGCTCTGTCGTGAGTCAATGGCTTGCTGAATACGTTCGATAATTTCCGCCTGTCTCGCATCATTGTTGCCCTCCGAGTACTTCAGCGCAAACATGATGTAAGCCGTGTCAAGAATTCCATCATCGTTGGTGTCGATAGCAAAATTCTGTAGCGCGCCAGAAGTCTGCTCGTAAATTTGGTCGACCCGATCCTGATCACTGGGTATTGCGTAACGTCCCGTCTCGTTCACCTGTTCATCATCGTATTCTTCGATCGAAAGACCACCAAATGCCTTCCCTTCCGTAGCTTCGATAAAACGACTGTTGGTCGAGTTGAACTCCTTGATGAGCGTTGAGATGCTGAGCGTGAAGATGATGTCATCATATTCTCCGCGGTCGGGGCCCTGATATCCCTGTTGTTCCATTGACTGGCCGTGCGGGTCGATTTCCCGCTCGAGCCATGCAATTTCCTTNAGCGTNGGGACNTAGGTNATATTGTGTNTTNCNNGNTNGTTGAACCGNTCCGGGTCNTTCGCNTTNCGNGTCTCNATATAGACGATGATTGTGTCCGTGGCCCAGTCTTGACGCACCTCAATCAGTAGGTCAGTTGATTCCTCACCTTCCGGCAGGTAGACTTCGATGTCGCGAGTCATATTCTGCTCGAAGGTCAGGGCAGGCTTGAGCAGCAACAGCGTCACCAGCATGAGTAGTGCCACAGTCAGTAGCGGATTGCCTAGGATGAGTCGCGTGTAGAGCCCTACAAACCGGTCTGCCAGCTCCGGAATCACGGTCGCGCAGCAGCTCGCCGGGATAAGAGTGCAGCCCTAGGACGCTTAGTTGGGATAGTAGAACTCGCCAGCCGCTTTCTGCTCTCGGTCGAGTCGCGAACCGTGCTTGTTGATGCGCGGGCGATGGGTGTTTCGGTCACGCCGGAAGGTGACGCCCAGCCGTTTGAGGAATCGGTTCATTCCTTTGCGCATCCTGAATGGACCCTCTGCTAGGCCATGCTCCCCAGGCGTGCCGGAGAAGCAAAGCAACCCATCGGAGATATAGTCGATGAAGTAGACGTCGTGGTCNACCACCAGCGCNGAAGCTNNTGCGNNGCTCCATGCAGCGNCGGATNGTGCGTGCNGNAANCATNCGCTGGTTNGCGTCGAGATACGCGGAGGGCTCGTCTAGCAGGTAGAGGTCAGCTTCGCGTAGTAGACACTCCGCTATCGCCACACGCTGAAGCTCGCCTCCTGACAACGATTCTAAATCTTGCTCCATGAGCGGCTCGAGGCCGAGCGGCTGAAGCAGCTCGACATTTAAATAGTGCTCGTCGAAACCTTCGACCGCACGCAACAGCTCACCTACGCGCAAATCCGCTTGCGGCATGATGTATTGCGGCTTATAGGAAATTGCCAATTCTAGATTGATTACACCTGCGTCGGGCTCCAGGGCACCAGCCAGCAACTGCACGAAAGTGGTCTTACCCGTAGCATTGCCACCGACAACGCCCAGCACCTGCCCCTGACGAATCTCGCCTGCAGCTGCCGTGAGGGTGAAATTACCACGTTGCTTTTCCAGTTTGGGCCAACTGACCAACGGTTCCGTGTCCCAGCCGGTCCGTGGCGGGTGCGCCAGGAATTCGATACGGTCATCGCGCAGCCGCACATTTTCCTCGCGCAGCTCGCCATTAAGCCAGCTATTGATGCCGTGCCGCACACCCAGTGGTTGAGAGACGATGCCGTAAGCGTTAGGTTCGCCGTAGAGCAGGTGTAGCTGTTCAGTAACGTGATCTAGGATGGCGAGGTCATGTTCGATGACCACGACCGACTTTTCCGCCCCGAGTGTGCTAATGCACTGTGCTACTAGCAGGCGCTGTTCGATGTCGAGATACGATGATGGCTCATCGAAAAAGTAGAGTTCAGCCTCCTTCAGTAGCGTCGCGGCGATAGCTCCTTTTTGCAATTCACCGCCCGACAATTTTGCCAGTGGCTGGTCAAGCCCGGTCAGCCTCAGCTTGTCGATGACCTCGGTAACTCGCCCGGCATCTGCAACTTTGGTGAGCAGCTCACGTAGTGTGCCCTTGAAGCGCTTTGGGATTTGATCTACATACTGTGGTTTGAGCGCGACACGCACGCTGTCGTCTGCTAGCGCCGTGAAGTGGGCGTGCAGGCTCGTGCCGGTAAAGTGCTCAAGCACTACTGGCCAGTCACCTGGTTGCTCCCAGTCTCCCAGGTTGGGTACTAATTCACCCGCCAGCAGCGAGATGGCAGTGGTCTTGCCGGTTCCGTTGGCGCCCAGTAGGCCGACCACCCGCCTCTCCTTTGGCATCGGTAATCGGAATAGTCTGAAGTCATTCTGTCCGTAGCGGTGGGCAGTCTCGCGCTCGTCGCCTTCCGGGAGATTGACAATGGTGAGCGCATCATGTGGGCACTTGTGAACACAAATGCCGCAACCAATGCAGAGCGGTTCGGAAATTAGTGGTTTCTCGTCCTCGCGCCAGGTGATGACCTCAACGTCGTTGCGCACCGGTGGGCAGAAGTTATAGCACTCGTTCATGCAGCGCTTGGGTTGGCATCGGTCCTCGTGCAGTACGGCAACCCGCATCGGCCGCCCGCTGCTGCTCTCTTAATTAAGGGATACGGCGGGAAAGTCCTAATCCCCCCACCCCATCGCCAGGTGTGCGCATCGAATTCACTATTCCGGGGAAACCAGTCGCGCAGGGACGACCCCGTTTCTATCGCAAGAGCAACTACGTCGTAGCGACCGATCCAAAAGCGTCAAAGGTTTACAAGGCAGACATTGCGTTTCTGGCACAGCGCGCCCGTGAGGATGCCGGTCTGACAGAGCTATTTGTGGGACCGCTCGGGCTACAGGTCATGGCCTATTTCCCCTGTCCCAAGAGCAAGTGG
This sequence comes from Methanobacteriota archaeon, assembly GCA_002687355.1. GTDB lineage: Archaea > Thermoplasmatota > Poseidoniia > MGIII > CG-Epi1 > UBA8886. The sequence goes on from NYZZ01000003.1 coordinate 6,579, forward strand.
CGTAAGCGCGTTCCACGGCTGGAGGAGCACCATGACAAGCGACCTGATGCCGACAACCTAGCCAAGGCGGTCAAGGATGGCCTTACTGGCGTACTCTACCATGATGATGGACAGGTCGCCGAGTTGGTTGTGCGCAAGCGCCGCGCTGCACAGGGTGACGCACCACGGGTCGAGGTCAGCCTCTACACGCTCGAACCGCTGGAGGATGGGGATGAACGCTGATATCCTCGATGGACGGGCGGTTGCAGCTACTATTGAGAGTGAGCTACGGACACGCATCGCCCAGCTCGCCAGCGCGCCTCGACTGGCGGTAGTGCAGGTGGGTGATGACCCAGCCTCGACCAGTTATATCCGTGCCAAGTCACGTGCTGCCGAGCGAGTCGGGATTAAGCTAGCGCATCACCACCTCCCAGCCGGAACCAGCCTGAAGAAGCTGAAAACGCTCATTGAGCAGCTGAACAGCAGCGAACACGGACTTCTTGTCCAGTTGCCGCTCCCAGATAAACTTGAACCGGCGCTGACCCGCATCGTACCCGAACGTGACGTCGACGGTTTCCATCCCGTTAATCTCGGAAAACTGCTGCGCGGTGAGCCGGCGCTGCGCCCTTGCACGCCCGCTGGCATCATGGAGCTGCTAGAACGCAGCAACCATTCACCTGCTGGGAAGCACGCTGTTATTGTCGGTCGCAGTAATATCGTTGGCAAGCCGCTGGCGGTGATGCTGACACAGGCGAACGCTACCGTGACCGTGTGCCATACTGCAACGGTGGAGCTGGCGCACCACACCCGGCAGGCGGATTTGCTGATAGTCGCCGCCGGTCAGCCAGATACAGTCGCTCCAGAAATGGTGCGGCCCGGCGCGACAGTGGTTGACGTCGGCGTCAATCGCACTGCGGCTGGCCTTGTCGGCGACTGCGCGCCCAGCGTAGCCGAAGTGGCGGGCGCGCTGACCCCAGTCCCGGGCGGCGTGGGACCGATGACTGTCGCGATGCTGATGACGAATACGGTCACGGCTGCCGAAGATTAGGCAGGGTGACTGCACCCCCCTTCACCTTAAAGCACTGGCCGGCTTGCTGATGGACTGGTATGGCGCCTGACGGAATGTTGTCTTTTCGACCGGAGCGTGACCTACACGGCCGCCCCCTCACTCAACTGCGCCTCTCGGTCACCGACCACTGCAATTTTCGTTGTCCTTATTGCATGCCTTCCGATGGGCCGGAACCTTGTTTTGTCGCACGCGAGGAACTGCTGAGTTACGAGCAGCTGGCGCAGATAGTGCGGCTGCTGGTGGATCTGGGAGTCTCTCGGGTGCGCCTCACCGGGGGTGAGCCCCTGTTGCGCGCCGACCTATATCGGTTGGTGCGAATGCTGGCCATTATTCCAGGGCTTGACGACCTGTCCCTCACCACTAATGGCTACCTGCTGCCGACACAGGCTGAAAAGCTGCGACACGCGGGATTACAGCGACTCAATATCAGCCTCGATTCCCTCGACGAACAGGTCTACCAGCGGTTGAACGGCCGTGACCTGAGCGTCGAGCGAGTACTTGCCGGCATCGCAGCGGCCGAGCGCGCCGGTTTCGGACCGCTCAAGCTCAATTGTGTGGTAATCCGCGGCGTTAACGACAGTTCCGTAGTGGATCTGGCGCGCCATTTCCGGGGAACGCCCCACACCATGCGCTTCATCGAGTATATGGATGTTGGCAACATCAACCGCTGGAGCCCCGACCAGGTCGTGCCCGCCGATGAAATTATCGCCATGATTGATGCCGAGATGGAGCTAACGCCAGTCGCACCTGACCGGTCTGGCGAGGTGGCGCGACGCTACCGCTACGTAGATGGCGAGGGTGAAATCGGTGTAATTACCTCGGTCACGCGCCCCTTCTGCCACGATTGCGACCGGATACGCATGGGGCCCGACGGGCAGCTCTACACCTGTCTCTTTGCCAGCCACGGCCACGATTTACGCGCACCGCTGAAGGCGGGTGCTAGCGATGACGAATTGCGCGTGTGGCTCGCCTCTATCTGGCGCGCACGCAGCGACCGCTACTCGGAAGAGCGCGCACTGCTGTCCAAAGGCAAGCGGTCGCACAAGGTCGAGATGTTCCGTATCGGGGGCTGATGCAGTCCGCACTGCTGATCGCCGGCGGGCAGTCACACCGTCTGGGCCAGCTCAAGCAGTCGCTTGAATTCGAGGGAGAATCCCTCGTCGCCCGTGCCACCGGAGTGCTGGCGCAGGTAGCGCAGCGGGTAACGATAGTGGGGCCGCCGGGCGACCGACCCAAATGGGTGCCCGCGGAGTGTGACTGGGTGAGTGATCCATACCCCCATGGTGGACCGCTGGTGGGGCTTGCGGCAGGATTGGCGGCGATTCGCGGTGCGCTGGTGGCGGTAGCACCGTGCGACCTCCCACTGTTGACGCCTGCTACCTACCGCGCCCTGCGCAGCGCAGCCAAGGGCGACGGAGCCGCGGTGGCGACGTGGCAGCAGCCGCAGCCGCTAGTGGCAGTTTACTGGCGTGAGGCGACGCTGGCGACGGCGCAGCGGCTGCTAGCGCAAGGGGAACACCGCGTACAGCGGTTACTCGACGAGCTGCCACACGAACTGGTGGAACGACGCGAAGTGGCGCTGAATCTCAATACACCTGCTGACTTGGAACGGCTGAGTAAGACTGGTCTTGCGGGGCGATAACACGGCCAAAAACATCTACTCCGTGGCCATCCCTGTCAGCCATGGCACCGGAGGAGAAATGGTCTTGAAGCCCGTGACTATTAAACTGGCCGTCACTATCGACGGCATGGAGTCGGAAAAGGTGCGTGTGCAACGCGAACACTGTGATCCCGCGACAATCGCAGCCACACTCGCGGGACCAGAAGTGGGGGCGATAGTAACTTTCACCGGGACCGTCAAAGAAGTGACTAAGCAGGGCACTGTGGAGCGAATCGAGTTCAGCGCCGACGAACCAGTAGCGCTAGCGCAGATGGAAGCGCTGCGGGTCGAGGCGTGCGAGCGTTTTGCAATCCACGACGCGGCACTGGTACACCGTGTGGGAATGCTCGAGGCAGGTGAATTGATTGTCGTCTGCTGCGCCGCGGCAGTTCATCGGGGCGATGCCTTCCGCGCTTGTGAATGGCTTATCAACACGCTCAAGCAGCGGGTGCCAATCTGGAAGCGGGAGCAGGCGCCTGACGGCACGCGCTGGGTCACGCTGCAACACGAGGTGAAACATGGCGCGGATGGTTGATATTGGCAGCAAACCGGAAGTGGCACGATGCGCCACGGCTCGCGGGCGACTGCAGCTGCGACCCGCTACAGCACAGGCCATAACCGGTGGAGAAGTCCCGAAAGGCGACCCATTCGCCACTGCTCGCGTCGCAGCCATCCAGGCGGTGAAGGCGACGCCTACCATTCTGCCGCTCTGCCACCCGCTGCCAATCAGTAGCGTGGAGGTGGAATTCGCTCTAGACGGCGCCGAAGTGGAGTGTCACGTTACAGTTTCCGCAACGTATCGCACCGGCGTTGAGATGGAGGCGCTGACTGGTGTGATGGCTGGGCTGCTCTGTGTCTGGGACTTGGTCAAGCCGCTTGAGAAGGACGAGACGGGGCAGTATCCCGAAACCCGTATCCACAATGTGGAAGTGGTGGAGAAGCTGAAAGGCGAGGGATAATGGGGCAGCACGAGCACCATGCTGTCGCCCCCCGCACAGTCACTGTCGCGGTGGTGACACTGAGCGACAGCCGCAGCCCGGCGAATGACCGGACCGGCGATACAATAGTCGCACTGCTTGAGGCGGCGGGCCACTCCGTCGCCGGCAGGGAGCTGGTGCGGGAAGACCCGCCCGCCATCCGGGCGGTGCTGGAGGCGGCGCTGGCGGGACCGGCGCAGGCTGTAATCCTGAACGGCGGCACTGGCATCGCACCGCGCGACTCGACGCCGGAAATTGTCACCCCACTACTGGAGCGTGAGCTGCCCGGCTTTGGCGAGCTGTTTCGCCAGCTTTCATTCCAGGAAATCGGCGCGGCGGCGATGCTTTCCCGCGCGTTAGCTGGTGTCGCGCACGGCAAGCTGCTTTTTGCGCTGCCGGGCTCCGAAACTGCTTGCCGACTGGCACTGGAGCAGCTCATCCTTCCGGAGCTGGGACATTTGGTGGGGGAGCTGAGGAAGGGATGATTTTTCTTGACGACTGGTATTTAAAAATTAAACGCCTGTCTGGGCGTTACGGGGATGGATGATATGGGGCGCTTCCGCCCTTTCGGCGAGCTGATTACGTTGGAGCGGGCGCAGGAGCTGGTTCTGGCGGCAGCACATCCGATGAAAGCCATCGAACACGTGGAACTGGTCGATGCGGCCGGCCGGGTGCTAGCGGCATCGGTGATGGCCGATCGCGATGTACCCGGTTTCGACCGCTCAGCGATGGATGGCTATGCTGTCCGGGCGGCCGATCTGGCCAGCGCGACACCCGCGAAGCCGGTGCGGCTGGCGCTGCTGGCAACAGTCCACGCCGGCCACGTGCCACGCAGTGCGGTAACGGCGGGGACTTGCATCCAGATCGCCACCGGAGCGCCGCTGCCCGAGGGTGCAGATGCGGTGATGAAAGTTGAGGATACCGCCCGCGAAGGAGATGCAATACTGGCGCGCGTCACGGTGGAGCGGGGCAAACACGTGGTGCCACGAGGCGAGGATATGCGCGCCGGCGATGAAGTCCTGTCACCGGGGATGGTGCTGACACCGGCCCGGGTGGGGGTGCTGGCGGCGCTTGGGCTGGCGCAGGCGCAGGTCTTCCGCCGCCCGCGGGTAACGCTTCTGCCGACCGGCACCGAAGTGGTGCCGCCGGGCCGCCCGCTGGAGATGGGACAGGTGTACGATTCCAACGCCCCCGCCCTAACGCCCTTGGTGCAGGAGGCGGGCGCGGTGGTGGAGCGTACGCCGGTATTGGACGATGAGCAGGAAGTGCAGGAAGAGGCGCTTCGCGCAGCGGCCGGAACTAGTGAGGTAGTGGTGGTCACTGGCGGCTCCAGCGTCGGCGAACGGGACCTACTGGCGCCCGTCATGGAGCGACTAGGCAGTGTGGAATTTCACGGCGTCGCAATCAAGCCGGGGAAACCGGTACTCTTCGGCCGGCTGGACGACACACTGGTGCTGGGGTTGCCCGGCAACCCCACATCGTGTCTGCTCAGCGCCTGGCTGTTCTTGCGTCCCGCTCTGCGCCGAATGGCGCGACTGCCGCCCGAACCGCAGCGTTGCCGTCAGGCGAAACTCACCGCTCCCGTACAGTCGGTACTGGGTCGCGACCAGCTCATGATGGTACGATTGGAAGTGGTGGATGACGAGCTTCACGCCACTCCCTGCTACCGCGGTTCGGGCGCTATTATGTCTATGGCGCAGGCTGACGGACTCGTAGCATTACCAGCCGACACAGGCGCTAGCGCGGGCGACCAAATAGAAGTGGAATTGCTCTAGCCACCACTGAAGGGAGGGTAGAGCGCCACTACGTCGTTGTTGACCAGTGCGTTCCCAGGTTCTAGCATCTCCGTGCCCCGCGCCAGCAATAGGCTCTCACGGAAGGGCGCCAGCACGGGATGCTCAGCGACAAGCAGCTCCAGCAGTACCGCAACGGTGGCGCCCGGTGGGAGCTCCAGCTCCAGCACCTTTGTGCCGAGTCGCTCCTGCAGCTGAGCAAAGGGCCTGATGGTGAGCCGCATCAGTAAAGGCGCTCCTGCTGGCCGGTTTCGCGCAGCCACGCATTGATACCGCCGACTAGGTGGCGCGTCTGGTAGTCTTCCTGCTGTAGCAGATTCAGCGCCACGGCCGACCTGATTCCAAGGTGGCAGTAGAGTAGCAGCTCCCGCTGGCGTGGCAGCTCCCCTTTCCGCTCCTCGAACTGGCTGAAAGGTAGATGTAGCCCCTCCCCGGGAATGAGGGCCAGTTCCCGCTCCCATGACTCTCGTAGATCTACCAGCAATGGCGGTTTCGGGCCATCCAACACCGCCTGTAGCTCCTCCGGTGCCAGCCCCTTGGGCCCACAGGCAGCCTGCTCTCCGCCCGGTGCAGATATAGTTGGTGACTCGCCGCAGAGTGGGCAGCTATGGCGTTGTGCCAGCGCCATCGGTTGAATTGTCCCCGCCAACCCATCCAGCAGCAGCAGGCGTCCTTTCCGAGGGCCAATGCCCAGCAGCCATTTCAGGGCCTCCAGCGCTTGTAGGCTTCCTAGCAGACCAGGCACCGCTCCTAGCACCCCCGCCGTAGCGCAATCATCGATTGCCTCCGGGGGTGGTGGCCGGGGAAAGAGGCAGCGGTAGCAGGGGCCTTGTGGGGGGAAGAGGGCTACCTGCCCATCGAAGCGGCGCAGCGCTCCGTGGACCAAAGGCACCCCCGCTAGGTGGCAGCCATCAGCTAGCAAGTAGCGCGCAATCAGGCTGTCAGTCCCGTCCAGCACTAGGTCGTGCTGTTGCACCAGTTCCATAACATTGGAGGCTGTGATCCGTTCCACCAGCGCCTCTATTCGAATAGCGGAATTCAGTGCGCGCAGTCGTGTGGATGCTACCTCCGCTTTAGGCAGCCCCAGGTCGCCTTCACCATAGAGTGGTTGCCGCTGTAGATTAGTTAGCTCTACCCGGTCATCATCGGCAAGCGTCAGCTGCCCTATACCTGCTGCTGCTAGATATTGGGCCGCCGGGCACCCCAGCCCTCCCATTCCTATGACCAGCACCCGTGCTGCTTTCAGCCGCACCTGACCTTCTAGGCCAACCTCTGGTAGTGCCAGATGGCGAGCGTAGCGCCGCAGCTCAGCATCAGGGAACAACTCGTTGTTAGGGGTCAGAACCATAAGCAGTTTGGTGTGGTCCGCAGGGAATACGCCCCGCGAAGCCAAGTTCTAGAACAGAAGCTGGCGCAATAAAAAGAACGGGCTCGTGAGCGTCGCCTGTGCCTCGCGCGATATCATGCTCTCGGTCAGGGCGCGCTGTAGCTCTGCTTTGCGACGCGCCTTGCCGATGAACCAATTGAGCAACCAGCGTCGGCGCGTCAGTCGTTGCAGTTTGTAGGAGTTGCGTAGCTCGTAGCCCAGTTTTCCCCACAGCACGCGCTGATAGCGCGCGCCCGCTTCGAGCGGGAAACCGCGTGCATGCGCTTCGCGGTCGAAGTGGCCGACCGCTAGTTTGGCCGAAAGCAGTGCATTGCCGATGCCCTCACCGGTGAAGGGGTCGACCAGCGAAGCCGCGTCACCGATTAGCATTGCTCCTGCGGCGAAGGCGCGGCGCGGTTGGAGCTTTCCACTGGGCCGGGGCGAACCGAGCGGCAGTTGCCAGCCGCGGCTGCTACCTGCAATCAGCTCGGCCTGCGCGAAGCGGTCGCGGAAGCGCGGCACTTCATTGATGATGTATTCCTGTAGTCCACGCAGTTTGCGCTCGTGCAGCTCGAGATCACGTAGCGTGATGCCAAAGCCGACGTTGCAGACACCATTGCCTACTGGGAAAATCCAGAAGTAGCCCGGCAGTACCCCCTCAATGTAGTGGAACTCTACTGGCCCCGAGTCGGCAGTTGCACCAGTAACATTGCGCCAGTATTGCCGGAACGCGGCACTGTAGTGCAGCTTCTGGCGGTCTACCATGCGCCCATCGTAGGTTTCTTGGACTACCGCTGTCGCGACTGGGCAGTGCACTCCACCAGCGCCGATGGTCAGTGACGCGCTGAACGAGAGTGGGCGGGCACGGTCGCCAGTATCACCAGCAATGCCTATGACGCGCCGTAAATTCCCCATGCCAGGGCCAGGGTCCGGGCCGTTGGCAGAGTTGTCGAACAGCACCTCACGCACCGAAAATCCCTGTACCACCGCACCACCCGCCTGCAACACTAGCTCGCTAGCGCGCTGGAACATGATGTGGTCAAATTGGAGCCGTGGCAGCACATAGCCCGATAACTGACCGTCCGGTCGGGATACACGTATCTCATCGCCGCGCGGGCTGCTGAACAGCACACCCGTAATATTGAAGTGTGGCGACGCCTCTAGTCGTTCAAGTACTCCCAGTTCCTCGACGTGTGAGAGCGACTTGCCGCCTACGGCGTCGCCACAGGTCTTGTCACGTGGCCATATTGCCTTGTCGAGCAGCAGTACCCTGTGGCCCGCCAGTGCCGCATATCCAGCGGCAGCCGCACCGCCAGGACCACCTCCAACCACGATAATATCGAATCGAGACCCGGAAGCGGGCTGCGGGCCGCCCTCAATAGACTGCTCCCAGAAGCGGTCGGCCATGGGAGCGCTGGAGTTCGCCGGCTGCTAAATAGCTGGGGGAGGTACGAGCAAAGAATTTTAGGTGGCAGAGCAATCGACTTGCGTGGACCCTCCCATAACCGTCGAAACCGATAACTGGTCGAACGGCACCCTGAAGCGCGAAACCAGCTACGCTGGCGGCCAACGTCACGGTTGGGAGACAACCTTCCACCCTAATGGCCAGCGTGCAACTCGCCGCCGCTGGGCTCTCGACGAACCGCTGCCCCCGGGCCAGCGCTGGGATTCTGATGGTAATCGCCTCGTCACAAAACCAGACTTGGCACGAGATACCTGCATTTTCTGCGGCGCTTGTGTTGGTGTCTGCCCGACTAATGCAATGTTTCTCGAGTACAATAATCGTGATATCTGGATTGACGAAAACTGCACAGATTGCTTGCTCTGCCTTCGTATCTGTCCCGTTGGAGCGCTCACCTATCCAGCCGAGCCACAGCGCAACACTACCCGGACTCTGGGATGAGACGTATAATAGGCGGAGGTCTTTCGGGGTTGACAGCGGCAGTTAACTTTGCGAAGGCGGGTGAGGACGTCGAAATTCATGAGGCGCGCAAGGCTGTGGGAGAACAGTTTCACGCCAACTACCAAGTACTGCTGAAGGAGCACCCAGACATGCCATGGGAGGAATCCCGTGCGCCAGCCTACTTGAAGCGCTGGGGACTTGAGCCGGAGTTCACCTATCGCAACGCGCAGAAATTTGTTTGTTGCACGCAAACGCGCGAATTAACCATCACTATGAAGGAGCCACTGCCGCTCATCCTGCGGGGTGGTGAGGGGTCTCTCGAGCGGGGACTGAAGACGGAGGCTGAGCAGCAAGGTGTCAGGTTCCACTACAAATCTCGCCCGAAGCCGCAGTCGGGAGACATAGTCGCTACCGGCTCCTACCGCACAGACATGGCGGCCTTCGGCGCCTACTACGAGAACAGCGATTTCCCGCGCGACCAATTCCTCTATATGCATGACGAAAAATATTCGCCGCGCGGGTGGTACCTCTACATAATCCCGATGGATGACGACACCATAAAGGTAATGAACTGTTGTTCGTGGCCACACACAAAAAAAGTCAGACGATTATTATATAAAGCCGTAAAAGAACGTAAAGTGCTGCGCAATATTATCGATGGCGCCAAGCCAATAGGTACTGTCGGCGGTCAAGGAGGCGCTGAATTTCCGCGCTCTGCATTACGCGATGGAGTATATTACACGGGTGAGGCAGCCGGTTTTCAAGACCCCTGGCGAGGCTTTGGCATGAACTATGCTATCGAGTCAGGCGCGTTAGCACAACGCGCAATCAGCAATGGTGGAAACTACGACCAGATGTGGAAGGCGCAGTTCCGCGACCGTAAAAAAGCAGATATTGCGCGACGCGGTATCTTTGCCATCCTCGGCAATCGTGCCTTTGAGATAGCGATGCGTAAGGTAAATGACGGTGACACTGTGGATTGGGAGAAGCTGAACCTGCAGGGCTGGCGCAAGCGGCTGGTCTATAGCAGCTTCTATACTATCGAAATGGCGAAGAAGAGCATCTGGGACTATTGGTGATGAGTTTTTTCAGGATATGTGCATCAACCTTCTTCGGTCTGGGTGTAGTAGTGGGAATATTACTGTTCATCAGCGAGCAAGAGTACATAATTCCCGCTTCCGGCCAATCTCTTTCGTTGCCGTGCGCATTCGCGTTCTGGACGCTGGCAGTGATATTCTGGGCGGTGGCCCATGACGAAAATGATACATAACACTCAGGCTAGGGTGGGATGATGGACCTTGCCGGTGTTCGCGAGCTATATGAGTTGCAGGCGGCTTGCCATACCGCTGCGCGCAAGCGGCTGAGGCGATCTCTGACGCTGGCCGAGAAAATATTCTTTGCGCATCTCTCCGACCCACACCAGTCACCCGTTCGCGGGAAAGATTACGTCAACCTGCGGCTTGACCGCGTCGCTATGCAGGACGCTACAGCACAGATGGCACTGTTGCAGTTTGCTTTGACAGGGCGTAAGCAGGTGGCGGTCCCCTCAACAGTACACTGTGACCACCTGATCCAGGCGCGCAGCGGTTGCGACAGCGACCTCGCTGCGGCCAACGATGTGAACGCAGAAGTTTACGCGTTCCTGAAGTCCGCGTCCGCGAAATACGGTATAGGTTTCTGGAAGCCCGGTGCCGGCATTATTCATCAGGTAGTCCTAGAGAACTACGCTTTCCCCGGCGGTTTCATGATTGGCACCGACTCTCACACACCTAACGCAGGCGGCTTGGGGATGGTCGCCATAGGTGTCGGCGGTGCCGACGCCATGGAGGTGATGGCGGGGCTCCCATTCAATATCCGCTGGCCACGCCTTATCGGCGTCCACCTGACCGGAGCACTCAGCGGCTGGGCTTCGCCCAAGGACGTTATCCTGAAAGTGTGCGAAACCCTCACAGTCAGAGGAGGTACTGGCAGCATCCTCGAGTATTTCGGCCCTGGCACCACTAGTATCTCTTGCACCGGGAAAGGCACAATCTGCAACATGGGCGCTGAAGTAGGAGCGACTACATCGCTCTTCCCGTTCGATGACCGCATGGCCGATTACCTGCGCGCGACTGACCGCGGGGATCTAGCGGAGCTGGCGCAACAGCACACTTCCACGCTCGTTGCCGACCCGCAAGTTAGAGCTGCACCGCAAGAGTTCTTCGACCAGATAATCGAGATTGACTTATCAGCGCTGGAACCGATGGTCGTCGGTCCGCATTCGCCCGACCGTGCGCGTTCAATGTCGGGGCTGGGTGCAGAAGCCCAACGTGAAGGGTGGCCGCTAGAGCTTAACGCGGCACTTATCGGTTCATGTACCAACAGCTCCTACGAGGATATGGAAAGGGCGGCCTCGATCGCCCAGCAGGCTATTTCTCTGGGGCTACGTGCAACGGTACCATTCTATATCACTCCTGGCTCTGACACCATTGACCGCACCATTCGGCGTGACGGACAGATGGAAGCGCTGGAGGCAATTGGTGGTACTGTCCTAGCGAATGCCTGTGGTCCTTGTATCGGGCAATGGCGACGCGACGACATCTCTGATGGCGAGGTGAATTCAATAGTCTCGTCATATAACCGTAATTTCAGCGGTCGCAACGACGGTAACCATGCTACGCTTTCGTTCCTTACTAGCCCTGAGGTGGTGACAGCACTGGCACTGGCAGGAAGGCTTGACTTTGACCCGCTACGCGACTCATTGCCTAACGGGACAGGTGGCGAATCTCAGCTGGCACCGCCAAGTGGTAGTGACCTGCCTGTCACAGGGTTCGAGACCAACTTGACAGGTTACGTTGCACCGCCTCTCGATGGTTCTGCAGTCGAGCTGGCGGTGGATCCCGCCAGCGAGCGACTACAGCTGCTTGAGCCGTTTATGCCACTTGTAGAGAGTGATCTAGAGGCGCTGCCAGTTCTGCTGAAGATTGAGGGTAAGTGCACCACTGACCATATCTCGCCTGCGGGGCCATGGCTGCGATACCGCGGCCATCTTGACCACATCTCAGGCAACGCCTACATTGGCGCCAGCAACACTTTCACTGATGAGCGAGGTACTGCTATCAGCACACTTACCGGTGAACAGGCGTCGCTGCCAGAGGTGGCGCGTGAATATCGTAATGCAAATCAGGGGTGGATTGTCATAGCAGACGTAAATTATGGTGAAGGTTCTTCGCGCGAACACGCAGCGATGTCGCCTCGCTTTCTAGGTTGCCGCGCGATTATTGCACGTAGCTTTGCGCGCATCGCTGAAACCAATTTGAAGAAGCAAGGTGTACTGCCGCTAGTTTTCGAAGAGGCGATGGATTGGGAGCTTATCCGTGCTGACGACCGCTTCACCATCTCTGGCCTGGCAGAACTGGGTTCCGGCAGCCGCATCCTGGTCGGTGTCGAGCACTCCGACGGTACGCTTGATGAGTTTAGCTGTCGCCACAGTCTGAGCGAGCAGCAGGTGAAGTGGTTTCGTGCTGGCTCGGCGCTGAATTACCTTAGGCAGCAGGTTTGAAGCTATTCGAGCGCGGCGTGCGTGACGCCTTTACCGGTGGCGACGCAGCCAATTATCTGTGCAGTTTCACCTGCTTGTTTTAGCACTTCCAGCGCTCTAGCCTCGTCTTTGATGTCGACGGCAATAACCATCCCTAGTCCCATGTTAAAAGTGCGATACATCTCCGTCGACGCGATGTCGCCCTTGCGCTGGAGCCAGTCGAAGGCTTCAGGAACAGGTAATGGGTTGTTGACGATATAGCGGAAGCTGGGGTTCATGCGCAGTAGGTTCTCGAGCCCACCTCCCGTTATGTGCGCCAGCGCATGCACATCCACCGCCCCGAGCAGCGCCAGTACAGACTGGACATAGATGCGCGTCGGTGCTACCAGCTGCAAGCCGAGAACGGGGTCATTGTTGAACAGTCGCCGGATTAGCGTGTAGCCATTCGAGTGTGGTCCGGAAGAGGCGAGACCGATGAGTGCGTCGCCATCGGTGACGCGCGAGCCGTCAATGATACCCCCACGCGCGACCCAGCCAACTGCCGTTCCCGCTAGGTCGAAATCGCGTACAAGTTCCGGCACGACGGCCGTTTCGCCGCCCGAGAGCGTACAGTTGGCCAATCGGCACCCCTCGGCGAGGCCAGTACCTAGCTGTGCCATCAGCACCTCATCGGGCTCTTCCAGCGCGACATAGTCAACGAATGTGAGTGGCTCGGCGCCGACGCAAATAAGATCGTTAACATTCATCGCTACGCAGTCGACACCGATTGTGTCGAGGCTGTCCAGCTCCCGCGCCAGCAGTAGCTTGGTTCCAACTCCATCGGTGCAGACAGCGAGTGCGCCGTCGCCCAGCCGTACCAGCCCCGCGAAGCCGTTCTCCATGGCAATTGGCATACCGTCACCCTCGCGTGCCGTATCACCGAGCTGCGCCACCAGCGCGGCGGTGGCGCGGTCACTGGCGTCAATGTCGACCCCCGCCTCAGCGTAGGTACGCACCATCAGCCAGCCAGCTTGTGGTAGTAGTTTTGAACTACCCGCGTCACTTGAGAGATGTCGGAGATGTTGCGCTCGATTAGTGTCTCGATGATTTTCTGTCGGTTGCGCGCCATCTCATCGAACTTGGCGGGCGAGACGCCGGCGCCACTGGCGATGCGTTCACGCAGCTTACTTGGGACACCTGTTTCGACCAGAGCTCCCTTATTTTGGTCCCAGCGGAAAATGGTGTTGAGTCGTGGCTTGTCACCTTCAAGTCCCGCCATCTCCGAAACTTCGGTGATGCGGCGCACCTGCTTCCCTCCAACGTTGATTCGACCTTGCATGATTATCAGGTGCAATGCGTTGAGCATGATGGCAGGTACCGACATAGGCGGGTTGATGAGCCGCTGCACAGATTCCTGTGCAGTATTGGCGTGGACCGTGCCCATGCAACCGTCGTGGCCCGTATTCATCGCAGTGAAGAGCGAGCGCGCTTCGGCACCACGCACCTCACCCACAATTAGCCGGTCGGGGCGCATGCGTAGTGTGTTCTTCAGTAATGCATCCATGTCAAGTTCGGAATCTCCTGCTTTGCCTGGGTTGACGGTCTCGAGTTGGACGTGGTGTTCGTGCAGCAGATGGATTTCGGTTACATCTTCGATGGTAATAAGCCGTTCACGCGACGGGATGAAAAGGCCGAGTATGTTCAATGTAGTTGTTTTCCCTGAGCCGGTACCTCCAGAGACCAGAATATTGCAGGGCGCGGTCCCCATCCCGTCAACGAACATCCAGAGCAGCGCTGCCAGTCGGGGGGTCAGTGTTCCGAAACGGATGAGGTCAACGAAAGTAAGTGGGTCATGCGTTTGCTTGCGGATAGTAAGTGTCGGGCCACCGGGAGATGCGGGTGGCAGCGTAGCATTGACGCGGCTGCCATCGGGAAGTCGCCCATCGAATAGCAGGTTGTCCAGTCCAACCTTGCGCCCTACATAGGCTGCAATTTTCTTGATAATTTGAAGTGCTTCCTCCTCCTTAAGCGTGACATTGGTGATGCACATGCCGTGCTTGCGGTGGTAGACCATCACCGGTTTGCCAGGTACGTTGTACATCACTTCTTCTAGGTCGTCGTCCTCGAGAAGTGGTTTCAGTGCACCGTAGCTGCTGGAGCGGACAAGCTTCAGGACACGGTAGACTGGTAGGTCTTGCCCCGGCTGTAGGCTAATCTGGGCGTTGGCAGACTTGCCGATGACCTTGCCCTGCGCCGGATTCATAGCAACGCCGCCGGCAGCTTCAGAGTCACTAAAAGAGTGGTGTTGGCAAGTAGCATATAGACGGGTGTGCGCAGTAACGCTGTTCGCATCGTCTGTAGGATAATCGCCTGCATCCAGACTCCTGCAGCGCCGAGAACCATTGAGTATACCAGCAGTGATTGGTTTAGTGTTCCCAAGTCTATGTCTAATTGGAAGTCGCCGACAGTTCCCGATCCGAATATCGCAACGATGAAGCCAAGTAGTGCGGGACAGAACACTGCTCCTGACCAGAGGATGAAATCGGCAGTGCTCTTGGTCTTAGCAATGCGTTCCTTGCGCAGTAAGTAAATTTCCCAGAATTCCTCCGAGAGCAATTCCAGTGTCTCTGAAAAGCTGCCCGCGGAGACCAGCGCCACATTGAGGATACTTACAACGCGCGCAATCATCGGTGAACGGCTGCGTTCGGCAAACTTTTGCATAGCCTCAGTAAAACTGGTGTCGTGCATTTCTGTTACCGTTTGCTGTAGCATCTCACCCATTCTATCGTTTCGAGCGCTGGCGACCGCGTCGAGCGCCGACTCGACACCCATCCCGGCGCGCAGGTTTTCCGCCAGTTCTCCAAGCACCTCAGGCCAAGCGTTCTCAAGTTCAGTGCGCTCGGCGAATCGCCGTTTCAGTGGTAAGTATAGGACGGTGCTGCCGATGGTTAATGCTGCTAGAACAATCCATATCAGTGCTCCTACAACAGTTGGAATACCATCAATACCGGAGAAGAGTGGGTCTAGTTGGTCGAGCAGACTCACGTGTTTGGCTCCTGTGATTTGGTGCGGATTATCAGTCCGGCAATAGCGAGTATTGAAATCAGGAACAAGATGGGTGTGCAAGCGGGCGGCATTCGAGGCATGCTGGTAAATGGCCCCTCAGCACCGCCAACCAGAGCGTCTATCACGGCTATTATAACTACTATAATTGGGACTAGTACTGAAACTATTAGGAACTGCTCGGCGACAGCACCGAGCGACTCGACGAACGCCTGTATATCGATGCGGCGCGATCGTGATTCCTTGTCGGCAATCGAGCGCAGGCGGTCGATGACATTAGTGTCCTCCTCGACCGACATTGCAAGTACTGAGAGTGTGCGGCGCAGCCCCGCCGAACTGGTGGCACGCATCTGTGCCCGGACGGCGTCGCCTAGTGTCGAACCTCCATCTACTGCACTGAAGATGCGTTGAAACTCGCTCGAAAGGTCACCGTAATCCTCATCGGCGACATGTTTCATTGCCTCTGCGATTCCCACTCCCGACTGGAGCAGTACCTCCATCGCCCGGATGGCGTACAGCAGCTCTTCATCGACGCTTCCCAACGGTTGGGCGAGTCTCTCTCACTATAAGGGTTTACGCACTGCCCGTCATGGGTTTGTTGAGGCGCAATCATGCGGCTGGAAAATCGACGCGGACGGTAATCTGTGCTATAGTCGAACGCCTTCCAGTTCCTGCCGGAAGGTCAGGGCCCCAACATAAAATGAGAACACCATACTCCATTCGCAGAATGCGGTCAGGTTGAGGTAGAGCGATCTGGAGTCATCAACCGAGGGAGGATTATCTAGCCTGTAGAATGGACTTTGGCCTTCTACGATAAGTGCCTGGCTGTCAAGGCCGCTGAATATTATCATCAGGATATAGAACAGCCAGCCCGAATAAATGGCATATCTCCTGACCTTGTGCTTTCTGCCCGACTTTTCCAGAATGCGCCAGGCGAAGGCACCCCACGCCAAAAAGGAAGTGAACAGTATTCCTGCCGTCACGCCGTGCAGTATGGGATAATCAATCCAGTGGAAGTTGACTGCAATAATCCCACACACACCTCCAAAGGTTGCTATAATCCTGATTAAATCGTTCCCGGACTCGTAGTTTCCACCAAGCTCCCGCGCCAGTGGGGTGAAAATCCTGTGGAAAACCTGTGCCAGCAGTATGAACGAGAAAATACTGATTGCGAGGCCAGGACCATAGAAGCTGGATTCTGGCCCAGCAAAGGGCATCTCCGAAATAATTGGGATGAAAGGTGCGACCCGTCCGCCTGTGGTAGAAATTAGGTAGGTGGCCACAAGCGTCAGTGCCCCGAGGGCAACGCTGAAATCGAGTAGTCGCTTTGCACTAATAGAACTATCTTCAGCCATTCAACACCGCTTGTGCAGCTGCTAATCTTGCGATGGGCACCCTAAACGGCGAACAAGAGACATAATCCATCCCGGCGGCGTGGCAAAATGCTACTGATACAGGGTCACCGCCGTGCTCACCGCAGATACCGACCTTTAGGTCTGGCCGGGTCGCACGACCACGCTCGATACCGATTGTGACCAGTTCGCCTACGCCTGTATCAAGCGTCGCAAACGGGTCGGCGGACAAGATTCCCTGCTTCACATATTCTGGTAGGAAGCCACCGCTGTCGTCGCGGCTAAAGCCGAAGGTCATCTGTGTCAAGTCGTTTGTGCCGTAGGAGAAGAACTCAGCCGTCTCAGCAATTTTTCCTGCCATCAGCGTCGCACGCGGAATCTCAATCATCGTCCCCACAAGATAGTCCAGCTTGCAGTTTTGCGCCGCCTCAACATCTCCGGCTACACGACGCACAAGGTGCTCTTGGTGTGTGAACTCCGCCTCGGCGGCGGTGAGAGGTACCATGATTTCCGGTAGTACCGTAATGCCTTCGGCCTGCAGCTCTGCCGTGGCAGTTAGGATAGCTTTCGCTTGCAGCTCAGTGATATCAGGGTAGGTGACTCCTAGGCGCACACCGCGGTGTCCCATCATAGGATTGGTCTCGCGCAGTTGCTCGGCACGTCGCGTCAGTTCGGTGCTATCTATGTCCAGCGCCTGCGCCAGTTGCGCCTGTCCTTTTGGTTCGTGCGGGATGAACTCGTGCAGTGGAGGGTCCATCAGTCGGATGGTCACGGGGAGCCCCTCCATCGCGCGCAGCGTCTCGCGGATGTCGTCCTTCATGTGCGGGTAAAGCTCATCGAGTGCCGCTTTGCGTTCTTCATGCGAGTCGGCCATTATCATCTTGCGTAGGCAGAACAGCGGCTCCTCCGAGCCGTCACCGTAGAACATATGCTCGATGCGGAACAGTCCGATGCCCTCGGCGCCGAACTCTAGTGCACGCTGGGCGTCAGCCGGTGTATCGGCGTTAGTGCGCACTTTCAGCTTGCGATGTCGGTCGCACAACGAAAGGAAGCGTGACAGGTATTCGCTCGAAATGTCAGTCTTGCGCAGAGGCAGTTCCCCGGCGTAGACCTTGCCGGCAGTGCCGTTGAGTGTGACCAAGTCACCCTCCATTATAGTATGATCTCCGACGGTGAACCGCCTGGTCGGGGCGTCTATCTCCAGCTCGCCAGCGCCAACAATGCAGCACATTCCCCAGCCCCGCGCGACCAGCGCCGCGTGCGAAGTCATGCCTCCCCGCGCGGTCAGGATTGCAACGGCTGCGCGCATTCCGGCCACGTCCTCCGGATTTGTCTCCTCACGCACCAGTACTACCTGCTCACCTCGTTCGGCCCACTCGACAGCGTCGTCGGCAGTGAATACCACTCGTCCGGTCGCGCCGCCCGGTCCGGCCGGCAATCCGCTCGCTAGTATCGCAGTCACTTTCTCGACATCTGGGTCAATGATGGGGTGCAGCAGTTCGTCCAGTTGCGACGGGGAAACACGCATTACTGCTTCATCCGAAGAAATCTGACCTGACTGCTCCATTTCGGCCGCTATACGTACAGCGGCGGGACCGTTGCGCTTACCAATGCGACATTGTAGCATCCACAAACGGCCGGACTGAATGGTGAACTCTATGTCGAGCATGTCTCGGTAATGCTTTTCGAGCGAGTGCTGGATTTGGTCTAGCTCCTTGTATGGTGCAGGATGCACGTTGTCCAAGCTAGGGAGGTCGCCTGAATATTCGGTGCGGCTGTGGCTATTGAGCGGATTGGGAGTGCGAATACCAGCCACCACGTCCTCGCCCTGCGCCTGCGGCAGCCACTCGCCGTAGAAGGCGTTCTCACCGGTGGCAGGGTTGCGAGTGAACGCGACACCGGTCGCCGAGTCCTTGCCAAGGTTGCCAAAGACCATTGCCTGCACGTTGACGGCAGTGCCCCACTCGTTGGGCAGCCCCTCGATTCGGCGGTAGGCAATGGCACGCTTGCCGTTCCACGACAGGAACACGGCGCTAATCGCACCCCAGAGCTGCTCCCAAGGATCTTCTGGGAACTCCTTGCCCAGAACTTCCCTGACTTTGGTCCTGTATGTAATTACGAGCGCCTCTAAATCGTCAGCCGAAAGTTCGGTATCATCGGTGACACCCCGTTTCTCCTTCAGCTTTTCTAGTTCGTGCTCCAGTTGCGCACGGATGCCCTCGCCTTCAGCCGGTTCGATTCCAGCTGCCTTTTCCATCACTACATCAGCATACATCTGCATTAGCCGCCGCTGCGCGTCATAGACGAAGCGCGCGTCGCCGCTCTCTGCAATCAGCCCTTTGCACGTGACGTCATTCAGTCCGATGTTGAGCACCGTTTCCATCATCCCCGGCATCGAGGCGCGGGCGCCCGACCGCACCGAGACCAGTAATGGTCGCGTGGAATCGCCAAATTTGAGTCCTAGCTCCACCTCGATAGCTGCGAGTGCCTTGCGCACACTGCCGTCCAAGCTCTCGGGATATGATTGATCGTGGTCGTTGAACCAGTTACAGACTTCGGTCGTAATCGTAAAACCGGGCGGGACAGGTATTCCCAGCTGTGCCATTTCTGCCAAGTTAGCGCCCTTGCCGCCAAGCAAATTTTTCATTGACGCGTCACCGTCGGCGTTTCCACTCCCGAACGAGTATACTGTTTCAGCCTTCATTCGCCTCGACGGCGCAGATGACTCCCATAAAAGGATTTATTCTTTCAGGGCAGCGGCGGGGTCGTGGAGCGTTCCGAGCAGTGGCCAGCCGGTCCAGAGCAGTAGTTCATCCAGCTCCAGCAGTATTTGGTAGAGCAGGCCGTAGCCCTCAACTGCACGGTCGACTAGACAGGGATCGCAGTCGTCGCCCAGCCACTCCATAAGGCGGGAAGCACCGGCCAGCTCGAGCGCCCCGGCAACGCGACCGACAGCCTCCAACCGATTCCGCAGAGTCTGTAGGAATGGTTTGCTGTCACGCAGCGCTAGCGTTACTTCGCTGATTCGCGCCGGCGGTTCGTTCCCAAAGAGTGCAGTGAATTCTTGCTCGCCGATACTTTTCCGCGCCAGCCGCAGCAACAGTTCCAGTACTTGCTGTTTTTCAGCAGGTTTCATGCGACCTCCAGTAGCAGCTGCAGTTGTGTAAGAATGCGTTCCATTTCTTCCGGCTGCGCCAGTGCACGTTCCTCATCCAGAACAGTACCTGGTGAAAGAAGTTCGATTGCCGCTACTCCTGGTAGCTGCCAGGCATTGCGTCTGCCACCCGACCAGCGGCTCACAACGAGTAGGCAGGGAGTGTCAGAACTAACCAAAATGAGCCGCGCCAGCAGGAACTCAACTGCTGCAGGACCTGCGTCTGCGTCCGCAACCAGCAGGAATGCGTTCGCTGCTCCGAGCCAGTCCGTCCACCGCTCACCTAATGCCGTGGGCTCATCGATTTCGTAAAATTGCAGTCCCTGGCAGCTACAGGCGTTGTCGAGGAACATCTCCGGCACGTCTGACGGTGGGGTGAAGACGCCCCTTTCCGGAAGTGAACGAATCAGTGTCGATTTGCCGGCACCCATAGCACCGGTCACCATCACATAATTCATTTGCCTGCCACCTGAGGGCGTAACTCCTTGAACATCCCCATCAGCGTCTCATAGTCCCACTCATCAATTTCGCCACGCACCAACAAACGGCGTAGTGTTGTCTCGGCGCGCGGCAGTCGTCGCTCAGCGAAGCGGCTCTCACGAACAGCCTCCATAATGCGCTCAACCAATAAGTCAATTTCCTGTCGCTCAACGACGTCGGGTCGGTAGGGGCGCTGGAAAACGTCGTTGCGAAAGAGTTCATAGAGCACAATCCCAACGGCGTGCGACAGGTTGAGCACCGGATGCTCAGGTTTGGTCGGGACTTGGATCGTCAGGTCGCAGAGCGCCAGTTCACCTCGATCGAGGCCGTGGTTCTCGCGGCCGAATACCAATGCTGGCTGGCGTCCGTCCAGCAGCCCAGCCAGTTCTTGGACTGGGTGTGGTGCACGCTGCCAGCGATTGTCTCCTTCAGGTACGATGCCACTGGTTGCGATTGATACCGCCGCCTCCGCTAACGCTTCTTTAAGCGAAGCGGCACGACGGGCGGTTTCCAGCAACGGTCGACCTGCCTTGGCACGCGCCTTAGCGTCGTCATCGATTTCGCAGCCGCCGACAAGCAATAACTCGTCACAGCCGAAGTTCGACATCACACGTGCGACGGCACCAACGTTGCCAGGATGCTGCGGCTCGACGAGCACGATAGTCGCCACGACTCGCGAGTGAGCGCCGCGTAATAGGGTTAGCGCGTCAGAATTGCCGCGTATGTGGGAACTTAGACTGGAACGGAGGCTAGAGTTCCTGCATTGCCTGAACCAGCCGCATCATCATTTCTTTCCCATCACCGAACAGCATCATAGTCGAGTCTTCGTAGAACAGGTCATTGTCGACACCAGCGTATCCAACAGAGAGAGAGCGCTTGACCATCACGACCACACGCGCTTTGTCGACGTCTAGGATAGGCATCCCTGCTAGTGGTCCCTCGTCGCTGCGTGCTGCAGGATTGACTGTGTCGTTGGCCCCAACTACGAGCACTACGTCTGTCTCGGTGAACTCAGAGTTGATATTCTCCAGCTCGACCAGCTGTTCGTAGGGCACATTCGCCTCGGCCAGCAGTACATTCATGTGGCCCGGCATACGCCCCGCGACAGGATGAATGCCATACTTCACCTCGCAATCACGTCCCTCCAAGATTTCAGCGAACTCGCGCACTTGATGCTGGCACTGCGAGACCGCCATGCCGTAGCCTGGGACAATGATGCATTTCGCGATGCCGTCGCAGAGCATCGCCACCTCATCAGGGTCACTACCTACTTTCGTGCGAGTGACTGTTTCGCGGTCACTACCGCCACCAAATGCCTTGAAAAGTACGTCGCGCAGTTCGCGATTCATCGCCTTGCACATGATAAAAGTCAGGATGAGTCCAGCTGCACCGACCATCGAGCCCGCGATAATCAGTACATTGTTCATCAGTACAAAGCCGGTGAACGCCGCAGCGATGCCGGAGAGTGAGTTGAGCAGGCTGACGACGACCGGCATGTCGGCGCCGCCGATGGGAAGTACGAATAGGACGCCAAGCAGCGTGGCGCAGGCAATCAGTCCGTAAATCCACTGCTCGTTGGTGGGCTCCTGAATTGAGAGCCAGATAAAGCCAAGGCAGGCAAACAGCAGCAGCACTTTTACGGTATTAAGCCACGGTGGTCCCCAGGTCGGGAAGCGCACCCATTTGCCGCCAGGTAACGAGAAGCCCCCTTTCAATTTCATCATCGCTACCAGACTGCCTGAAAGCGTAATCCAGCCGACTAGCCCTGAGAGGCCAATCGCTATCCAAGTGGCGTAGAGTGGGATACCTTCTGGAATGTTTCCTTCATCGAGGCGGCTCAGTACTTCCGAAAGTGCGACAAGCGCTGATGCACCGCCACCGAAGCCGTTGAAGAGTGCGACCATTTCAGGCATACCGGTCATTTCGACACGCAGTGCCATCCAAGCGCCGATGAGTGTACCAACAGCAAGGCCGCCAACAATCAGTTCCCAACCAATTATGCCGGTTTCCGACTCAATACGTGCCAGCGTCACTATGACGGCGAGCAGCATCCCGCTCGCACCATAGAGATTCCCTGTCGGTGCAGTGCGTGGGTGACCTAGCTTCTTCAATCCTAGAATAAAGAGTAGTGCGGCAGCTAGGTAGCCTAGGTCCCACACCGCGCTATCCATTACTTACGCCCCCGGCCAGCAATCATCTGTAGCATGCGGTTCGTAACCAGAAATCCGCCGACGACATTGATGGTTGCCAGTACCAGCGCCACCACTGCCAGTTTGGCCGCTAGTGGTGCGTTGCCATCCACCAGAGCGACATTGCTTAGCAACAGTGCACCGACAACAGCGATTCCGGAAATGGCGTTAGCCCCACTCATGAGTGGTGTGTGGAGCGTCGGCGGAACCTTGCTGATAATCTCGAAGCCAAGGAAAATCGCGAGTACGAAGACCGTCACCGCCGCGACCAGTAACTCAAGGTAGGTGAGTTCAACAATCATCCTGCAGCCTCCCGAAGACGGGACTGCGCGGCGTGGATTGCACCCTCATGGGCGACCAACACACCACCCATACCTGGGACATGGAATTTGTCGCCTTCTGGGGCACCGACTAGGATTTCATCCTCAAGGTTCAGCGCCAGCTTGCCGTCACTGACAAGCGTCGTCGCAAAACTGGAAAGGTTGTTGGCAAAGAGCAGTGAAGCAGTATGTGGTAGCAGCCCGGGCAGGTTTGTCTCGCCAATGATAATTACTCCATGTTTGACGACTGTCTGACCTGCCTTTGACAGTTCACAGTTGCCACCGGTGTCGGTGTTCATGTCAACCACGACCGCGCCCGGCTTCATCGTTTCGATTGCACTAGCTGGGACGGTAATAGGCGCGGCGCGGCCGAAGAGCCGAGCTGTGGTAACCACTACATCAGCATCCTGAGCGACTTTGCAGACAGTATCATTGACTTTCTGGATGAAATCCGAAGTCAGAGGTTTGGCATAGCCTGACTCGTCTTCGAAGTCTGCCATGCCTTCGACCTCGATAAACTTTCCACCCAGCGACTCAATCTGCTCTTTCGCAGCGAGCCTCACGTCACTGGCCCAGACCACCGCGCCCAGTCGCTTCGCGGTCGCAATCGCCTGAAGACCGGCAACGCCGGCACCCATCACGACATACTTTGCTGGTTTGACCGTACCAGCAGAGGTCATCATCATTGGAATCATGCGTGGCACCTCCGCCGCGCCGAGCAGCACCGCCTTGTATCCGGCGAGGTTGTCTTGACTGGAATTAACGTCCATTGACTGGGCACGCGATAGCCTGCGTGGAATCATGTCCATACTGCATAGAGTCAGTCCTGTTTCGGTGATTGCGTTGATGCGCGCGGTGTCGCGGAATGGGTCAGCAACGCATGCCAGTATCTGCCCCGATGCCATCGCATCGAAATCCGGAACGTTGATGGCGATTACCAGATCCGCGCCGAGTGCGTCGGCCCTGCTGCCGAGCGTAGCGCCCTTTGCAGCATAGTACTTGTCATCGTAACCTGCCGCTGCGCCAGCTCCTTTTTCAACTATGACCTCGAACCCCAGTTTCGCTAGTTTTGGGACGACGTTCGGCACCATCGCCACACGCGTCTCGCTTTCTGGTTCCCGAGGGATTCCTGCTAGCATTTTGTCACCTAATTTTGCACTGCTATCCTCTACGAGGACACCCAGTGTCCGCGCCACCTGAGTGGCTGATAAAAGGGTAACCCGAAGCATGGTCCGGAAAGTCCGCTACGTCGCGAGGGCAGGAGTTCGCCTCCAGTAGCCACGCTAACATTGTAGGTCGCTTGCCGGGGTCGTAAACAGTCCTGTAATCCGGTACATTACCTCCGCAAATCGTTCCAGCTTGCGCTGGGTAGCTCGCTTCAGGTAGCTGTTCTGCGAAAAAATCGCCTGTACGACTCAGTAGTTGTCGCGACGTGGCGCCCGTTCCTGGGCGGTGTCAACCTTGAGAGTGCGTCCGCCAGATTCGCTGCCGTTTAGGGCCTCGATCGCTGCACCCGCTTCTTCGGGGGTCGACATCTCGACAAAACCGAAGCCGCGCGAGCGGCCACTCATCCGGTCCATAATGACCTTGGCTGACTGCACTTCACCGTGCTCCCCGAACAACTGTCCGAGGTCCTCGTCCTTGAACGACCATGGTAGGTTGCCCACGTATATGTTTCTGCTCATTGTTCTGATACCTGCCTCCTGGCAGGATGGCGGCGCAGGGAGCCTCCGTTATAATACTTGGTGTTCTTCACAACATAGGTTAGCGCGTCAACGCGCGCGCGATAACGACACGTTGAATTTCTTGCGTTCCCTCGTAAATCTGGGTAATTTTAGCATCGCGGAAAAAGCGTTCGACAGGGAAGTCTGTGGTATAGCCGTAGCCGCCTAGTACCTGCACAGCGTGGTCAGCAACCCACATTGCGGTGTCGCCGGCAGTCAGTTTGGCCATGCTTGCCTCAAGCGTATGGCGCGGTGCACCTTGCTCATAGTGCTGCTGCTTGGCCCACGCGGCACGGTAGACCAGCAGTCGCGCTGCTTCTGTGCGCGTCGCCATCTCTGCCAGGTAGTTGCCAATAGTCTGGTGCTGTGCAATCGGCTTTCCGAAGGTCTCGCGTTCTTGTGCATACTTCAGCGCTGTCTCGTAGGCACCCTGGGCAATTCCCAGCGCCTGCGCAGCAATGCCGATGCGTGAGTTGTCAAGCGCATTCATCGCGATGTGGAAACCATTGCCTACTTCACCGAGCACGTTCTCTTTCGGGACACGGCAGTTATCAAGCAGTAGCGTAGTGGTGTCGCTGGAGCGGATACCCATTTTGTCTTCCTTCTTGCCAATCGCGAAGCCGTCTAAGCCCTTCTCGATGATGAATGCCGTGACACCACCGTGCTTTTTCTTACCATAATCAGGGTGGTCGATGACCTTGACGAACAAGACGAACAGGTCGGCACAGGAGCCATTGGTGACCCACATCTTCTCACCATTCAACACGTAGCAGTCGCCGTCGTCGGTTGCCTTTGCCGACATCGCGGCGGCGTCGGTGCCCGAACCGGCCTCGCTGAGTGAGTAGGCACCCAGTGTCTCGCCACTCGCGAGCTGCGGGAGGTATTTCTCTTTCTGCGCATCGCTCCCGTGCAGCACGATGGTCATTGAGCAGAGCCCGACGTGTACTGCAACCATCACTCCCAGTGACGGGTCGACGCGTGACAGCTCCTCGACTACGATGGCCTCCGAAATGTCGTCCAGCTTCTGGCCGCCATACGTCTCAGGGATAGTCATTCCAGCAAAGCCTAACCCGGCGAATTCCCTGAATTCAGCCACCGGTGGTTGCTGCGTCCTGTCACGCTCCACAGCAGTCGGTGCCGCGACATTCTCAGCGAAGTCGCGCACTATGTCGCGAATCATCCGCTGCTCCTCGGTCTCCGCGAAGTCCATCAGTCCTCCATCAGCTGGATAATCGCTTCAGCCGGCTCGCCATTGCACTCACGTAGAGCCTCGAGCGCTGTGTCCTCCGAGACACCAGCCTGCGCAGCAACCAGCGCCACGTCCTCGGCCGGGATTTCCGTGGCGTCACCATTGTCGCCCCCACCGTCGTCAGTCACTGTGCCACCAC
This sequence comes from Methanobacteriota archaeon, assembly GCA_002687355.1. Lineage (GTDB taxonomy): Archaea > Thermoplasmatota > Poseidoniia > MGIII > CG-Epi1 > UBA8886. The sequence continues at coordinate 32,495 of NYZZ01000003.1, forward strand.
TACCAAGTGGCCGCTCCTGCGGTTCACCAACGACCTGGTAGCTCTTCTGCCCCATCATGTCCATCGCTGTCACCGCGGGTGCGTCGAAGTAGAGTTCCTTCTCCGACGTGCGGATGATAACCTCGGTCGCATCGATTTCCTCGGTCGATTGCTTCAGCTGCTTTTGCAGCTTCTTCATCATGCGCGGGTTCATGCGACCCATGCCGGGCATCATGTGGCCGACGAGTCCGGCGCGCGTTTAAGCGCTGTGGCGCAGGTTATAATTTGTAGCGCAGCACCGCCGCCGCACCGCCTAGTCCATCTAGAATTTCGCCGCCGTGGTGGTGCGATGAGACCTCGACTACCTCGGTGCGCGCCTGCTCCGCAAGCGCCAGCAACTGGCGGCCTTTTGGGGAACGCGTCTCGGCTGCGAGAATTAGCAGCCGTTCGCCCGCGCCCGCTTCGAGCGCGGCACGCAGCTGCGCTATACCGTAGGTAGCTAGGTTCTTTGCTAGAGCGTTATTGAGCAGTTCGACCGCCTCCAACTCTCGCTGTAACTGTACTTGAGCGGCCGCCTGCGGCAGCTTGCCACTCCGAAGTGCTTCATGGACACCCGCTAGGCCCCCTTGTCCTGCCGTGACGGCGTTCGCACCTCCCCACAATTCCGGTGAATCAGCGCGGGCCTGTTTCAGCAAGTCCTCCTTTAGGAAGCCAGGGCCGATGACAATCAGCGCCGCACCCACACTATCGCTGCCTAGCGTGTCGGCGACACTCGTGCAGACTCGCGCGAAGAATGCCTTTTGCGTCTCACCGCCGGTGCCCTTACCGCCTGCGCGGTTCAACGATCGCAGCTCACGGATGCCGTAGGGGCGTACCTCTGCTAGAACTACCGAATCAGCCTCGATTGCGACGGCAAGCGCGCGCACTACAGGCTGTGCCGCTTCCTGTAGCCTCCGTTTGTGGTGTGGTGCCCATTTCGTTTTGGCGAGTATCAGGTCGTCGCCTGACTCCAGTAGCAGCGTGTGGTGTTGACCGACGTCGCGCTTTGCCTCAGTAATCGGGCCGTGACAGCGCAGTCGCTGACCGAACGGCTGATATTCTACCTTCTCGATTTCGAGTGTCAGCGTTAGTTTCTTTTTGCGTCCACGCTCGGCGCGCAGGCGGTCCGCTTGCACCGCTTCGCGTCGTTCGGTGCTCGCGCGAACGGCATCACCCGGCTCGAGTAGCAGATCTAGGTGGTAAAGATCATCATCGTGCTCCAGCCACAGTTTTACCACACCGTCACGTCTGCTCTGAACGCGCATGCGCGCTATGCCTGAACTGAGATATCTAAGTTCTCCGCTAGCTCCTTGTAGCGGTTGCGGATGGTGACTTCGGTCACTCCAACCGTTGTGGCAATCTGCTTCTGCGTCTTGCGCATGTTGTAAAGCACCGACGCGATGTAGATGGCTGCAGCCGCGACACCTGTGGGTCCGCGCCCCGAGGTGAGTTCAGCCTCAACAGCCTGATTCAGGATGCGAACGGCGGCGTTCTCAACATGACCCGGCAGCTTCAGTTCTTTGCAGAAGCGTTCGATGTAGACTACAGGCGAAGCCGGCTGTAGGTTCAGCTTCAGTTCACGCGAGATGTAGCGGTAGGTGCGTCCCACCTCCTTTTTGGAGGCTCGTGAGGCCTCAGTAATTTCGTTCAGCGTGCGCGGGACCTCACAGCGTCGACAGGCGCCGTATAGGGCTGCGGCCGCGACACCTTCCACGGAGCGGCCCCGCACTAGGTTCTGGTTAACTGCACGGCGGTAGAGCATCGCCGCTTCTTCACGCACCTGTCGGTGTAGCCCAATCTTGGATGCAAGCCGATTCAGTTCTTTAAGCGCCAGCGCCAAGTTACGATCAGCCGATGTTGAAGCGCGGGTACGGTTCTGCCACTTGCGCATGCGGAACAGCTGTGCCCTGTTCTTGGTAGGTACTACATTTCCGTAGGTGTCTCTGTTGCCCCAGCCAATGTCAGTCGATAGCCCTTTGTCATGCACCATCACTGTCATCGGTGCGCCGCCACGCGCGCGCTTCTCGTTCTGCTCGGCGTCGAACGCACGCCATTCCGGTCCCGAGTCAATGAAGTTATCGTCAATTACTAGGCCGCAGCCGCTACAGGTCATTTCACCGCGGTTATAATCGCGCACTAAGTGCTCTGATTTACATTCAGGGCAGGCAGTGATTTCATCCAGTTCTACCTCACTCCCAGGCTTCTGAATAACCATTGACGACCGCCATGTCGGCCGTCAATAAAAGCGCTCGCCCCTTGGCCGGCAAATTGTATAACTGGCCGGCCTGCCTGCGCCGCGATGGTGACTGCCGAGGAGGACCCACGCACCTACGTCGAGTTGCGCGGCTGGAAGGTGCTTGAATCGCGCTGGGATGGCTCGGCTCACTTGCTGTTGGTCGAGCCAAGACTAGACCTGGGGGAAGCGTTCGAGGAGTTACGACTCAACCTGAAGGCAGAGGCTGATGGCGTGCGTCTGCACCCGATGCTGCGACGCGCCGGAGGGGAACTACTACTGGTGCTGCTACCGCAACCGCGGCGTGAAACCCGCTCCAAGCGCACCAACCTCTACCTTCTGCTGGCGACAATCTTCACTACTACCTGGGCAGGAACGCTCTTCTGGGCTGGCTATGCCGGGAGCTACGAGCTGGAGAGCGGCTGGGACCTACTGCTGATACTGCTGCACCCCAAGACGCTATTCTATGGCTGGCTCACCTTCTCGCTGCCGTTGCTGACTATCCTCGGTATTCACGAGATGGGCCACTACGTCTACGCGCGTAAACACAACCTCGACGCATCACTGCCCTTTTTCATCCCCATCCCGCCGCCACTGTTGCTCGGAACGATGGGCGCCTTCATCGCTATCCGTGAGCCGATTCCCAACCGGCGGGCGCTGCTGGACGTCGGCGCTAGTGGCCCTATCGCTGGCTTTCTCGCAGCATTGCCAATCACACTGCTTGGCTTCTGGCTCACTGAGCAGGCAGCGCGCGAAGCGCCAGTCGATCCCGGCAACCTGATTTTCCTCGGGACGCCACTGGCGTTCAACCTGCTCGCCTCGCTCGCTGAACAGTTCATGACACTAAGTGGCAACTACTTGATTCACCCCGTGGCGTTCGCCGGCTGGGCGGGACTGCTAGTGACTGCGCTTAACCTGCTCCCGGCGGGACAGCTTGACGGTGGCCACATCGCTCGCGCACTGTTTGGTCCGCGTGCGCGACTCCTCTCCTACCTCGCCATATCGGTGATGCTCTTCATGGCGTTCTTCGGCGTACCTGGCTACTCGGAACCATATTTTGGGTGGGCTATCTTTGCTGGATTGGTCTACTTCCTCGGCGCCGAACATCCGCCGCCATCGGAGGAGATTACATCACTGAACACCCCTCGCTGGCTCGCCGGCGGTTTCACCGGCGTGATGCTGCTACTTTGCTTCGTCCCGTCACCGTTGATGACCATCCCGTCACCGTTCGGGCTGGAGATGGAGGCCGCCGAAGGTGAGCTGGAATTCGCCGCTGGCGGTTCGAACTCGACCCTTATCTGGGTCAATAACACTGGTGAGGTGCATGACAACCTGACGTTGGCGCTGAAGCTGCCGGTCAACTGGAGCGCGACGCTGGCTGTAGCAAACGTGACCTACGGCACCGGATGGCTTAATCCCGACAACGCCACCTTTGGGGAAGTGGCATGGCAGCCGGACTCGTTCAACTTGACGCTAAACTTGACTGCGGGTGCGTCGGCGCAATTACAGCTCGAGCTGACATCACCTGCCGAGTTTAGCGAGCTAACACAGGCGCTACTCAAGGCTAGTAGTCGTAGCGAGGCGACCTATACGCTACGGCTGTCGTTGCTGCCGGAGGCAGAGGCGTGATTCTCGAAGGTAGATTCTGGCATCCGCAGCGCGGTCTGACGGACGGCTGTGTCGCCATTGGCGATGACGGTACGATTAAGCGCGTTGCAAAGACTATCTCTGGTGCGAAAGAGCGCGTGCGTGGGATGTTGCTGCCCGCTGGCTTGGACATGCATGTCCATTTCCGCGATCCCGGTTTCCCGCACAAGGAAGACTGGGCTTCCGGCTCCACGGCTGCAGCGTGCGGAGGGATCACCGCCGTCGTTGACATGCCCAATACCCAGCCGCCGACTGACTCGCCCGCTGCGTTCGCCGACAAGGCACGACGCGCCGCGACAGCGTCGGTGGTGGATTTCGGACTGGGCGTCAGCGCTCGCCCCGGCATTTCACGTGAAACGTGGTTTGACGAGCTGCCTGCCGCTTTTTGGAAGCTCTACCCTTATGGCATCTCGTGGGAGGATTACCAGTCCACCGCCACCGAGGTCACCGCTGCCGGTGGGCACCCACTGGTAATCCACGGTGAGCACCCATCGCACATTGCTCCTGGACCGCCACGCGAACTGGCAGAGCATACTGCACATCGGCAGCTGGCCGAGGCGGAGTGCCTAGCAGGAATGCCTGCATCACCGCAGTTGCACGTCGCGCATCTATCAACGGCGGATGGTTTGGCGGGACTACCAGTGGGTGCGACCGCCGAGGTGTGCCCGCACCACTTGCTGCTGAACTTGGATGCGTGCGACTCACTGGAGTGCAAGGTTGACCCGCCTCTACGGACGCCGCGCGATAACGCGGCGCTATGGAGCGGTTTCCGCGACGGCCGCATTGCAGTCCTGGCGAGCGACCACGCACCGCACCTCCCCGAGGAAAAGGCATCGGGCGCTCCTCCATCTGGAATCCCCGGCGTCGAAACCATGCTGCCGTTGATGCTGCAGCAGGTGGTTACTGGCAACCTCGAACTAGGGAGACTGGTGAACGCAATGGCTGAAGCGCCAGCCGACCGTCTCGGCCTTTCACGCGGCCGGATTGCTCGGGGACAACCAGCTGACCTAATCGAGGTTGACACCAAGGCAACGCGCCCTGTTGTGCTCGAACGACTCCACTCTCGCGCCGGCTGGACACCGTACGAAGGATGGGACGCTATCTTCCCGCAGCGTGTCTGGCGTCGCGGCGAGCTGGTAGCTGCCGACGGAGAACCGCAAGCTTCACGTGGCGGACAGCCGCTCTTCACAGCGCAACCTTAATACTCCACGAATGGAGGGGCGTACTATGTCATGGCGCGGACCCCTGACACTTTTTGGACTTGTACTTCTGCTGATGAGCGGCGCACAGGCGGCAGAGCAGGCTGACATCCCCTTCTATTTCGGCCGCAGCGGGCTGGGCGACGTCTACAAGCTGGAGATAACGGAGCCGACTGCCACGACTCCCAAGTACTGGAATTGCGCCAACGACGAGGTCCAGCAGGACTACCAGCCGCTCGCGAGTTGGCAGCTGGGACTGGGCGGCTCGGTGAGACTGGGTGACAGCCATGGTTACGTCATCTGGGTAGAGTCGACTAACGTACAGGAAATCAGCTTCCGCACTACAATTTACTTGAATGTGACTGGAGAGCGAACTGACCTATCTACACAGGAAGTATCCCGTTCAGGGTCGTTATTGGAGGGGTGGCTCGTTGGCAATTATACTATGGAATTGGAGGATGCGCCCTACGACGCCGGCCCTTGGGCGGATGGAGTGCCACCTTACGCGGTGCTGGGTATCGAGCTGGAAACCCGTATTACTTGGGCGCCCGACACCAACAACCGCACCGCCTGGGTCAAGGCCGCATCTGTTGATGGATGCGGTGAGGGTGTGGCATGTGATTCACGATTAGTGATTGAAATGCAGCCGGTTCTATTCGACCCTGCAGCGGTCTTTAGCAACGATCGAGTTGACGAGGCAGATGGCGACTCACTTTTCCTGAAGGTGAACATCACTAACGCACTAGGGGTGGACACATTTGACGACGAAAGTGGCAGTGTACGTGTTGTCGGCGTCAGTGGTGGCGGCAGTTTCCAAGAGTCATTAAACCTAGTGCGACGGCACACTTACCTGATGGAACTGGAGGTGCGCTGGCATTACCAGCAGGATGACGGAATCGGTGCGGACTGGTATGATTTCCGTCTCTCGATAACCGATACCTACGGAAACCTGTGGGAGGCAACAATCAGCTACGAGTTGGAAGTCGACCGTTATGAAGCTGCTATCGAACCCGAGGCCACGAGTCAGCAAGTGGCACGCGGCCGCGAAGCTGATTTCCGACTAAAAATTCTAAACGCTGGCAATACCCGCGACACGTTTGGGATGGAGCTGGATGACTCAGGTATGCCGGCAGGATGGCAGGCACAGCTTGTCGATGATAGCGAGGTGGAGCTAGCGACTGGCCAGTACGACTACGCTACAGTCCAGGTTGGTGCACCAGCCAGTGCTCCCGGCGGCAGCTCGGCGCAGGTGCTGCTGACTGTGCGTTCGCAGGGCGATACAACGCAGTATGCGCGCGTCACTCTCACCGCCAGCGTACGCACCCACGGCGTCACGCTTTCGGGAGTTCCCGACCAGATTACCATTGATCCACAAGAGCTGAATCCGGAAGGCGAGTACCACTTCCAAGTTACGATGCACAACACTGGTAGCGACCGGGACACCTACAATATTGATGCTACTGTCGCACGCAGTGACTGGAACCTGCGAGTGGAAGAGGGTGGAACCAGCGTTAGCAGCGTTACCGTCGAGAAGGGGCAGGCCAAGCAGTTGAAGGTGGTGCTGAAGCCGGTTAATTACCAAGACCGTCTGGGCGAGGAAGTAGAGTTCCGTTTCACAGCCAGTTCAGTCCCCCCCGGCGACGGCAGCGACGAATTAGAGGCTAATTTGCTAATGGTCATTCCAGTTGAGCGTGTTGTCGATCTTGAGCTTATGGAGGTGCAAGTCAATGGCCAGTCACCTGAGCTGCTGGCGCCGGATGTACTACAGGAAGGCGATCCAGTCCAGCTGCAAGTGCTGGTACGTAACCACGGAGGTCTGGCGACGGGTGAGTTCAGCGTCACGCTCAGTGTAGGGCAACGGGAGGAAGCCCGCTATCGCCTCGACGGACAGGAGGGGCGCCCATTAGGGCTGTCAGGCTACGGCGAAGCGATTATAACTTTGGAATGGCGCAAGGCGGCGCCCGGCACGACGGTACTCTCGCTTAATGCCGATCCGATGCTCGAGGTCGTGGACGAGTTCGACCGCAGCGACAACTTGCTTTCGATTACCCTGCAGGTTGCTGAGGCTTCCGAGACCGGGGACGACGGCGATACCAACAGCGACTCCGGACTACTGCCAGGCTTCAGCGCTGCTCTGGCTTTGGCTGGGATAATCTCGGTTGCAGCTCGCCGTCGCCGCGTTTAGTCATCGTTTAGCGATTCTAGCTTTTTTCTCAGATCGTCCATTCCGTCACTACTTTCGCGTGTTTCTTCAGAATTGCTGTCATCCGCACTTTCATCCTCCTTGAGACTTGAAAGTAGCACATCCATTGAGACCGGTCGCGCCTCTAGGATTTCGCTGTCTAGGCTAGTAGTAGATGAAGGTGCATCTACGGCAGCTTCTTCACCGAGCGCACTACCGCAGCTGGGGCACGCACGCCACCTTTCCTCGACCGCTGCATCGCACTGGGGGCAACTGGAAGTGGGAAACTTTTGCAACTCACTATCGGGCAGCACCACTTCATCAGTCTGCTCGCCCAGCAGTGGTGCCATGGCCGGGTCAAGCGTGTCAAGAGCGTCTGGCGCAGCACTGTCAAGTAGTTCGTCCAATAGCTCCCGTTCGTGCGGCATCACTTGTCCGGTTAGCTGCCTGTTGGAACCATCCTCCACGCGAGATTCATCAATCGGCACCATCGCGCTCGCGCGCGACGAGTGCTGTCGGCTGTAAGGTCGCGCCTGAAAAATCAGTATCGCATCCCACGTCGCATTAAACAGTGCAGCAAGCATGAATAGTGGCCCCGAGAACGGCAAGAAAGCTAGTGGGAATAGCGCCCCTACTACCAGCCAGCGGTAGATGCCGAAACGAAGTCGGTATTCGCGGTTGCGTCGCAGCAGCAGCCAGCTGCTGCCACATAACAGAGCGTAGAGCATTAACATTAGCAGTGGGCTGCTCTGTGGTGCTGCTTCATCGAGGATAATGATATCACTCTGCGCATCGTAACGGCTACCGACTCCTAGTAGTTCTGTTGGGTCTAGATAGAGTTCGCCGCTGCTGAAGGTAACTCCCGTCTCGAGCGCGGCGCTGTCCGGTGCCAGCCGCACCCAGCGCAGGTGGTTGAAGTGGAGTCCTGAAGAACGGAAGCTGGTGCTACCCTGTGTGGTGAGCGTTAGTTCGTAGCCGCTGATAGCAGGCATTTCGCCAGCCAGGAAGTGGTTGTCGTAAAGGCAGTAGAGCGGACGCAGCTCGAGTGGGAGCTCTGGATCGAGCTGCAGCACCAGCACGATGTGGAATCCGTTTGGATACAGCGCAACCTCGTGGACATCGGCCGAGTTTTGGTAGTCTCCGCTGCCGACCAGTTCCTGCCAGCGCAGATGGCCAAAGAGCAGCTGTCCTGCCAGAAGTTCGGCCGAGAAAGCGTTGGAATCGTTAGTGAGCGCCCGCGCCACTCGGTT
>NYZZ01000004.1 GCA_002687355.1 Methanobacteriota archaeon
ATTCAGATTGATGACGAAGGCAATGTTACTGTCACGGACGCCGGAGAGGATGAGGAAGGCATCCCCGCGCCGTCGCTGGCCGCCGCCGTCGCCGCCGTGGCCGTCATCGCGCTGCGCCGGCGGCGCTGAAGGCGCTATCTCGTCCTTCGAAGCGCCTGCAGGAATTCCAAGGGGGAAGGGTGTTTTCGCGAGGTTAGTGCCAGAACCTCACAAATCCTGCATATGGGCAATATAAAACACGTAACTTCCGTTCTTACATCCGGAACACGCCAAAGCGCGTTTTGGGCATCTCACCGTTCAGGGCAGCAGAGATGCCTAGAGAAACGACCATGCGAGTATCAAGTGGGTCGAGGATGCCGTCGTCCCAGAGGCGCGCCGTCGAGTAATAGGCGCTCCCTTCGCGTTCATATTTCTCGAGTATCGGGGCGCGAATTTCCTCGCGCGCCTTCGCAGAAAGCGACTTGCCAGCCGACTCGAGCTGCTGCTGTTTGACAGTTGCGAGCACGTCGGCCGCCTGCTCTCCACCCATCACTGAAATGCGTGCACCGGGCCACATCCAGAGCTGGCGTGGCCCGTAAGCGCGGCCGCACATGCCATAGTTACCCGCGCCAAAGCTGCCGCCTATTATGACTGTGAACTTTGGGACGCTGGCGTTGGCCACGGCCATCACCATTTTAGCGCCATCTTTGGCGATGCCGCCCGCCTCATATTCCTTGCCGACCATGAAACCAGTGATGTTCTGCAGAAACAACAGTGGGATGCCACGCTGACAGCACAACTCGATGAAGTGTGTGCCCTTCAGCGCCGACTCGGAGAAGAGCACGCCATTGTTGGCCAGGATTCCAATTGGGTAGCCCATGAGTCGTCCGAAGCCAGTGACAAGCGTGGACCCGTATAGCGGCTTGAACTCATGAAAACGAGAGCCGTCGACCAAGCGCGCGATTATCTCGCGCACGTCGAACGGCTGCCGCGTGTCGGCCGGAAGGATACCGTAAATCTCTGCCGGGTCGTACAACGGATCTTCGGGCGGCGCGACATCCAGTTTCGACTTTGGGGGACGGTTCAAATTTTCAATGATTGAACGCGTGATTTCGAGTGCGTGTTGGTCATCTTCAGCGATGTGGTCGCTGACACCGCTTTCGCGGCAATGCACGTCGGCACCGCCAAGCTCCTCGGCTGTGACGTCCTCGCCAGTGGCAGCCTTCACCAACGGCGGTCCAGCAAGGAATATTGTTCCCTGTTCGCGGACGATAACTGTCTCGTCGCTCATCGCCGGGACATAGGCACCGCCAGCAGTACAGTTGCCGAGCACTACTGCAATCTGTACTATTCCAGCGGCCGACATCTGCGCTTGATTGTAAAAAATACGGCCAAAGTGCTCCTTATCAGGGAATACTTCATCCTGCTTTGGCAAGAAGGCTCCTCCTGAATCAACGAGGTAAATACAAGGCAGCCTGTTCTCTGCAGCTACCTCCTGGGCACGCAGGTGCTTCCTGACTGTCAATGGATAGTAGGTACCTCCCTTGACTGTCGCATCGTTGGCCAATACCACAACTTCGCGTCCATGAACAACGCCGATACCTGTGACGATACCAGCCGCTGGCACGTTATCATCGTAGACCTCAACGGCTGCCAACGGTGAGAATTCCAAGAATGGCGCGCCCGGGTCAAGTAGTACGTCAATACGCTCTCTAGCAGTGAGCTTTCCGCGCGCGCGGTGGCGCTCGACCGCCTTCGCTGAGCCACCACTCCGTGTCTGCGCCAATCGTTCTTTCAGTTCTGTCACCAATGCACGATTGTGCTCCAGACTGGCATGAAAACTGGAATTACTGGTGTCTATATTACTCGTAAGTGGCTCCATCAGACCACCTCCAGCTCGACCACCAACTCACGCTCACGTACCTGCCCGCCCGGCTCTGTTGATGTTGTCTGCGCGATGATACCGTCACGTGGTGCGTGTAGTCGGTGCTCCATCTTCATCGCTTCCAGCACGGCAAGTGTGTCACCCTTCACAACCGAATCGCCCGCGGAGACACGCAGCTCAACCAGTTTACCGGTGATTGGACTCAGCAACTGGTCACTTGCTGCCTCCGGCTCTCCTTGCCGCGCGGTAGCGATTCGCTCAAACGCCCACGCCTGTCCATGGCAATGAACCCAAATGCGTCGGCCATCTTGTACAAAGTGAACCTGTACAGTACCAGCACCGGTATCGACTTCGAGCAAGCCAGGCTCCAGCTCGGCGAGAAAACCCTCAACCGATTCACCATCCACCTCACCTGAGAATTCGCCAGCGCGGAGCCTCAACTCAACAGTGTGCTGGGAGTCACCGCAACGGTAGCTTTCTATCATTACACCCCCTGTCGCCAGCCACCTTGATTGCTCCAAGGCGACCAGGGGTCGCGGCCGGTCATCTGCGCTGTTTGCCGACTACTACCACTGCGAGTTACGCCTGCAGCGATGAGCGCCTCCAACGGCGGGGCAGCAGGCGCCCAATCTCCGAAATAGGTTTCGATAAAATGTGTATCAAGGTCGCCCGCACGAAACGCGTCGTGCTGCAGAATTGCCTTGAGGTGTGCAATGTTCGTGGTTGGTCCCAGAATAACATAGTCGCTCAGTGCCTGAGTCATGCGATCCAGCGCGTCATCACGACTCGCATCGTGCGCCAGAAGCTTGGCGAGCAATGGATCGTAGTCACTGCCGATTTGCTGCCCTTCGGTAATGCCGGAGTCGATACGNATGCCGGGCCCAACGGGCTCGTGNAGCCGNNGGANNTGTCCGGGAGACGGCAGGAAGTTGCGTGCCGGGTCNTCGGCATAGACNCGACACTCGATAGCATGGCCACGTGGCATGATGTCTGCTTGCTGTAGCGTCAGTCGCTCGCCAGCAGCAATCCGTAGCTGCCATTTCACGAGGTCGACTCCGTACGCAAGTTCAGTAACACCATGCTCGACCTGCAACCTCGTGTTCATCTCCAAGAACCAGAATTCACCATCCTTGAACAGGAACTCCACGGTACCTGCGTTACGGTAGCCAACTGCTTCTGCCGCCGAAACAGCAGCTGAGCCCATCGCCTCGCGCAATTCAGGTGTAATGGCGGGTGAAGGGGCTTCCTCAATGATTTTCTGGTGCCGTCGCTGGACTGAACATTCGCGCTCGCCAAAATGTACAGTATGGCCCTCATCGTCGGCCAAGATTTGCACCTCAATGTGCCGTGGCTGATTTATATACTGCTCGATTAATAATCGTTCGTCGCCAAAAGCCATCTTAGCCTCGTACTGCGCAGCCTCAACAGCCGCCTTCAGATCGTCCTTGCACTTCACGACGCGCATTCCCTTGCCGCCGCCACCGGCGGCTGCCTTGACCAGTAGCGGGTAGCCCATTTCGGCCGCGATTTCAGTGAAATCTTTCTCGACTATCTTGGCGTGGCCCGGAATCACAGGGACTCCCGCAGCTTGCATCAACGCCTTGGCGGCCGACTTGTCACCCATCTGGCGAATCGTCTTCGCTGTCGGACCAATAAAGACAAAGCCCGCCTCTTCAACTGCGGCAGCAAAATCACCGTTCTCGGAGAGGAAACCGTAACCAGGGTGGATAGCGTCGGTGCGCGTTGAGCGCGCGGCGGCTATCAACTTTTTCACGTTTAGATAACTCTCGGCCGGTGCGGCCGGTCCGATGCTGACCGCGTCATCGGCGAGCCGCACATGTGGAGAATCAGAATCGGGCTCGGAATAAACCGCCACTGTTGCGAGGCCAACCTCGCGGCAGCTGCGGATAATACGGCACGCAATCTCACCCCGGTTCGCGACTAGTACCCGCTGCATCTACCACTCCGGCTTCCGTTTCTCAAGGAAGGCGGTGACACCTTCCTGTGCCTCATCAGAGTCACGGAGCGCTGTAATAACGCGCGCCAACCGGGCATCGCGCGCCTCAATTGTTTCATCGCGTGCCAGCAGCATTTCCTTGATGGCACGCTGCGCTTGCGGTCCCCCAGACCGAAGTGCAGCTAGTAGCACCTCCGTCGCTGCCTCAAGGTCCTCAGTAACACTCGAGAGCAGTCCGATATCTAACGCCTGTTGTGCGGTGAACCGTTCGCCAGTCAGAAACAGTTCGCGTGTGCGTGCCACCCCTAGCCGCTGTACAGCCCATGGCGAAATTACAGCTGGTGCAAGACCCAGCTGCACCTCGGTAAAGCCAAACTCCGCGTCGGGCGTAGCGAGCACGAAGTCGCACGCTGCGACAAGCCCCATCGCACCGCCGTAGCAGCCGCCCTGCACCAGCGCCAGTGTTGGTAGCGGGCAAACGGCAATCGTGCGAAACAGTTCGGCCAAGGCTTCTCCCTGCTCAACTGTTGGTAACGATACCATCCAGTTCAGGTCAGCGCCGGTGCAGAACTGCCTGCCTATGCCCTGCAAGATAACTGCGCGCAAGCCAACATGATTTGCGACGCCAGCAAAGGCAGCGGTCAGCGCACCCATCATCTCCGGCGTCAGCGCGTTGCCCTTCTCCGGACGGTTGAGAAGCAGCCGCAGGAAGTCGTCATGGGATTCGATACGGACTTCGGGCGCGGATGGCATGCGTCGGCGAAAGGTTGCAGGTTTTAATGCTAGTGCGCGTCGACATGCGCCTCAAGGTCGTCACCACCAGCGAAGGCAGACTGTACCAGCGCGTAGAGATCTTCCATACCTTCACCTTCCTGTGACGAAACTGCAACCAGCTGCGACTCCAGCGCTAGTCTCTGCAGTACCTGTAGCAGCTCGCCGGAAAGCACCTCACCCATTCCTTCCGCGGGAGGCATATCTCCCCGCAGGAGTTCCAAGTCGGATGCCCAGCTCAGGATGCGGTCGACCTCCTGTGGCTCGAGCAAGTCTGATTTCGTAAGGACGGGGAACATCGGTACCGGGAAACGCAGGTGCGCTGCCGCCGCGAGCAGTAGCTGCGTCACAAAGCCTGCCGGTGTCCGCGACAGCAACGGGTCGAAGAGGATTACCAGTCCAGTTCGCGGTGAGAGCCCCCGAACCAATACCTGCGGAGCCTCGCGATAGAGGAACAGCTCAGTCTGCCCCGGTGCGTCAGCCAGTACGTAGTCACAATTGACTCCATCTAGCTCCTGCTGCAGCCACTCCAGCTCGATCGCTAACAGGTCGGCACAAACGACCTGTGCGCCGTTGGGTCCTAGGCCGTATTCGGCCATCACTTCTCGTAGCGTAAATCGCTCTCGCACGTCGATTGCGGCGCTGTACGGTAGCGTCTCGGCGCCTGGATCAAGATTCAGGGCAAGACCTTCGAAGCGCTGCAGCGTCAGCCATTCCTGCAAACTAGCTACCAGTGTCGACTTCCCCGCCCCCGCAGGACCGATGAAGTAGAGCAGTGCCGTGTGCCGCATCAGCGGCGGCGACGCAGAAGGGCCACGGCCCCGAGCAGTGCAAGGGGTGCCAGCGGAGAGAGTGACGGCAAGCCCAAGAAACCCTCGTCCTCCTCACTACCGCTGCCGCCACTGCCCAGCGCTTTGATAGTGATTACCTCTGAATCGTAGAGGTTGTTCTCTTCATCCAGTTCGCGCACCTTGTTGTCGGGGTCAACCTCGGCCACAAAAACGAAGTCGCCCACATTGCGGACCCAAGTGAAACTGACGATGCGTGAGTCGCCACGGCCCAATGCCCCCTCAATGGACTTGACAGGGAAGGTGTCACGCGGGGTCGCACTGTTCCCCCGTGCGGACCAGTCGGCATAGTCGAATACATGTAATGTCACCTCGACTCCATTCAATGAGTCCTGCTCCCCACGCGGATATAGCACCAGCACGTCAATGCGCAGACCGCTCTCTCCGCGGTCGGTAACAGTAAGGCTCTCGACCACCAGGTCTGTAGTTAGCTTCTCGATGTCAGCCACGGACGAGTCCTGATCATTACTGGAATCAATGTTAATGGCGGCAAGGATAATTACTGTGATAGTGTAGTTCCTGCCCTTGTCGGCCTCCGGTATCCAGCTGACACTGATACTGGTCTGTGGGTTATTCACGCTCAAGTTGACGTAAGCACCGTATGGCAACACTGGGTCATCACCAGGGGCGAACTGGTAGCCCTCGCCAGCAGGTATTTCCATATAACTGCCAACAGCACCGTTGGAATGCTCAACGGTGATTGTGAAATATAGGAAGTGGTTACCTTCTAGTGGCAGGTTCTCAAAGCCCAAATCGAAGGTTATAGGATGATCCTTGCCCGCAACACCGCTCTCAACACTGACGTTATTAATCCAGGCATCAATAGAAGATTCTGCAAATACCGTCTTCGAGAGTTCGTTGGGTGCATCGGTGCGTGACGGGTAGTCATTCTCGCCATACTCGGAGATTTTGGCGCGCTCGTCAACCTTCACAACCAACTTGTACTGGTCACGGACGCTGAAGACAAAGCTGGTGCTGACGGTGATGTTCTGGCCAACAGCCAGTGCCGTCCCGGGATTGATTTCCGCGATGAGTTCATGAACAGGTGAGATTGTATAGAATGTAACGTTCATTGTCGAGGCCTCGCCGGCGGTCATGTCACGGATGCCGAGGTTGGCGATGGTGGCACTGATAGTGCTGGCTACGCCTACCATGACGTTGCCCGAATTGTCTTGCGGACTGATTTCAACGTCCAGTACAGTTAGGTCAGAAAGTTTTCGCTTGACTTCAATGGTGACGTCCTGCATCTCATTGTTAGTTTCGTACCACTCTGTAATGTTGTTATCGTAATCGACCCAAGCACGCAAGGTATAGGTGCCGGTGGCAGTCGGCGTCCAACTGTAATCATAGCCAATCGGTGCCTCAAGGCCCACATCCTTGGCACCTCCAGCATCCTCGATGTGCACCTCTTGGAAATTCTCGTCCATGATCCAGAGGTCCACTGTTACGTTACTGGCGCTGCGGTATCCCAGTCCCTCGTGCTGGTCTTGGGCCACGAAAATATGAATATCCACGGG
Organism: Methanobacteriota archaeon; assembly: GCA_002687355.1. Lineage (GTDB taxonomy): Archaea > Thermoplasmatota > Poseidoniia > MGIII > CG-Epi1 > UBA8886. The sequence continues at coordinate 6,958 of NYZZ01000004.1, forward strand.
ATGATCCTTGAAGGGCTGGCCAACAGCCTCAATACCCTGCACCACTAATTCGGCCCTGCGCTCGCGCACGTTGAGAAGCTCATGGCCGTGGGTATCACTCCACAGAATGATGTTGTTCTCTTCACCGTCAGGGTAAATCTCCGCTGCTTTATCAGTAGCGTCAAGTATCACCCGCAGGTCCCACGTACCGACGCCGTCGGATGGGACGTCCCACCCCATCGCCAGTATCGCTTGGTCCTCCATGTCGGTCTGCGCTTGCAGAGGCGCCCGCCATGGGTCAGTCTCATTAACCTTGGTCCATGATTGTCCATCACAGTCGCCCCCGGGACATCTCATGACTTCAAGGTGCATCACGACACCGGCTGGAGCATCTGCGTTGCCGTCATTCCGGATTGAGTAGTGCACTAACGTTGTCTCGGAGGCTATCGCCATATCGGGCTCCAATTGTAGTGTACTGGGTCCCTGTCCAATAACGACTAGGTCGGGATCGCTGCAGCCACCTATACAGAAATTAAACGATTCAATGTTGTCAGACAAGTTACCGGCATCGGTGTTGTTGCCATCAATGTCAATTACGAGAGCTATAACGTAGCGCCCCTCATCGGAAGGAGTAGTCATATCGAATGATTCAAACATACCCTCTCCCATTTCGGGCATGAGGTCACCGATGGCAAAGACGCGGACAGCGACCTGGTTAGTAGGGTCGCTGCCACGCGGATCGAGATAGAGTGCCAGGGTTATCTCACGGTTTGGGTACCCTGCGGTAACATTGCCATTATTGTTGACAATCCACTCCACGAAGATGAGCTCATCCGGCTGGTAGACATCCTGTAGTGCATTATTGGGGTCCAAGTCAGCACTCAGGTCGGCAGTACCGACCTCCGGCTCGACTTGGAAAGTGGTTGTTTCGTAGTTATCTGTCTCGTCACTCTCTTCAAAGTCTCCACCATAGTCGACAAAGGCGGTTGCATCCTTTTCGCCGTCGGAATCGAAGTTGACATCTAAGTAGATAAATCCAGAGCCAGGAGCCAAGTCCATCGGGTCGCTCACGACAGACTCCGAACCCCACTCAATGGCAATGGTTACAGCACTGGCTGTGGTATCGCCATCATTGACCCAGTCTACCCGCAACGGGTGGTCATGGCCGGCGCGAGGTGTCGTGTGGTTAGCATAGTCGTAATTGAATCTCTCAATGTAGAGGTTATCGTTTCCATCAGCACTGACCGTTGCCAGTACCATCAGGCTGGATAACAGCAGCAGGGCTGCCATGGCTGTCGCGAGAGGTCTGTTACCGTCCATACAAAATCGCCTCTTGTCGCATACCTGCCACTACTTAATAAGAGTGCCCACGACGAGCTTATATCACCCCCACGTGTAGGTAAATGCATGCGTTTCGAGATACAGGGCAACCCTGACTACGGAGAGGTTGTCGTCGAGCTTGGTCCAAACGAAGAGCTGCTAGCGGAGTCAGGTGCGATGTCGCGTATGTCATCGCACATGGAAGCTAAATCGAAGCGACTCGGTTCGTTTTTCGGTGCCATCATCCGCAAGATGTTTGGCGGTGAATCTTTCTTCGTCGGCCGTTTCACACATCCTGACGGCGGTACTGTCGCCGTCGCACCTCAACTGCCGGGAACAGTGACGCACAGGCAAATGAATGGTGATCACGTATTCCTGACCGCCGGCGCATTCCTAGCGTGCACGCCTGGAGTGAACATTAAGGCGGTGTTTGGTGGCTGGCGTGCATTCTTCTCAGGTGAGGGTGCTTTCTTGATTGAGATTTCCGGCACTGGCGACTTGTTCTACAACGCCTATGGCGGAGTGGTCGAAAAGGACGTGAAGGGTAGTTTCACGGTCGACACAGGCCATCTAGTAGCGTTCGAACCGTCACTACAGTACAGTATCGGCGGGATGGGGAACTGGAAGTCAACCTTCCTCTCGGGCGAAGGGCTAGTGATGAAGTTCCAAGGAAACGGCAAGATATGGGTGCAAACGCGTACGCTGTCAGGGTTGGCGGGCTGGCTCACCCCGAGGTTGCTATGAGTGTGGAAGTAACGAACCGGGGGGCCTTTGGCTCAGCGCTGGTCACGCTCCAGCCTGGCGAGGAATTCGTGTCCGAGGCGGGAGCAATGTATCGCGCATCGGGGAACATGGATATCGATGTGAAAACGCGCAAGCGTGAAGGAGGTGGGTTGTGGGGGGCGCTCAAAGAAGGTGCCAAAGCAATGTTTGCAGGTGAATCGTTCTTCCTGTCAACCTATCGAGTCAAGGACAACTCTCTAGGTGAAGTCGGCCTCGCGCCAATCTTGCAAGGTGAGGTGTCATCGCTGGAAGTAGGTTCCGAAACATGGATCTGCGCCGGCGGCTCCTTCATGGGCGCTTCTGGGGGTGTCAAGCTGGACACGCAGTATCAAGGCTTGAAGAAAGGCATGTTCTCCGGTGAAGGTCTGGTCTACGTACGTGCTTCTGGTCAAGGAGAGTTGCTGGTGAGTGCTTACGGACGAATTTCGGAAGTCGAGGTGCGCGGCGGAATAACGATTGACAACGGCCACATCGTCGCCTTTACCGAGGGGCTGGAATACGATATCGGCAAGGCGGGCGGCTGGATTGCGTCTGCCCTCTCTGGTGAAGGCTTGGTAATGAAGTTCCGCGGCAACGGCCGCATCCTGGTCCAGTCACACGATCGTGACCGGCTCGGCGGTGCACTGGGGCCACTGCTGCCTCCGAGGGAGGGCTAAATGCGACATCGCCTGGTTTGCGAACCTAGCTACGCAGCGGTCGAAATCGAGCTATCACCGGGTGAGGAACTGGTCGCCGAAGCGGGCGCAATGGCGTGGATGGATGATTCCATCAGGGTGCGCACTGAAGCGCGCGGCGGTCTTCTGAAAGGAATCGGCCGCAGGTTTACGGGTGAGAGCTTCTTCCAGAACACCTACTACGTCGAAGGTACTGCAGGCCAAATTGCACTAGCGCCGGGCGTGCCAGGAGACATCATTCCCTACGAAATGCAGAACGAGGTACTCATTATGGAACGCGGGGCCTATCTTGGTCACATTGGCGACATAGAGACTTCGGTAAGCTTTGAAGGCTTCAGAGGCGTCTTCGCCGAAGGACTGCTGGCGCTGCAGGTCACGGGGACAGGTCTGTTATTCTTCAACGCCTATGGCGATATCCAAGAAATAGCAGTCGATGGGAACTACACTGTAGACAGCGGCTACGCGGTTGCCTGGCAGGCGTCGCTCGATTACAGCATTGGTCGCACTGGCCGTTCAATCAGCTCTTTCCTGTTTGGGGACCAACTTATCAGCCGTTATCACGGCAAAGGCAAGCTGTGGGTGCAGACACGTAGTCCGCGCACACTTGCCAGCTGGATTCACCCATTCAGGCGGGTCAAAAGCAACAACCAGTAATGGGGTCACTGGCTGACGATGTCATCGGCTGCCGTGCATGCCCCCGTCTCGTAGAATACGCTGCCGACGTCCGCGAGAACCGACGCAAAACCGGCTATGCTGCCGATGAATACTGGTGCCAGCCGGTACCATCTTTCGGTGAGCGTGACGCGTGGCTACTCATTGTGGGACTGGCACCGGGCACCCACGGTGCAGGACGTACTGGGCGGCCGTTCACCGGAGACTATGCCGGTGAACTGCTCTATCGCACGTTGTGGGAGCAGGGGTGGGGGTCGAACCCGAATTCACGCTCGCGCGGAGACGGACTAGAGTTAGATGGAGTGCGCATCGCCAACGCGCTGCGTTGCGCTCCACCGCAGAACAAGCCAACTGGCGAGGAGCTGAAGCAATGCCGCCCGTTCCTGGAACGGGAGCTGCAGCTGCTTCCGCAACTCGAGATGGTACTGGCACTTGGTGGAGTAGCGCATCGTCAGGTCGTAACTACAGTTGGTGGCCGGCAGGTGGATTTCCGTTTCGGCCACGGCGCGCGCCACTCACTGCCCGGCGTGGAGTGGGAGCTAGTTGACAGCTCCCATCCCAGCCGCTACAACCTTAACACACGGCGCTTGACCGAAGAGCAATTCTCAGTTGTATTATCGTCTCTCCGGGAATGATATTTATAGAGTCCGGCATGGCCGTGCAATGGACCGCAGTCGCTTGCCATTGCCACTCACCGCCGGGGTGCTGTTATTGCTCGGTGCGGGCGGACGTATTGCCCTGCACGGGCATCCAAACGTTGAGACTGTAACGGTCGCTACTTTCCTGGCGGCGATGTTGCTGCCCTTCGCGTGGGCATGCACAGTGACTATGGGAATGCTACTGCTTAGTGATTGGTGGCTGGGCTACTTGTGGGGGTCGCCAATTGTAGCGTTCACCTACAGCGGCTTCCTGTTGGTGGCCCTAGCTTCACGCCGCTGGCGACCGCAGATCGGCGGACATCTTTCCTCGGGACTGGTAATGCGCTTCGCTGGTGCGGGGGTGGTCTTCGCAGTAGTCTATGACGGCTGGACCAACTTTGGTGTTTTCTGGCTCTGGTGGGCGCATACGCCTGCTAACTTGCTAGCAGTTTACACGCTTGGACTGCCATTCATACTCTATCACCTACTCTCAAGCATCATGACCTTCACCCTTGTCGGACTGCCACTCTGGCTGGCGCTGTCGACTCCGGTCAGCGACGAGGCGACCGCACCGACAGGCGACGCTGCTGGGGACTGAAGCAGCAGTCACGGCGGCCGCTGGCCTTTATATCGCTCGTAGGGCAGGCGGGCTGATGTCCCTCGGACGAGTGACAATACTGCTGCTGGCGCTGCTGTTGCTGACACCGCCGGTCGCGCTGCCGGGGCCGACTGCGCCATTAGGGCTGGCTAGCGGTGACGAACCGCTGCCGAAATGGGGATTCTACGTCTACATGGCGGGCGACAACTCACTCTCTGATGAAGCGGCAGACGACCTTATTGAGATGCAGATAGTCGGCTCGAATAGTGACCGGGAAGTAGTGGCCCTGATTGACCAAGAAGGTGAACATGACAGCCGCGCCTACCGGGTGCTGCATGAAGGACTGACTGAGACTGCCCTCAGCGACCTCAATTCTGGCTGGGGCGACGAACTGGATATGGGTGACCCAGCCACGCTGCGCGACTTCCTGACATGGGCGACGACCGCCTACCCCGCGCAGGAGCACATCCTAGTCATCTGGAACCACGGCGACGGTTTCAAGCGTGTAGCCGAGGACGAGGAGAGCTACCTAACGGTGCCAGAAATCGAGGGAGCACTGGCGGAATATCGGGACACGACCGGGCACGGACCGCTGACACTCATTGGCTTCGACGCCTGCCTGATGGGGATGTTCGAGATTGCCTACGAGCTGCGCGAGCACGCCACCTACGTCCACGGCTCGGAGGCGTATGAGCCGCAAGAAGGGTGGACCTACAACCACCTTCTGCCACTTCTCGACGCGGAGACGACGCGTGAACAGATGCTCGAGGCGGTGGTCCACACCTACATCGAGAGCTATCGCAATGGCTCGGTCCCCGGCGGCTACTCGATGACTGCAACAGTAGTCGACACCGCGCAACTGGAGTCGCTACATGAGGCCATTTCCGACTTCGGCTCCGCATTGCGCGCGACGCTACCACTCTACCAAGACGAGGTGGATGAAGCGCGCGCCAACAGCCAGGTATTCGAGAACAGCGCTTACCGCGACCTTTACGACCTGACGCTTCACGCAGCCTCAGAAGTGCCATCTCCAGCGGTTCGCCTAGCAGGCGATTACGTGCGACAGGCACAGATGAACGCAACCATCGTCGAAGATCACTGGACGAAGCCTGGCCGCCGCGACGTCAGCGACGCGCATGGACTGACGGTCTATTACCCCACCTCAACCCCCTCGTCACTCTACTTCGACCTTGCCGCCGCCACGGGTGGCTGGCGCAACTTTATCGATGCTATGCACACCTTCCCTGAAACGCACGCGTCACTAGCAGTGGAAGCGGACGCGGAAGGCGCCAACATCACCTTTTCCGGCAACTACAGCGGCGACGCGACGCGACTTGAGCTGTTCCTACAGGATACGGATGGTGACGTCGTCACGCACGAGGAGCACGTGCTCGGTGGAGGCAACGGCGGCGCGCTCTCCGATGTCCTACTCGAGCCTAACCGCTCTGGCAGCTACCGGCTCGATGCACTGCTCTACGATGGCGACGGCTGGCTGCAGGACCACTTTGTCGCCGATGTGCTGGAGGTGGACCTGCAATTACCGGACCTGGTGGTGGAGATTGCCGGACCGATAATCGAGGTAAATCTGAATGGACAATGGCTAATCGCTGGAATTCTGTCGGAAGGCCATCCTTTCGGTCTTGGGGGGACAATATCGAATCAGGGGACGGTTACGGCCTCCTCTGTCAACCTAGTCGTAACGGACGGTGAGGAAACATGGCAATTCGAGTGGGATAAACTAGTGCCGGGAGATTCTAAAGAGTGGCTCACCGCCATAGAACCTGGTAGTCTAACTGCGGGAAACTACACTGTTTCAGCGATGGGGACCTCGGACGCTGAGATTGATGAAGACCCAGTGAGTAATATGGACGGTTATGCGTTGCAAATCGTTCCGCTAGGTTCCCACAGTTACCAAGTGGCAGCCGAGCACGAAAGCACATCACAATTCGAGGATGGTGATTTCTCAGCCTCAATCGTGAATATCACTCTGACGGGAGACACTGGACAGGGAGCAGCCTTCGTAGAGTTACTGCTCGATTATCCAGCAGAATGGAGCCTGCAAAATGCCTCCGGCTACTACACGGGGGCAGACGGGAATGTCTTCCAGTACGAAATCCATTCGGAAAATTCGCAGTATACTACCCCGCTCCTTGTTCCTGCCGGAACTGCAAGCCTACTTGCATCCTTCCTTCCCTCGCTCAGCAGCGTTGCGGGACCGCACGAAGTGGGTATTTCGCTTATCGACAGCAATAACCTATCCGCCGGAAGCAGCACCTTCACAGTGAACGTGCCGCAGTATTACGGGCTGCAACTTTCGGCGTCCGAGCGGAACGACGGCGACTGGTCGCTGTTCGTCACCAACACCGGCAACGGCCTCGATACTGTTGTGCTCTCCAAGACGCTGCCGGAGGGGCTGGAGCTGTACCTGGCCGAGAGTAACACGTCGCTGGCTCCGTTCGAGACACGCGAAGTACGACTGCTTGGCCTCACAGGAACGGACGGCAGCTATGAAGTGAGCTTCAGCGCGCAGAGCGTGAATCAGCCGGAACTGCAGGTGAACCTCACCTTCGAACTGAGTGTTGCTAGTGAAACAAGCTTCTTCAAATGGATTCCGGCCCTACTGCTTGGCCTGGCGGGCGTCGGCGTCGTCGGCTACGCGTTAATGCAACGACGGCTGCAGTAACAATTACAGTAGCTACGGAGGCGCCACCGTACTTTTATTACGCGAACACCAACGTCCTGTCTGTGCTCCGCTACCTCTTCGTCGTTATGCTGCTGCTGTTGTCAGCGGTGCCAGCAGTGCCGGGTCCCGCTGCGCCGGAGTTTGCTCCGAGCTATTTTGACGACGATGGTGACGGAGTCGACGACCGGCTAATACCGCTGTTGGCGCGTGGCGAGGCGGTCAATATCTTCCTTGTTTTCGACACGAAGCCCGGTGACGCACAGCGTCAGGCTCTCGCCTCGCTAGGGCTGGCACCCAGCTACGAGTCGCACTACCTGCCAGTCTGGCAGCTGGACGACGTGCCGGCGCACAAGGTCAGTTGGCTGGCTGCGCTGCCTGACCTCCGGCTAGTCGAATGGCAAGCAATCTACTACCCGCTGCTCGATAAATCGGTGCGCGCTATCAAAGCGCGAGACTCCTCTACTTACGATCAAGTGGCGTGGGACAGAGGACTAGATGGTGATGGGATTGTCATCGCCGTACTCGACACTGGTGTCGACAACGAACATGAGACTTTCGAGGGAAGATTCATCGCTGGAGTAGACTGTGTCAGCGGCTGCGGTGACCACACCACTGAGGAAGATAGTGGCGGTGACCCTGACGACCGTAACGGTCACGGAACGCATACCGCCTCCACGGCGCTTGGGACTGGTGGCGAGACCGATGAAGACAGCGATGGCGAACCGGACTACATGGGGGTCGCCCCGGGAGCTCGGCTAGTCGACGTTAAGGTGATGACTGATATCGGCGCCGGTGGCAACGTACTGCAGGGCATTGAATGGTGCACGGAGCACGCCGATGAAGACTGGGATTCAAGCGGCAGCGATGGCATACAGGTGATGTCAATGTCAGTCGGTACCAGCGGCGGTAGCGATGGATCAGACTCTGTTTCGCAAGCGGCCAACACAGCCGTGGCAGCGGGCATCGTGGCGGTAGCGGCTATGGGCAACGACGGTGACAACGTAGTACCCGCTCCAGCAGCGGGAGACTTGGTCATCGCAGTCGGCGCGACCGAGAACCCTGAAGACAACGTCGACCGCAATGATGACCTCGTGGCAAGTTACTCCAACTACGGCCCGCGCGACAGCGACGGCGACGAGGACCGCTGGGACGAGCTGAAACCGGACGTAGTAGCGCCCGGCAGCGACATTCATGCCGCAGCGGGTGCGCCGGCACCATTTACGATTGCGACTGACGGCTACACCACTATGGACGGCACATCCATGGCGTGTCCACATGTAGCGGGGCTGGCGGCGCTGATGTTGCAGGACGATCCTGAGCTGGAGCCGGGCAGCAGCCAGAATGAAATGATGTGGCGCATGCGCAACTTCTCCGAGCCATGGGGCGCTGCTTCCGAGCCGGACAACAGCTCGAAATACAACTACTACTCCGGATGGGGCTACGTTGACGCGTGGGAGTTCGTGAATGTCGCGCAGCCCGACGGAAAGGTGAGTGTACTCTCCAGCGACCCTGCAGAGCCCATTGAGGGCGATGATGTAACTCTCAGCATCACGATTGAGAACGTCGGAGACGCCGTGCTCGAGGACGCGCACCTAGAGCTTTACGCTGACTCAAATGAACTGGAGGCATGGAACCTGCCCGACATTGACCCTGATGGTGAGTTGACGCGCACCAAGCAATGGTCACCCACTGAGGGTGAATACACGTTACGAGCAAAACTCTTTGCAGACAATGATGAAAATGGAGGCAATGACGAGCTTGAGCTCACCGTGAACGTAGGAGCCCCACCACAGGGGGTCGACCTTGAACTGACGGCACTAACGGCGGAGCCGAATACGCCAGTGCACAACGAGCAGGTGAAACTGACTGCTACCGTAGTCAACCAAGGCGAAGAGTCTGCAGACCGCTTCAGCGTACGCTTCTACGACGCAGGAGGGGTGTTTGCGACGGTTGACGGTCCCGCGCTAGACCCCGAGAGTGATACAGTAGTAGAAACGTACTGGCAAGCGAGCGATGGTAACCACACATTACGAGCAGAGGTTTTCGATATTGAACCTGCCGACCAGCACACTGCCAACAACGACTACGAGCTAGAGCTAGAGGTCGCACCACCGCCAGAGGAACCGGACTTTGCCCCTGCCGTACTTGCGCTGCAGGGCGAACTGTTGGCGGGCGAGGCGCTCGATATCAGTTTTTCAGTGCGCAATCTGGGGCAAACGGATGGCGAAGTGGATGTCACACTCAAACTAGATGGTAACGTGCTAGAAAACTGGGATAGCCAAATGGTAGATGCTGGTGCCGAGGTGCTACTCTATACAGAATGGGATGCTGAGGTGGGCGACCACCGACTGGATGTACAGCTTTCGGGAGCGTCGCCGCAGGAGGCGTCAGTCGACAACAACCAGCTCGAGCTTGACTTCAACATCGCGGCCCTTGAACCACAATTCAGCGTCACTTCCATCGACCATGATGCGACACTCACGCAGGGTGTCGCGACAACCATAATTGTGACAGTCGCCAACGACGGCAGCGCCGTCGGCAGTGTGGAGCTAGTGCTTGACGCGGAGTCCACTCGCATCGGGGTGCAGACTGTTGAAATCGGAGCAGGTACGACCAAAGACGTGGTGTTCGACTGGACGCCCGCCAACTGGGGACCGAAAGTGCTGATTGCGACCGCTGTCGACAGCTCACTGTCGAAGTCGGTGTGGATTTTCGCGCCCGTGAACCAACCGCCGCTAGCGGTGGCACAGGTAGCGGTAGTTGGAGGTGCGTGGATGAGCGGAGAAATTATGATTGAGACGGGGCTGGAGGTTAGCTTCTCGGGGGAGGGGTCGAGTGATCCAGATGGGGAAGACCTGCTGCTAGAGTACGCATGGAGCATTGTAGACCAAAACGGAGTGCCGTTCAGTCTTTACGGACAACAAGACGCTCAGAGCTTCACAACCACCTTCAACGTAGCCGGTACCTACACTGCCACACTTACAGTGAATGACGAGTACGAAAGCGAGACCGCAATGGTCAGTGTCGTGGTCATCTCAACCCCAGTCACGACCACCCCGAGCGGCAGCGGGGGCAACGATAGCGACTGGTTACGAAGTATAGGTACACTTCTGTTCGGACTGGTAGTCCTAGCGGCCGGCGCGCTAGCGCTAAATCGGATGCGCAGAGAGGAGGATGACGATGACTACTTCGATGATATCGACGGACCGCTTCAGCTCACGTGCCCCGCCTGCCAGGGCTCTATCAGTGTCGCTACTCCCCAGAGACCAGTCCAGCTGGGCTGCCCCCACTGTCAGGCACAGTTTGTCCTACGCGAGTAGCGTGCCCCGGGCGTAAGCCGTCTTTAAGTGGGGGCGACACAACTGTCAGGGCGGAGGCAGCAGCGTGGCCGACCTGAGTGTGGAACTGGCAGGGCTCGAACTCGCCAATCCCGTTCTGCTCGCCTCTGGAATACTGGACTCGACACCAGGCATTCTGGAACGGATGGCAGACTCCGGAGCGGGAGCGCTAATCACAAAATCAATCTCGCTGGAGCCGCGCCCAGGTTATGCCGGTCCAACCGTAGCAGAAGTCGCGCCGGGAACCTGGATGAACGCTATGGGGCTGCCCAATCCAGGTCTGGCGGAGTTCCTCGAAGAGTTCGACCTTAAAGGTGGCAAGGTGCCGGTTATCCCAAACCTAGTCGCCGATACACCGGCGGAGTTCGGCAAACTGGCCGCGGGCGTCGCTGAAGCCGGCGCGAAGCTGGCCGAAATCAACCTGAGCTGCCCGCACCCGCAGGCGGCTTACACAGGATTACTGACCGCGCAAGATCCTGAGGCTGCGGCGGCAGCGGTCGCCGCCGCTTCGGAGCATTTGCCGGTCATCGCCAAACTCTCGCCCAATGTAAGCGACATCGGCACAATTGCCGTGGCGTGCGCCGAAGCGGGTGCAGCGGCGGTCAGCGCCATCAACACCATGCCGGCGCTCGACATCGACACGGAGCTGGAGCGGCCGGTGCTCGGCAACGCCTTCGGCGGACTTTCGGGGTCGGCGTTGCTCCCCATCGGCTTGCGCTGCGTCCTCAAGGCAGTGCGCGCTCTGCGCGATGCGGGACACGCAACGCCAGTCATTGGCATCGGCGGCATTTCCAGCGGTGAAGACGCGGC
>NYZZ01000005.1 GCA_002687355.1 Methanobacteriota archaeon
CCAGCGGTGCGGAGGATGACTGGTACGCGCTGAGCTTCATCAGCTACGCGGGACCAGCACGACGTGCTGGATTTTCCCTGTTCGCGAACTTCATGGCCCGAAGCATGTCACAACTGTTCCATGCTCGTCCGCACTGGGGAAAAGTCTGCCCACTGGAGGCCAACGAACTGACATCCCTCTATCCCAAGTTCGATGCTTTTCGCACCGTCTGCAATACGCTTGATCCGCAAGGTGTCTTTCAAAATGATTGGACGGTGGCTCTGCTGGAGGCCGATGGCCCTGCGGGAAATATTCCTTGAAGAATGGCACGAGTAAGCGTGCTTAGGTACCGGTCTGGAGATGAGATATAACGCCGCAGTTACCTTAAATATTGGTCGTCACAAAAGTTTTGGATGTTCGCGCACCCATTCCAGCGTGTCGCGTACAGTCTGCTGGATTGGCAATGGACGCCACCCCAGCTCGCGACGAGCCTTACTGCAATCATAATTCGTTGGCTTTCCCAAATATTCGCGAACCGTCTCCGGAGTAAATTTCGGCTCGCGACCAAACCAGCTGCGCACCTGCTCCAAACGTGCGAGCATACGGACCTGCCATAGCGCTGCATGGCGGGTTGGTATCTTGATTTCGGGGTCAATTTTGTGGACCAGATTGACTAGTTCCTCTGCCGGCAGGCATTCCGTGCAGAGGATGTGGCGACCACTAGCCTGTCGCGTTTCGTAGGCGAGCACATGCCCCATTGCAACGTCACGCGCGTCAACTAGCCCGTAAACTATGGGCGGAATGCGGTGCAACTCGCCGCGTAACAGCGCACGATATGGTGCCGTTGAGGGTGTATGCCGATGGAAATTGGGGCCGATGACTGCGGTTGGATTGATTACTACCAAGTCGAGGTTGTTCTCTTCGGCGAAAGTCCAAGCGCGGCGTTCAGCTTTCGTCTTGGCGTAGGAGTATGGATGCCTCGAAGCGTCGTTCCATTCCGCTTCAGTTAGCGGCGCGCCGCCTGGTCCTGCACGACCAATCGCCGCAGTAGAGGAGGTGAACACCACTCGTTCGATTCCCGCTGCATGCGCAGTGCGCAGCGCGTTGATACCGCCAATAATCGAAGGGTCAATGATTTCGCGCTGTGGGTCGCGCGCCCAGCTACGATAGACGGCAGCGACTTGGAACAGACCGTCACGCCCTTCCATCACTGGCGCAAGCGTCTCCGGCCGTAGCAGGTCTGCTTCAACTATTTCGACGCCGAGTGCATTGAGGTGTGCTGTTTTCGTGGAATCGTTCGCGTCGCGTACCGTTGCACGCACGTCGTAGCCGCGCTCGACCAGCAGCTTCGTGATGGAGTAACCTACGTGACCATTGGCGCCAGTGACTACTACCTTTTTCACGCGCGCTCCGGCGACTGCATGAATTGCGTGCGGTAGAACTTGAGTTCAGCAATTGACTCCAGAATGTCACCCAGTGCACGGTGCGCCTCGAGCTTGGACGGCGCCTGTTTCATTGCCTCTGGATACCAGCGCCACGCTAGCTCCTTGACACTTGAAACGTCAACTACACGGTAGTGGCAACGGTTCTCCAGCTTAGGCATCTGAATTTCTAGGAATCGCCGGTCAGTGCCGATGGAGTTGCCGCACATTGGTGGCCGGTAGTTCTGCGGCAAGTGCGAGTTGATGAAGCTCAGCGTCTCTTCCTCTGCTTCCGCCAACGTAAGCTCCGAAGCGCGAATTTCATTGAGTAATCCCGAGCGCTGATGCATCTCGTGGACGTAGTCGCCCATGCGCTCTAGTCGCCCCTTGTGCACATGCACCACCAAATCAGGTCCCTCCGCTATTACCTCTAGTTGCGCATCAGTGATGACCGTTGCAATCTCGACGATATCATGATAGTTTGAATCGAGTCCTGTCATCTCTAAATCCAGCCACAAAAGTTCTCCGGCCATATCTAACCTAAATTCTAACCACTAAACGCGACATCAAGCACCATCATAACAGAGAAACCTAGCATCACGCCCATTGTGGCGATGTCTCCATGACCTCCTCGATGCGCCTCAGGTACCAGTTCTTCGACTACCACGAAAATCATCGCGCCAGCAGCAAACGCGAGTGCGTATGGAAGGAGCGGATCCATGTACACTACTACGGCAGCGCCCAGAACTGCGGCAATTGGTTCTACCAGAGCAGATAGCTGGCCCCACCAGAAGCTCTTTTTCCTTGAAAGACCCTCTCGTCTTAGAGGGAGGGAAACTGCAGCACCCTCTGGAAAATTCTGTAAGCCTATGCCTATCGCCAAGGCAATGGCGGCACCAATACTATCTCCTGTGGCTGCTGCTCCGAATGCAACACCAACAGCCAGCCCCTCTGGTATATTGTGAAGCGTAATTGCTGAAATAAGAAGCATACTCCTGTGCCATGTGGTCTTGATTCCCTCAGTTTCTTCAGGAGGCGCTCCAGGATGAAGATGGGGGAGAAAATTGTCGATTACTCGCATGCCAATACCTCCAAGCAGAAAACCAAACAGTACAGGAAGGACACCACCTAGGACGGTGCTGTCCGAGTGTTCAATCGCTGGTGCCAGTAATGACCAGAAACTGGCCGCAATCATGACACCTGCCGCAAAACCCAGCATCGCATCTAGAATTTTCCGGTCTACATCCTTGAAAAAGAAGACAAGCCCAGCGCCACCAGCCGTCATTCCCCAAGTAAAAAGTCCGGCGGCTAACGCTTGTTGAACCGGATGCCATCCTTCCAGAAATTCGAACACTATTTCAGGCTATTTTAGAGGCTTATTTAGTCTTGCCTCATCATTACAGAACTACGGGAGACTAGCCTGCCCAGCAGTTTTTATCTACCTGCCGGTCGCCGCCCGATGTCCGCTCGCGTCGCATCGCCGCGTATGGATGAGCTATCTCGGCTTGTCGCAGCCTATCCATGGACGACCGTGCTGGTCACATTACTCTTGACAGGTCTGGCGCTACAGCCAATGCAGAGTATGGATACTGAGACCTCACTGGAGGATTACCTTCCTCCCTCACCTGAGGTAGACGCGGGACAGATTGCCTATGGCGAATTTCCACTCCCATTCGGTGTCTCTGCTGTAGTTGAGAGGCCAGACGGGAACTTGCTCTCACGTGAATCCCTCCAGGAGCTTTTCCAGCTCGAAGTCCATCTCTTGGCTCAACCGAGTGTGCAGGAATGGTTGTATAACACTAACACGGCTGTAAGTTCTCCCGGCTCCGCCGTCGCAGGTATGCTTGCTCTACAGAACCTGACGCTGGAAAGTACATCAGATTCAGTATTACAGACTGTGCTTGGAGCACTGATTGAGGACCCCCTGGCGGGTGGGATGTTCGGGGCTCCCTCACAGAAGGACGGTGTCTGGCATGCACGTTCAGTTTTTGTCACAGTATCGGTCGACAAACAGGGTGCGTACAATGACGAAACTTCCGAGCGCACGGTGCGCGATGCTTTCCACACTTTCGAGAGTGACATGCTGGTATTGAACTCAATGGCTGCGCCTAATCAGGCAATGCAGGAAGCATCAGAGAAGACGCTCTCGAAACTGCTTCCACTCACATTAGCGGCGATGGCTGTGCTACTGTGGTTCTCACTGCGACGCCCTACTGACGTGATTCTAAGCCTCACTGCAGTGATGATGGCGCTGCTCTGGATGTTTGCCGCTGGCGAATTGCTAGGACTGCGCTTCTCCCAGTACACATTCATTGCTCCCATCTTGGTGCTGGCGCTTGGTGTTGATGATGCAATACACATCCTGCATCGCTACCGTGCTGACCATTACCAGGGGCCGGAACGGGCACTGCGGATTTCAGTGAGATTGGTCGGAACTGCACTACTTCTGACTACATTGACCACTATGGCTGCTTTTAGTGCAAACCGCATTTCAACTGTACCAGCAATCCGGGACTTTGGCATTCATGTCGCGCTTGGTATAGCTGCTGCATTCATCCTGACCACTACATTTCTGCCAGCGATACGATTACTGGTTGACCGCTGGCTAGACCCCGACTTAGCTCCGCTAGAAGATAGTTCAGCTCTGGTACCGGCCCTAGACGCGGTTTCTGATTTGTCCCAATCGAGGCCTGTAACTGTAATTGTATTAGCGCTACTACTCACGGGAGGTTCACTTTGGGTTGCACTCCAACTGGAACAGGATTTGGATATGACTGATTTGATTGACCCTACTTCTGAGATGTATAGTGCTTTCATAGTCTATGAACGTGACTTTGCAAATACAGCGGGCGAAGAGGCTGGGCTGTTGGTAGAAGGAGACGACCTAGCACGTCCCGAAGTTCTACGTGCGTTGCTTGATACCCAAGCAGCAATGTCTAACGATTCAAAGGTCGCTCAAATTAGTGGAGAGCCGCGAGCTTTCTCAATCGCGAATGTCATGCAGATGACATTTCCTCAACTTGCGCCACAACTGGGTATGGTTGACAGTGATGGCGACGGGTTACCTGATAGTGCTGCAGAAACGCAGCGGCTGTTGGACCTCTTGCTGGAGCAAGGCGCTGGAGATCTTACATCGACTGAGGTCAGGGCTCTTGCACGTGTCGACGGAAATGGGAGTTGTAATGGGATGCTCATCCGCGTCTCGAGTGCCGATATTGGGACCATGGGAGGTGGCGAACTACTACAGCAACTAGAGGAAGATGCGGTGCCACTAGAGGACCTTGGACTTACGGCAACCCCGTATGGCCAGCCAATCGAGCGCTACCAGATGATGAGCACCATGACAGACGGAATGCTACGGTCACTGGCAGTCTCCATAGTAATTTGTCTTGGGTTGTTAGTTCTGCTATGCCGTTCTTGGATTGAAGGGTTTGAGGCGATTATTCCAGTTCTGCTGGTGACTGCATGGGTGTACGGAACTCTCTGGGCACTAAACTGGAATCTTAATCTGATTACAGTATCAATAGCGGCAATTACTATTGGAGTTGGAGTGGACTTCGCGGTTCATTTACTTCATCGCTATCGTGAGGCTCTCAGCAAGGGCGATTTTCCGGAGGCTGCTATGTCGGCCGCGGTACGGCACGCTGGTACGCCCATTACCGGCGCGGCATTGACGACTGCGGCCGGTTTTGGCATGCTCTCCTTTTCGCCAATGACTAGTTTCAGCCAGTTTGGAATTCTGACTGCAGTGATGATTCTCTATGCTCTCGCTGCGTCTCTATTGGTACTGCCGGCAGTGGTCCTCACGGTTGCCAAATACCGTACCGCACCAGCGTTCCCACCACGCACCGACGCAGAGCCCAATGCGGCACCTGACAATTTGTGGGGAGAAAAGAAAAATGGCGCTCCACAGAAACGAGTTCGCCGTGTTAAGAAGATTAAGCGGAAGCGCTAGGTGCACTACTATCTATTCCAGATAGATTGACATCCATTTAGTACAGTAGTTCAGATGTGCATTGGTGAATCTAGCATCATCTTTCAAATCAGTTATGAACTCCTCAAACCCCGAATAGTAATCGAAAGTGAGAACGCGTGAAATAAAGTTGAACATCACAGTCATGGAGGCATCTATTACGCAACACATGTCACTGAGATATTCCTTACTCAGTTGGGGAATTATCATCGAGCCACCAGCTATTGCTTTCTGTTCATCATTGCCAAAATATCTCTTGAGCTTTGATATGTCATGTGTTTTTTCCTCGGAGTGGGCGTAACCCGACAATTTCCCATACCGGGAATAGTTCCTGAAATTGTGATAATTTTCCTCGGGAGCAGTTAATTCCCAAGAAATTAATTCCCTCAAAAGATCACTGAAACTCAATTCCTGCCTGACGTCTGAGGCCATAGCCAGAAACTGGGCATTATCCAGAATTTTNTCTCGATTGGNCCTGTAATTATTCAACTGATCCACTAACTCTCCATAACTCTCNTTAACTGAGGATGAAAGNGNAACNTTCCANAANCCAGACTCGTGTTGNGATAGAGCTAACTGNTTCAGAAAAACACCGCGCATATGGCATTCGATGAAATTACGCAATAGTGAATAGGCAATATTGTAATTGCCACAGAATGATTGGTAAAGCGAATTAATGAGGATTTTACGAGATTCCAGGTGATGATGATTGAACGCACCAAGGAGTGTAGTCGCCTGCTCCTGCTTGTTTGCGTTCTCTTCGTATGCTATAATTTCGAGATAGACTGAGTTGTATAGCGAAAAGGCGTCTATCCCTCTGCCGAAATTATCTATGGAAAGTTGCTGCTCCAGATTAATCTCAGGTGTGGAGCTCTCAATAATTGACTGAGCTATGCTCTGGTATTCTTCCTGTGACATTTTTCACAACAGCGCAATGTTCGCGCTTCCGCACGAACCTAGCCTATCTTTCCTTAGGAGTGTCCTTAGATGTGCTCTGCCTGTCCTTTAGTTGATCCTTGAGGTAGTCTGTACGGCCATGGGGGCGCTTGGGAGTTTTACACTCTTCTTCACCCGATTGGCATGCCTCTAATTTGGATAGGCGCTCACTTAGTTTCTCTTCAATTGCAGTCAACCTTTCTTCATCAGCTGCACAGTCTGAATCTGCGCGACATTCTGATACGCGATCAAGTGCTGCCTGAGTACGTGCAATCATCTTGTCGAGGGTTGCCTCGCGATACTCTTCGCGCTTTGCCTCACGTTCGGCTTTACACGCTTCGCGGTCAGCAGCGCACTCTGCCAACTTCGCTTGGCGTACCTCGAGTCGCGCTTCCAGCGCGTCAAGTCGCGACTTGTCAGCGTCATCTGACATATGTTCGCGGAAATCGGCCAGTCGCGCCAGCCGCTTCTCAACTTGGTCCTGAAGCCTAGCCAGCCGGTCCGGCCGCTCGCCTTCAGCGTCATCCTCCGCAACAACTGCGCCAGCAAGCGTGCCGACGAATAACAGAGCGGCAAAAAGAGCCATGATTTTTGACATGTCTTGTCTCCGGCGTAACAACGCCATTCGTTTACCCATGCCATGAGTTATAAAACTGCTGCCTTCGCTGAAAACCAGCCTTAAAGACGATGGTCCGTATGCGCGCGCATGGGCCTCTTCAACCCCGCCAGCTTTGCAAAGGAGGCTGTCGCTTCCATTAGCGAGCAGGTCGCTGGTAGGGGGGTTATTGCCGCCTCGGGCGGTGTTGATTCCATGGCGGCCGCAGTGCTTGCGTCCCGTGCGCTTGGTGAAAGGCTGCTGGCAGTTCATGTTGACACTGGCTACATGCGGCTGGATGAGTCGCAAGCAGTCGGCCTCATGCTAAACGAGATGAAGGTGAATCACCGCGTAGTCGACGCCAGCGACCGCTTCTACGCGGCGCTGGAGGGGGTGACCGACCCTGAGTCGAAGCGCAGACGGATTGGCGAGCAGTTCATCCGCGTTTTTGAGGAAGAAGCGCGCACCTTTGACGCGGAATGGCTGGTGCAGGGCACGATTGCCCCGGACTGGATCGAGTCGGGCGGCGGACTACGCGACACCATCAAGTCGCACCACAACGTCGGTGGGCTGCCCGAGGATATGGAGATGGAACTGTGCGAGCCTCTGCGCGAGCTTTACAAGGACGAAGTTCGCGCGTTGGCGGAGCACCTCGGTGTTTCAGTCGCGCAGCGGCAGCCGTTCCCCGGCCCTGGCCTAGCAGTGCGGGTAATGGGTGAAGCGACGCGCGAACGCACTGCGCTGGTACGACAGGCATGTCACATTGTAGAGCAGGAAATCGAGGCTGCTGCGGGAGCGCGGGAGATGGATATGCCGTGGCAGTACTTCGCGGTGCTGCTACCTGTGCGCACCGTTGGCGTACAGGGCGACGTTCGCGCCTACGGCCATACGATTGCTGTGCGGGCAGTCCAGAGCTATGATGCAATGACCGCGCAGGCATCAGAAATGCCGTGGGCGGTGCAGCAACGCATCTCGCGCCGTATCACCAACGAACTCAAGGAAGACATCAACCGAGTAGTTTACGATGTTACGGACAAGCCACCCGGAACCATTGAGTGGGAGTAATGGTGCCGGGGGCGGGGTTTGAACCCGCGACCTCCGGATTATGAGTCCGGCGCGCTGCCAACTACGCCACCCCGGCACGCGATGCGGCGGACGGCAGGCGCCATAAAAGGATTAAGACTCAGACGACCTTTTTAGCGGGCACCATCTGCCGCACGCAATGGCAGCCGACTCCGTCGGAGATTACGACCCGGTAGCGCTGGAACAGGCGGTCGCCAAGCGCTGGGCGGCCGAAGGCACTTTCCAGCAGCAGGTGGAGCAGCGGAAGGGTGCGCAACCGTTCACTTTCCTCGAAGGACCACCAACCGCTAATGGCATGCCCGGGATTCATCACGTAGTCTCAAGGACCTACAAGGATCTAGTCTGCCGCTGGCGTGCGATGCAGGGACGTTACGTCGAGCGCAAAGGGGGCTGGGATACTCACGGGCTTCCTGTCGAAATCGAGGTGCAAAAAGCACTCGGTTTGGGAACAAACCGTGAAATTGAAGATTACGGCATCGAGAAGTTCAACACCGCCTGCCGGAAGAGCGTCTGGACCTACGAGGAGGCGTGGCGCGAGATGACTGAACGCATGGCGTTCTGGGTCGATATGGACGACCCGTACGTGACACTCCACGACGACTATATTGAGTCGGCGTGGTGGTCGCTGAAACAGATGTTCGAGAAAGGGCTGCTCTACCGCGACTACAAGGTACTGCCCTACTGCCCACAGACTGGTACCAGTTACAGTAGCCACGAAGTCGCGCTCGGCTACAAGGAAATCAGCGAGCCGTCAATCTACGCCAAGTTCAGACTGGTAGATGACAAGGCGTCAATCCTGGCATGGACCACGACCCCCTGGACCCTGCCCGGTAACGTTGGACTGGCGGTCGGTGAGGAAGTTACCTACTGCCGTATTCGTATTATCGAGCCAGCTGTCAGCTGGGAAGGAAATGGGGGCGCCGAAGTGGGCGAGGAGCTGATTCTAGCCAAAGATTTGCTGAAGGATACGGTACGGCACCAAGTCGAGGTACTGGCAGAATTCCCTGGCTCTGATCTTGTCGGCCAGCACTATGAACCGCTATTCCCCGGTGCAATTGACTCTGGTAGCTCGAAAACGGCATGGACCGTGATTGCCGCTGATTTCGTCACCACCGAGAGCGGCACAGGCGTCGTGCACACTGCGGTAATGTACGGTGATGATGACTTCAACCTAGGCCGTGCCGTCGGACTGCCTGAGGTGCACACGGTTGGCACTGACGGTTGCTTTGTCGCGGGAGTGCATCCTACCCTTGACGGTCGCTACGTCAAAGAATGCGACGGTGATATTATCGCGCTGCTGGACGAGGCGGGGCTGCTCTACCGCACCGAGGAATACACACACGACTACCCGCACTGCTGGCGTACCGACCATCCACTGCTCTACTACGCCATGGATTCATGGTTCGTGCGTATGACTGCCGTACGGGAACAATTGCTAGCGCACAATGCGCAGGTAGAGTGGGCTCCCACTTGGGTGGGTGAAAAACGATTCGGCGAATGGCTCGAGAACGTCAAAGACTGGGCTATCAGCCGCGAACGTTTCTGGGGTACACCGCTCCCGGTCTGGTGCTGTGAATGCGGCCACCAGCATTGCGTCGGCTCGCGCGCTGAGCTGCGCGAGCTTGCTATTGATGCCGCCGTTGTCCCGGAAGACCTGCATCGCCCCTACGTAGACGCAGTGAAATTGCGATGTAGCGAATGCGATGGCGAGATGGTGCGTGAGCCGTTCGTTATGGATTGCTGGTTTGACTCTGGCTGCGCCAGCTTTGCGCAGTGGCACTACCCTTTCGAGGACAATAAGAAATTTGAGGAAAATTTTCCGGTAGACTATATCTGCGAGGGCGTCGACCAAACGCGTGGCTGGTTCTACTCACTGCTGGCAGTTGCAACCGCGGTCTTTGACTCGCACAGCTACCGCAGCTGTCTGTCGCTAGGGATGATTCTAGACCACGAGGGCAAGAAAATGTCAAAGTCGCGCGGCAATATAGTCAACCCAGGCGACCACTTCGACCGCGAAGGGGTTGATGCCGTGCGCTGGTACATGGTGACGGCAGGCGCGCCGTGGGCCGAGCTACGGTTCGATTCGCAGGGACTGCGTGAAACGTTCGCACGCTTCTTCCTGACACTCTGGAATACGTATCGCTTCCACGCAGACTATGCCACACTAGATCAGTTTGATCCGGAAGCGAAGCCGCCCCCGCTGGCACCGCTTGACCGCTGGGCGCTCTCACGACTCGCCGCGGTTAGCGAGGAATATACCACACTTTTCGAGCAGTGGCGTTTCCACCGCGCAGCGCGTCTGTTGGAGGAATTCCTAGTTGACGATGTCAGCAACTGGTATGTGCGGCGTTCGCGACGACGACTCTGGACTGATGCACCGACGCAAGACAAAGCGGCCTGTCAGCATACGCTGCACACACTGCTTGAGACCATTTGCCGACTTATGGCGCCTGTTGCGCCCTACTTAGGCGACCACATCTATCACGCACTGACTGGTGGCAGCGTCCACCTAGCCAACTGGCCGAAGCCGGGAGAACGTGATTCTGTGCTAGAGGAGCAGATGGCGTTGGTACGTGCGCTTGCCGAGGCGGGGCGCCGCGTGCGGGCCGAGGCGCAGCGACGGCAGCGACTGCCATGCCGCGCAGGCTGGATCATCGGTGGTCCCGACGTCACCCGGTTCCACGACTTGCTGGCGGAGGAGCTGAACGTCGAGTCGCTGGAGGTTGAGAGCAACCTCGAGAAATTCCAGGAGATTGAACTGCGCCCCAACTTCAAGTCACTCGGTGCTAAAGTAAAGGGTGACCTGCCTGCCGTGAAAGCGGCACTCGAAGCGCTTGACCCTGTCAAGGCTGCCGCGGCACTTACAGCAGGTTCGCTTGAATTGGCCGAGCACACAATCACGTCGGAAGACGTCGAGCTGATTCGCGTCGAACGCCAGGGCTTTGCCGCTGCAACGCTTGATTCAGGTGTTAGCTTAGTGATTGATATGGCTATCAACGACGCGCTACTCTCGAAGGGACTGGCGCGCGAACTCACGCGTCGTATCCAGGCACAGCGTAAGGCGCTAGACCTGAAGATTGAGGACCGCATCGCGCTTGAGGTGTGGCTGCCATCTAGTGCGCCAGAGCTGGCCGCTGCAGATTGGGAATGGGTGCAATCAGAAACTCGCGCTTCGAATGCCAAGTTGCACCACAAGGCTGCACCGAAACGGACGGAGAAATTCGAGATTGATGGTATAACTCTAGGCTTTGCTGCTCGCCGGGTCTGATGTAGGCAACCGCGGGGACACCACTACTATTCGACTATCTTGAAACTGGGCTGCTTAGCAACTGGTTTGAACTGCGGTTTTTCGTCTTCGACTACCTTGAAACTAGGCTGTTTGTCAACGGGCTTGAAGACTGGTGCCTCATTGATTCCAGCAGATTCGAACGATGGTCCAGTGTTCTCTGGCTGCGATTCATCGACCGGGGTGAAAGTGGGCAGGTCAGCGCTCGCCTCGCGTACCGTTGAAGAGCCAGTACTGACCGGCTTGAACTCCGGGACAGAGGCGTCTCCGCCATACTCAAAGGCAGGTTCGCCCCCGCCTTTGAACTGCTTGATAGCCTCGGCGGCGGCATCCTTGACTGTCTCGACAGCATCACTGGTCAGAATAAGCAGCATATCCATCGCGTCATCCGGCATCTCAACTGGGGCAAAACTCGCCATAGTGCCCAATGCGGCGGCCGCACTGGCACGCACGCGGGACTTGCTGTCGCGGGTAGCAATGACGTATTCCTTGACTGCGTCCTCCAGCAGTACTGGGTCTGCATCTGGTACCTTCGACCAGAGCTCGCGCGCCGCGATGTAATCCCCCGAGAGCACAGGCTCCATGAGTATTTCGAGCGTTACGCCTTCCGGCTCTGCTTTGGGAGTGGGCGTATGCTTCCGAGCCCGGCGTTTTGGCGCAGCCTTGGCCTTGCGCACCTTGGCCTTGCGCACCTTGGCCTTGCGCACCTTGGCCTTGCGCACCTTGGCCTTGCGCACCTTGGGCTGTGGGTCGGCGTGTGGTTCACTCTCTTGTCTGCGCTGTTTAGCGATGTCGCCCCCACTCTCGCTCTCGAGCCTTGATGGCATCTTGAACTGTGGTTCTTCGTTCAACGTCACTACACTCGACCCTCTCGCCCCCATCGCCGAGGTCACCGGTTGAGGGTCGAAGAAGGGTGGTTTGGCGAGCAGTGCCCGCAGATTGCCGTTGTTGTAGGCGTCCAGCGCGACAGTGTTCACGCCAATTTGCTTCAGCAGCTCAGGTGAGCTGTCTCCGCGCACCAGTCGCTCCAGTGTGGTGAGCAGCACCGGTTCGCTCTCTAGGAGGGTGTGAAAAGCAGGCGCCAGCCGGCCAATCTCATCCCGTTTGGCTTGCAGCGCCGGGTCGCCTCCAGCCTTTGGCTGCGTTGTGCTATCGCCGAGCAGCACTAACTGATGGAAGGTCTCAGTCAAGAATTCCTGTGGTGAGTATGGCATCCGGTCGCCATACTGCGCCTGCAGGTCAGCCTTCAGCGCACGCTCGCCAAGTGCCAGTACGAACATACAGCCTGGCAGATCAAGGAAGCCAGCCATGAATTCAAGTAGTCGTAATAGCGCCCCGGAAGTAGTCATGTTGACTCCCTGTACCAGTACTACCAACGGTGGCTGTGTGACCAGCCGCTTCAGCAGCTTGCGCATTGCAGTGTCGAACTCACGCATCGCCACCATACGTGCGGTGCCGCGCTGCTCCTGCGACATTAATTCGTCCAGTCCATCGAGTAGGCGACCAGTAATCTCGAGTGCCGTCGAGTCACCCTCTGACAACTCCTGCAGCAGCAGCAGCAGTCGCTGGGCCAATGACCCCCCCAAATCCGGCTCGGAGAGGTGTCGCCGCGCGTTAAATGCCAGCACAGTTAGCCCGCGCTCCTGCAGCCTCGGCTCAAGCTCGACCAACAGTTGTTTACGTTCTGCGGGAGAACCTCTGTAGAGTGCAACCAGAGGTGGCGGTTTACTTGCACCAGCCATCTCTTCTAGCTGGCGGAGGGCATCATGCATACTGGAATTATGTCCTTGGGCAGGAAGCTGGTCCCCGCTGCCGTCGCGGGAGTCCCCATCTTTTTTAAGGGTTCGGGGGAGATGGAAACGAAGCGCGGGGGTCGCATAGCCTGGCCAATTGTGCCGGACTTAAGATCCGGTCCGTTAGCGGTTCGCCGGTTCAAATCCGGCCCCCCGCACCAACCGCTTTAGTCCAGTTGTGCAGCCACGGTGAGCCTGTGCCGTCGTGCCGCAACACGCCGGTAGAGCCAGCGCAGCAGTGGCATCACACCCGGCAGTCTCGAGAGCAACCAGAGCGGCCAGCCCCACCATACGTGACGACAGATTTCAACGAGCGCATCGGCGCCACCGAGCTCTTTGTCATCGGGGAGCAGCAGTAGCAGTTCGTCTGAGGTGGCGTCCGCCCCTCCATCGTTCCGGGCAAGCCGTTCGCACACCCACTCCGCCTGCAGTTCCGCTAGTGAGAAACCGGCCCGCTGCGCTAGTCTGCCCCAGCTGTCAGCGAGGCCGCAGCAGAAACCGCATTCTCCATCATACAGCAGCCAACCTGCCTCGGACATGACGCGTCAGCCGGCGTTGCGTAAAAGCGCTCTGGGGCGTTTTATAGCTTAAATATTAGTCGTTAGAAAGGTGGGATAGTCCAGTAGACCATTGCCAGCGCCAAGATAGCGCCGACAATACCGCCCCAGGCTGCATTGCTCCAGGCCATGATTTTCGAGCCGTCTAGCGGTGGGAACGGAATCATGTTGAAGCCACCCAGGATGATGTTGATAATTACCAGGAACCGCGCTAGGTCACCAGCCCAGCCGAGCGGTCCGGCAGCGTTCGCGAGCAACAGATAGAATGGCAGCGCTGCCAATGCTAACGCTATGTTTGTGAGCGGGCCCACGGCGGCGATGTGTCCATGCTGTCGGTTCGTGACATGGCCAGCAACCATCACCGCTCCCGGCGCTGCAATCAGGAAGCCAACAGCACCCATCAGCAGCGCTAGCAGCAGTCCATTGCGGTTGCCGCGGTATTCAGCCCAGCAACCATATTTCTGCGCCATCCATTTGTGTGCTAATTCGTGTAGGAGGAAGCCGGTCATCACCGCCGCGAATGACATCAGCAATTTTACTCCAAGTACCATTGGATGCTCCAGCGCCCGGTTGAGTCCGCCGGTTAGCGCCAACGCAAGTGCGATTGTCAACAGCGCTACCGACTCGGCAATCTGCTTTTTCTCGTAGTCGGAAAAGAGCATTCCGCCCGGGCGTCGGTTCACCTGTAGTGGCTCGCCCCAGCCGGCGCTGAATGGAGAATACTCGACGCGATAAGTCGCCTGTCGACCCCGTGGACTCTCACGCCACATAGGCGCGCCACCCTGCCCCCATCTTAAGGAATTTGGCTGCCGTGCGACACAAGCGCTTAAGCGCGCTAGCCATCGGCGTGTGTGGAGGACGAGCCGGAGCTGCTGCACGCCCGTATCGCCGTCTTAGAAGCGAAGCTGAAAGAGGAGCGGGAAGCACACAGCGCCGAGATAGCGCAGCTTAAATTGGAGAATTACGACGCGCTAGAGGCGTCACAGACGCGCTACCAAGGCGAGCTCGCTATCCAGCACGCAAATTTTAAGCGGCAGATTGCGGAGCTGCGAGCGCGGCTCGAGGCGTTCGACGCTTAATGTTAAGCCCTGCTTGCCACGGTGGGCGCCGGCGCTCCCGTGGTGTAGTCCGGCCCATCATCTCGGCCTTTCGAGCCGAATACCCGGGTTCAAATCCCGGCGGGAGCACCATTCTACCACAGCGGTTTTAAAGCTGGGTAATACTAAGCAGAGACATGAGACAGATTGGTGCTATTTACTTGGCATTCATGCTTTTGTTGACAGGATGTATCGAGGGAGATGATGACACATTCGATGAAACACCCTCAGACACTAACGAAGACATATTGTATGAAGGTGATGACATTGGAGAATGTTCAGATGAAGCAGATAATGATCGAGACGGGTTGTTTGATTGCGATGATGAAGATTGTTCTAACTCTCCTGCGTGTAAGACTGAGGATAATGAAAGCAACAAGACCGATGGCGGAGATTCGTGTCTATCTGATTCAGATTGCTTGAATGGGGAAATCTGCGTTGAAGGAAATTGTAGCGCGAACAGTGAACCTGCGGGGTGGCATGTCATTAATCTAACTGAAGAGATGATTCAAGCAGGAGACTTGGATTCGGCGGACTGTGGACTCATTCTGTTAGGTATGGGGTGGGACGCAAGCAGGCATTACTGGGAAGCAATGTTGAGATATACTGTCACAATTACAGATCCTCCAGTCATCAAGGTTTGGTCTGCGATGTCTGATGATGAGCATGGAGAGGCCGTCCTGCCTTCATTATACGATTGGAGAAATGGTGCATTGAGCGATCCGGGGTTCTATCTTATTGATTCGGATGATGTACTTCCTGTCACTTTAGAACTTGAGGGCGAGAACCTTGAGCGATATGAAGTGAATTTAGAGGATGTTTGTGTTCCTTCAGAAAGGGATGCGGCCTCGGCCCTTCTAGAGAACCTCCAATCTCCACCTCTTACACTTTCTGAGCAGTATGAAACTGCCATCAGCATCTGGCCGAGCCCCGAATCCTTGGATTCTTTCGATTCGTCGGATTCGAACCATATAGCCCTGCATCACAATGTCGAGTGTTGGAATGGGACTCGCGAGGGTATTGAATTTACTAACCAGATATGGATTGTCAACGGTAATGTTGTTGTTGCACCAGAGGTTGATCTCGATGAGAGTGGATTAGACTGGGGTGACGAAATTACTTGCCAAATGAACATTCGAGACACTGAAACCAATGAAACTGGTATTGCTACGGTAACGAGTGTTATTCAGAGACGGGCTCCCATATTTAGTGCTATGATTAGTCCACAGCCAATTCATATCGGAGATGAAATCAGTTGTGATTATACAGTCAATAACATCGATTCCATGAATTTTTCCGATTTGATTCCCGTTTTCAATTACTTTTCTGACATGAACCTCAACGGTTTATTTGACCCCGAGGATGGCGATTATATATCACCAGCTTCTCTTGAACCGAATCTCACCCTTTCAAATAATTTCTTTGAGAAAGGCAAACCTCTTGATTGTGGAGTGTTCTTTGTTACTGAAGAAGATATTGATGGTTATGGTCTTGGTGGTGCTACAAATTTAGCTACCTATCTTTCAATTGCAGAAACGGTTATCATCGCCAACTCGGCTCCAACTCTTGGGGGTGTGTCCATCACCCCTTCAACAGGAGATAGTCAAACTACATTTACATGTACTGCGTCTGGACAAGATGACCTAGACGGGGATGAGCTAACACTGGACTATACGTGGTACGCTGACAACATTCAATTTACCAGTGGTATCGATGCTGTTACTCCTGGTAATTATGAGGTTGCTGACGGCCAGACAATCTGGTGCGAAGTCTTTCTATCTGACGGTGAAGAAAAATCTGCGACTCATATTTCTGATACTGTGT
>NYZZ01000006.1 GCA_002687355.1 Methanobacteriota archaeon
CTAACTGAATTACTTAAAACAGCCTCATCGAGAATCAAGCTCGCCGGCGTGCGCCTCGAAGTATCCACAGGCAGGGCAGAGACTGTCCTCAAGCAGTGGTGTGTCGCACTCAGGACACCACCCGGGCGAGCCCTCTGGGGTAGTCTCAACGACCCACTGCGCCGCTAGCAAACAGCCTATAGCGCCGACTACCATCACTGCCTTGAGCGCTAGCTGCAGCCAGTCACCCTCCGGCAGTAGCAGAGCGTCGATGAAGAGCAGCAGTCCGCAGGTGATGACTGAGAATGTCCACTTAGCGCGCGGGCCAGGGCGGTAGTGGTAGAAGTAGGCAACAGCAATCACCAGCAGGATGAGCAGCTGGCTGTAACAGACCAGGGCTTCGAACTCCACGACAGACGAGGGCGGTCTCGACTTAAATCGTTCAGTCGAGGGTAATACTTGGCATTAGTGGGCGCGTTGCGAAGCCCTTGAGCGCGAAGTTAGACCCCTCACCGACGCGGCAGACAAACAAATCGCGGTGGTGTCGTGAGAGGCCGAACTCGTCAAAGCAGGCGACACCGCCGCATACCTCCATCGCCAGCGTCAGTAGATCGCTGGCGCGGCGCGAACACTCGACTTTCACCTTGGCGGCTGACTCACGGTCTAGCGTCCCCGCATCGTAGCGATTACACAAGTCGATAAGCCAGGTTAGCCCCTGTTCGAGCGCGATATCCATATCCAGCACGACGTCCTGCACACGCTGGTAGCGGCCCAGCGGTCCGCCCATGATTTCACGCTCCTGCGCGTATTCGCGCACTTTGTCGAGTGCAGATGCCAAGGAAGCCAGCGAAAGTGCAGCGATGAAGAGTCGTCCACCGTTGAGTGACGTTGCCATCACTCGGAATCCCTCGTTGTGGTCACCAAGAAGGTCGTCCTTCGAAACGCGCACGTCGTCTAGAATTATCGAGCCGGTCGATGATTGCTCCCACAGATCCTTACCTGTCATCTCTTGGTAGTGGACGCCGTCAGACTCCATCGGGACGATGAAACAGCTGGAACGGTGGCCCGACTTCCCATCGGGGTCGGTCAGCGCGTGGACGATGACATGCGACGCCCACCGGGCATTAGTGGACCAGCACTTCTCGCCTCGAATAATCCAGTCATCGCCATCGCGTGTCGCCGTAACTTGGGGGTTGGTAGCGTCGGTTCCACGCCCCGGTTCGGAGAGGCCGAAAACGAACATGCGCTCGCCGGCCGCCAGATCCGGGAGATGCGCAGTCTTCTGCGCTTCTGTGCCACAGAGCTGCAACGGCTTCGCACCCAGCGAGAGCGCCGCGCCCGGCGTGATGGCTAGAGACTGCGACTGGTAACCAAGCGCCAGCCCCATCAACAGCAGGTCCAGCTGCGAACCGCCCTGTCCGCCATATTCCTCAGAGACTGTGACGCCGAACAATCCCATTTCTGCCATTTGCGCAATGGCATCGTCGGGAATCAGCTGGTGGTCTCGCTCCCACTCCAGCCAGCGCGGCGCGATGGCATCGTCGACGAAGTCGTGAATCGCCCCGTGAAAGGTCTGCTGCTCATCGCCTACCAACCTCTCAAGATAGTAATCTAGGCGCCTCGCCATAATTGAGTACTAAGCTGTATGTTAAAGTGGTTATCGTGACCGCCCTATTGCGCCACGCGGAGGCTCGGGTTCATAATCTGCCTGAAGTTCAGGTGGCCATTCCCTAGGACTATCGTCCACACCTTGAAGAATAATGTAACCAATTATCATTATCAAAAGGAGAAATGTGATTGCTGCCGGTCTTCCAAGACCGAGTTCATCCACTATTATCGCCCATGAAAGAGGGCCAATAATAGTTGCAAAACGACCTACCATACTGTATAATCCATAAAATTGACCAATATAACGCGGAGGTGTCAAAACAAGCATGTATGGTCTATCTGCACACCATGTTCCACCAAGGGCCACTCCTGCCAAGAAAGGAGCACCCCAAATGAGCCACGCTGGTAGTCCCAACCAAACTGTAGAAATTAACAGAGAAAATGTCGCAAACCAGATCCATAAAACTAGATTCAAAGTTATTTTTGGACCTACAATGTCGACAAGATAACCCCACAAAAAACCGCTGACAATAGAACTTAGAATTCCTATAAGCATATACTTTGCAATATCTGCAGTTGTCATTCCAAATTCTTCACTAACATAAATTGCGGCAAAGGCTGTAGCAGTGTTGGCCGCATCCGTATAGAAAATCCGACCTACAAGAAATCTCCCTAGACCTGGGAAATCGTCTACCATGGATATTGTTTTACGTAACTGTTTGAGAGTGCCAGAAACTGCTTTCACAATTGATCCGTCGCGGAATAAAGGAGTTGACGGCGTAGAGAAATATGCGAAGCCACATGCAATTGCTGCAAAAGGCAGAACGAATCTCAGTGAATTATCCAATAAAACAAAAATCAGAATTGATAGAAATGAAAAAATAACCATTAAACCTGACCAGAAATTATCTTGTTCGTTCTCTTTAACAAAAACGAAACAGGGTATTGCAAAAATTAGAAAGAGGATTGCTGTTGCCTGAAATACTGTTTGTAATGGGTAACCAAGAATTTCAATTAGTGCATATCCTACAATGACGCCAATTAAGGAACCTACGTAACCGATTCCTATGCCTATACCTCCAATTCTACCTCTATTACCTGGTGTTGAAATTGTCGCTAGAGTAGAATCATAAAAAATCAAACCGGCTTGATAGAAATAATTAGCAAGAACAAACAATCCTAACGAGAAATAGAGTGTTGTATGTTTATCCCATCCTTCCTTTTCGTATCCTAAAA
Source organism: Methanobacteriota archaeon (assembly GCA_002687355.1). Taxonomy (GTDB): domain Archaea; phylum Thermoplasmatota; class Poseidoniia; order MGIII; family CG-Epi1; genus UBA8886. The sequence continues at coordinate 2,824 of NYZZ01000006.1, forward strand.
GAGCCGTAAAACTAACACAAAGAAGTGTTGTGAAAAACAAGAAGGGCATTCTACGATTTGCTTGATCGGATAGCGCGCCAATAACTGGCGCTGTGAGAAAAACTAAAGCCATGGAAACTGCGTTAGCATAGGCATAGTCAGAATCAGAACCGCCTACATCGTCGTTTATAACCCAGAGAGTGAAATAAAATGAAACAATCAAGATTGAAAAGATAGTATTACCAAGGTCATAGAANGCCCATGACACTATNCTGAACATAGATGTCTTGGAAGTTATNCTCTCCTTTGGTTTCTTGGCCTCTTCNCTAAACTCNCTTACCTTTTCTTTGAGTTCTCTTGTCTTGGAAANGATTCTCTTGGCNGGACTCATGGAGNTTTACACTACCGAAGAATCTGAATCTTGNGNNTCTAATAATTTCTTTNTCAGGCGCTCATCCTCAGCTCTAGCATCTGCTCTTCCGGCCTCAATATCTACCATATAAAGCAATCCTGCACCTATCAAAAGAAGCAGAGATATACTGAAAATTCCAACTCGGCTATCGTATACAACTGCCATGAAGAAATAGAGTGTGGGTCCCATAAATGCGGCCACTTTGTTGAAGAAACCAAAGAAACCAAAGAATTCCGTACTACGGGTTTTAGGTACGATTTGGCCAAATATACTACGAGCAAGACCTTGTGATCCACCTAGAAGTGTACCCATCAAACATCCAAGAATGATGAATTGAAGGAATACCGTCAATCCAAGTGGTTCCCAAATATTACCTCTGGCCCAAATAGGTATGAAATCAAGAGAGCCATCACCGAGATTAGTAGGATGATCTGTGCCGACTGAGGCTGTTCCATCCAATTCTCCACCTTCAACGCTTGTGCTGAATCTTGTATCATCAACGGAGGTTATGAATGAGCTAATGTCATCGTTGGCAACTCCATCGAGAGGTACCTTGTTTGGTTCCTCTTCAGTTTCTCCCCAAACCCATACCAAAAGTTGGTCCTCTTTTTCATTTACTTCAGTTGGTAAAAGACGCGCCCATTCCTTGGCCCATGCTTGTTCATCAAACTCTTCATCTTCATAATCCAATTTTTGAGCTATCTCATGTGTTGACCAAGATACATGGACGGTGTATGCCTCAGAACTCTCGTCCCACTCGTACAGGATATCGTGCTCTTCGTGTAATTCTAGTTCAAGCGGGGCAAAGGCAAGTGCGGCAAAACACAAAACTACCCATCCTGCAATCGAAATAAAGAGGGCTCTTTTGGTTCCTATTCGATCTGCAATCTTAGTGAATATTATTGCAAAAGGTGCTGCAATAAATTGAATGGCTAAAATAGTAAGCATTAGGCCAAAAGCACCTATACCTAGTACAGAAACCCCATACACACCACCCAAGGCAGTTACAGTATTAATCCCATCAATAAAGAAGAAATATGCAAGCATATACAAAAACAATGTTGGAAATGCCTTGTAGTCTTTCAAAGTTTGCGCCACTTCGCCAACAGCAAAACGTGCTGCTTCCCTGAACTTCAGTTCTTCCATCTCATTTTCGATAGGTGGTTCAGGAACCCACAAAAAGGTCAAAAGTGCAAATCCATACCACCACAACCCAGCTGTTGCCATACAGAAAGGTATGACCCAATCCGCTTCAACACCTAATACTAAACCTATATGAACTACAAGAAGTAATCCTCCACCTAGATATCCATAGGCAAAAGCTCTGTTCGAAATATCGTCCATCTCATCTTCTTTACCTAAATGTGGCAAAAGTGCATTGTAAAAGACTCCAGCACCATTTAGACCTACATTCGCAAGAAGAAACATAACCATTAACCAAATCCATGATGCATTTCCAAGCAAAGGTGCAAAGGCTAGAAGGAAAGTTGCACCAGCTCCAACATAAGTTAGAATTTTTAACCACTTTTTCTTAATCAGCCGACGGTCAGCTATTACACCAAAAGGGGGACTGACAATTGCAACAAGCAAAGTAGATATTGCAATAACCAAAGACCATACTGCATCCGCAGTCATCGTAGTTGAACCAAGAGATGTAGTCAGACCATTAGCTTCAAGAAACAAAAAAGTATACCAAAGAGGGAGTATTGCAACGGTAACACTGGTCTCAAAAGCAGATTTTCCCCAATCATAGTATCCATAACCGCTTATTGCCTTTTCTTTGTCCTCGGAAAGATTCTCCAATTTGGAACTCAAACTGAATAATTTAGAAATGGGATCCATCATAACTAACTAAAGGAACCCCCGTTAAAAGTAAACAACCACTGTGTTTCTGCAAGAAAATGGTATGAATCTAGCTATTACTCATTCCATTCCAAAGCTTTATTCAAAAAGTTATGAAATAATTCTGTGCCGTATTCTGAATGCTCTACCTCAGGGTGATATTGCACTCCCGCGTACGGTAGCTTGCGATGCTGCATTGCTTGCACCACGCAGTCGTCGCTCGATGCTAGGATGTCGAACCCGTCAGGTAGCTGCGTTACCTCATCGTTGTGACTCTCCCAGACCGTGAACTCGTCTGGCAACCCCGCCATCAACCAGCCTCGCTTAGCAACCGAGACCAGTGCTGACCCGAATTCCGGCACCTTTGCGGGACCGGCCGCACCACCATAGTGGGTTGCCATATACTGATGGCCAACGCAAATACCGAGGATGGGCCAGCGAGTGGCGTCAAGATATTCGGAGGTGAGGCCCAAAGCTTCCGACTCAGACTCTATGCGCGGCGCGCCACCAGAGAGCACCAGCGCCTTGAAGCGTTCCAGCTCATCGAGCGGCTGTGTATTAGGTACAATCTCCGCGTCGCAGCCGAGATAGTTGAGTACTCGCCACTCACGGTGCGTCCACTGGCCACCATTGTCGATGACTGCAACTGGCATTCCAGTGAAACTCACGGCTGGCGGCAGGTGACGGGCGCTAAAAGGGTGGCGCGGACCAGGTTGCCCCGGGCGGGATGTGAGAGATAAATAACGGTGAGCTCTCCTCCGAAGCCCGAGGCAGGTGAAAAACGTGAGGGATGTTATTAAAGAATCGCTCGGAGAAAGACTAAACGACAGGATAAAAGATGCTTCTTACTCACGGCACTGGTAGAGGCCATTGCCAGAACCTTCAAAAGTACATCCACGGTACCATCCATGAGTTATGGACAAGCCAGAAGTGTTAAAGCAAAAATATCAATACTGGGAAGTCACCAAGGACTTAATTGACCAATGTATAGACATATCCCTAAATCTGAGTCAAAGTGGTCATCCGGGAGGGTCGCGTTCAAAGGTTCAGGGGTTGTTGATTACACTTCTTTCCGGTGCTATGAGATGGGATATCCGCGATCCAAGCAAGCGTTTTGCAGACAGGTTTGTACTTGTAGCTGGACATGACAATCCGTTGGTCTATGCCACGTTGGCCATTCTCAATGAATCCCTTAGAATAAAACATGAACAGACCCAGGAGTCCAAGTATCTGGTCAGGAATAGTGAAGAGTTTCAATTGACTTGGGAAGATCTCCTGACGCTTCGCAAGAACAAGGGTTTGCCCGGTCATGCGGAGATGGAAGGCAAAACCTTGTTCTTCAAATTCAATACAGGCCCTAGTGGCCATGGCTCTCCCCCTGCGGCTGGAGAAGCTTTAGCCCACAAATTAGCAGGTACGGACCAGGTCAAGGTCTTCGCTTTCGAAGGTGAGGGAGGATTAAGTACAGGAGCCACTCATGAAACTCTGAATTCAGCTTGGGGTTTGGGCCTTGGGAACATAGTTTATTACGTAGATTGGAACGACTATGGCATTGACAGCCGGCCATTCAGTTCTATAGTCAAATCGACTCCCCGAGAACTGTTTGAGACAAAAGGGTGGCATGTTGAAGGCACTGATGACTGTGAAGACTGGAAATCATTTACAGAGGCATACTATGATCTATTAGTCGGTAAAGCAAAAACCAATATCCCAAAGATGATCTATGCTAAATCACGTAAAGGTCGTGGTTACCATGTATTTGACGAGAAATCGCATGGGGTACCTCATAAACATAATTCTGAATTATTCTGGAAAACCAAAGAGGACTTTGCCACTAAATATGATGTTTCTTTCGATGGATTTGGGGAATCTGCGGCGGAAACAAGAAAGGGACAAGTAGAACAAGCCACAACCTACCTCAACACCGTATTATCAGTACTGCGCAATAATCAGGAATTGGTTGATTATCTAGCAGGACGTCTGGTCGAATTGGGAGATTCTGTACCAGAAACTATTGAGAACTGTATCATTTCAGATTCCAATCCACTTAACGATAAAGCACTATTTGATTTTGAGAAATATCCGGATGAATTGTTTGTTGAACCAGGAACCAAGATACCGAACCGAGTCGGTTTCTCTAAAGTCGCATCTTGGTTAAATACTCATAGTCGACAAAATTACGGGAGAGCATTGTTCGTAGCAATGTCTGCGGATTTGGCAGATTCCACAAATATTTCAGGTTTTGCAAAGGGCTGGGGAGACGTTGAAGATTTAGGAATGTATGATAAGGAGAAGAATCCGAATTCACCACTGATGCCTCAAGGTATAACTGAATTTGCGAACGCAGGAATGATGGCTGGTTTATCCACTGTAAATTTCAATAAGGATACTTTGGAACAATATAATGGATTTATTGGTTCTTTCAGTACCTATGGTTCATTTAGTTATCTAAAATATGGCCCAATTCGATTATTTAGCCAAATTGCTCAAGATTCACAGATTAAAGTTGGTAAATTACTATGGATTGCAGGTCATTCAGGTCCCGAAACGGCTGAAGATAGCCGCACCCATTTTGGAATTTTTGCACCGGGAGTTACACAATTATTCCCTAATGGCCACATAATCAACTTGCATCCTTGGGAACATAATGATGTAGCACCTGCGTTAGCAGCAGCTTTCTCTACAGACATACCAATTATTGCACTTCATTTGACAAGACCAGCAATTGAAATTCCGAATCGGGAAAAACTGGGTATTGCAAGTCATTTGGATGCTTCAAAAGGAGCTTATCTAATTAGAGATTATGACGATCGTCCTAAAGAAGGAGTGGTGATTGTCAGAGGCACAAGTTCGACCAATACAATTGTCTCCATATTGGAACAAATAGGCACCGACCATAATGTGAAGATTGTTTCTGCAGTTTCCTGGGAATTATTCCGGAGACAAGAACGGGCTTACAAAGATTCAATTATATCGAAGAGCGAGTGGTCAGATTCTATGATAGTTACGAACACAGGGCTTCGAATAATGCACAATTGGATTTCAAACCGTATAGTTTCAGAATATTCAGTATCTCCTGATTGGGATGACAACTGGAGAACTGGAGGCAGTCTAGATGAAATCATAGATGAAGCACACTTGAGTCCTCGGTGGGTTTTGAAAGCAATTCAAAAATTCACGTCTGAACGATCTTCCAGATTGGAAAGATTACGTTCCGAAATACCATAGAATTGTCATTCAAAGTTATCTCTGTGTGGATATGACGATGCAATGCCCTACTCCACCTGTCTCGCCAGAAACTGCCGCGAGAAGACAGTCTGCGCAATGGCCCACAACGTGAAGAAGACCATTACAGAGAGAGCGCGGCCGTAAATGGTGTTGAACTCAATAGAATTGCGGAAGCGGGCCGGTAGCACTTCAGCTAGCACCTCGTGAAAGCCGAAGGCGGCGGCAGTCAGAGCAGTGGTGCAGGCAAGTGTCAGCAGTAGCATCACCCCGAACCAGTTGAGCACAGCCTCAAATTCGGTCGAGTGGTGCATGATACGCGCCAGCCGAGCGTAGCGCAGATGGTCGTACGCCAGCTCAATGTATAGCATGAAGCAAACTATGAAACCCAGAATTGGAAGTAGCGCCGCGACATCGTTGCCCTCCAGCGTTAATGGTTGTACCAACAGCAGCAATGCTCCCAACGCTATGGCGGGCAAGTTGCTGCGCCATATGCCGGGCACGCCGCAGAGCAACGGTAGTCCCAGCCAGCCGTAGTTGGCGAGCGCGTGCAGCGTCACCGGTGCGATTGGCAGGCGGTCAGTCAGCGAGAGCCATGAGAGCAAGAACGGCAGCAGTGCCAACACCGCTAGCACGAGTGGAACGCGACCGCGGGAATCGGCAAAGGCTAACGTGCCACCGAGCAAAGCCCCAAGCAAGATACCGCCGCCCACGGCGGCGGGCGTCACTAGAAAAATAGAGTCCAAACCGCCCCAACCTAGCATCACGTTGAGCGCCTGTGTCAATAGGGGTGCCTGCTCCTGTGTAATGGCATGGCCAAGGAGGGTGCCCGCCGCCAGTGCGACAGTTGCGACCACTTGCATAGCTACCAGCCGTGGGTTCAGCGAACCACCTCCTGTAGGGCTGGCCCCAGTACACTAGAGGGATCCCAACGTAGTGCGCGCGCACCAAGGGAGCGAGCTTCAGCAATTGTGTTGTCCAGCTCAGCCGAAGCGGTGAAGTAAACTGCCGGTGAGATTATTCGTGACTCCCTGTCGTATTCCAGTGTGTCGGGTGCAATGAGTGTAAGACGGAAGCCGTGTGCAGTGATTTCGCGCAGCGCAGAATGAACAGTACGATCCTGTTCTAGAGTCGAAATTACTATCACGGGCGAGCGTGGAGTAAAGTTGCGCAAGTCGCCAATGACCGTATGCAACCCCAGTGAGCCCGCCGGCCGCAGCTCCGCGAGCCGTGTAAGCAACCGGTACATGTGCCGCTCACCGCTGTCGACGCTGATACTCTCTACAGTTTCGCCATAGATGGTAAGACCGACCCGATTGCGGGTGTGCAGGAAATAGCGTGTCAGCGCCGCGGCGGCGCGACAACTGTAATTCAAGGGATTATGCACGGGAGTGCCGGTGCCGGAAATCTCGCGTGTGTCGAGCACCAGCATCACGTCAGAAATATCTTCGCGTTCAAACTGGTTGACCATTAGCTTGCGAGTGCGACCGAAGACGCGCCAGTTGATGTTCTTGAAATCGTCGCCCGGGTGGTATTCGCGAATCGAGTAGAACTCACCGCTGGTACCGACTCTCCTAATCGGTATCGCACCCTGGTACATCTTAGGGAAGTCGCTCGAGAGATCGAGCCCCTCAATTTCCTCGATTTTAGGAAATACGACCAGTTCATCAGTCGAGTCCACCTCCGATTCGTGATAGAAAAGGAAAGATGGGTTGTAGAGCCGTAGCAGCGGTCGGCCAAGTGTATACTGGCCACGCAAGTGGCACTCCAAATGATAACGCGCCAGTAGAGCCTCGTCCCGCCGCAGCCGCACGATAGTGTGGTTGGCCACCTTTTCCGGGCCCAACTCGCGAGGCAACTGGTCGTAGACTTCGAGGCAGCCAATAGGGCGACCTCGGTTCTGGATTACCAAGTCAACCTCGGTCTCCTGTCCCTCGAACAGTTGCGAGTCGGAGAAACGGCGGGTGATTTTTACCTCTACTGGACGCGTATTAACGAGGCTATGAATGGCGACAAAGCCAAGCAGTGTGATTCCCAACAGCAGTAGCTGTAGGTTGTTAATGAAAGGTGCAAAAAGCACAAGGATAGTTCCGAAACCGGCATAGGTAACTGCCTTGCGGGTCCACATCTATACGTCTTCGACCGTGACCGCTGGCACCTCGACCGAGGTCAGGAGCTCTGCCAGTATCTGCTCTGGCTTGACGCCACGGATGCGCGCCTCTGGCTTCAGTATCAGTCGGTGGCTCAGTACCGGGATGACAGAACGCTTGACATCGTCCGGCACGACGTAGTCGCGCCCTGCAAGCAGAGCCAAAGCGCGCGAGAGTTTGAACAGGCCAAGGCTTCCACGGGGGCTTGATCCAACAGCAGTGCGCGGATCGGTTCGGCTTGCCTGGACCAAACGCACCATATACTGCATGATTTCCTGCTTGACAAAGATGCCCTCGACAGCGCGGTGCATACCCACTACCTGTTTCGGTGATGTGACTGATTCTACCGTGAACGCATCGCGTTTGCGCTCAGCGCGGTCGGCGAGGATCGATGTCTCAACGTCCTCGTCGGGATATCCCACCGCCAGCTTCACCAAGAAGCGGTCCATCTGCGCCTCCGGCAGTGGGTAGGTGCCCTCGTACTCGATAGGGTTCTGCGTCGCAAGCACGATGAACGGCCGTTCCAGAATGTGGGTTGTGCCTTCAATCGTAATCTGCTTTTCCTGCATTGCTTCCAACAACGCGGCCTGGGTTTTTGGCGGTGCACGGTTGATTTCGTCCGCCAACAAGATATTGCAGAAAATTGGCCCTTCACGGAATTTAAATTTATTTTTCTCGGGGTCAAAGAAATATGAGCCAGTGATGTCAGCAGGGAGCAGGTCGGGAGTGAACTGGATGCGCTTGAATTTGCACCCTAGCGTGTCAGCCAGCGTATTGGACATCAGCGTCTTTGCTAAGCCCGGGAAATCTTCGAACAATATGTTTCCGTTGGCGAGCACCGCTGCAAGCATCATCTCAATAGTCTGTTGCTTGCCCAAGACGACCTTGCCAATCTCTGACTGGATATCGGTCGCTAGTTTGCCGGTCTCTTCAATAGAAAGTCCTTTTTCACTCACAGCGACCACATCTGGATTTTCTGTGCCAACTTCCGCATCTCTTGGGGCTTCAGCTTCCCGGGACGCAGCAGCAGGTCACTCAGTCCGGCATCCAGCAGGATATTATAACGCTTGACCAGCTCGGGAGCCAGTTTGAGACGTTCTTCTGATTCCAAATCATCCAACTCGTAAAGCTGGTACTTCAACCGTATCCGTTCCAGTAGAACTTGCTGCAGTATCTCCACATCTGGATCACCTAAACCTCGCCATGGTCGCGGACGGTGGATGTCGAACAGATGGCGCCAGCGTGTAGGGTCTGGCTGTCGCAGCGCCAGCATCAGTGTCGCCAGCACTACCAACACCAGTACATTGAGGCGAATGGCATGCAGAATCAATGTCTGACCCGCGAGTAGGAAATAGAAACCAATGGCAGCCTGAAACAAACTAGCACCGAAGGAATCCTGCGTGTGGCGCGACTCGTCAAACAGCACAGTTCCCCCATCGGGCAGTAACTCTGCCACCAACGCCAGCAGGAAGGGACCGTTGTCTTCGTACCCCCACATCCGGTTGATGCCAGGGCTAGAGTCGCCTAGGAATAACGCCTGCCCTCGCTCCTCGCCATCTACCTTCAGAGTGCAGCGCACCCCTACTGCGAATCCAGCTGAAGAAGCAACCTCGTCAGCCTGAGTGATATCACCATCGTCATCCAAGTCAAGATATGAGTGAGGCGAGGTCGAAGCGAACACCTGTTCGGTCAGCTCGACGCCGCTACTCCAGAGGCTGGAAGCCACAGGCTGCCGAGTCCGCAGCGCTGTGGGCTGATTCAACAGCAGCGTATAGTCTTGACCATTGGCGTGACCGTCGACCCTTAGCATAGAGACGTTACTTACGTAATTCTGGTCCCAGAGTCGGTGGCCAGCAAAGCGTACTGTGAAGAGCTCAGCTAGCGTATTAGAGTAGTCAAAATCTCCCATCACCAGCATTCGTCCACCCGCTTCTAGGTAGGCGACCAGTACCTCCACCTCCAGCCCAGAGTATGGCGACTCGGTGCCCGCCACCACCACTAGTGTCTGCGAAGGATACTCCAGATCGGCAATCACCGCTGGGCTGGAGAGCACCGATGTGATATTGTACCCTTTAGTCTCCAGCGCATTGCGAAAACGCGACAGGTCGTTCCAGTCATCGCCATACGCGGAGAGTTGCGGTTCGCGCGAAACCGTTCGTTGTAGCAGCGGGAAGAGCACAGTGCTGCTCACCAGTACCGTTACCAGCAAGATGGCGAGCCCAGCACGATTCGAGATTTGCATTGGCTCAGGTAGGTGCGTGTAGCATTGCCTCGAGGCTCTCCAGTACTACCCGCAGAGAGGCTATCGCCTCGCTGCGCGCCTGCTCTCCGGGGTCCGGCAGCGCATAGTCGGCAATCTCATAGAGTCTTGTTATTCGTGACAAGGAGTCTTGATCGAGAGGCATCGCCTGCCGCAGCGCCTGCTGGAATTCGCGCACGGTCTCGAAGCGACTGCGCAAGTAGCCGTGCCCTTGCAGCACACGGCACATTTCGCGGTACGAACTAATTATTGCATCGCGGAAGTCTAAGTTTGCCTCCAACTCAGTCGCTGTAGTTGTCAGCACCTGCTGAATGGCGCGTAGGTGGCGCGTCGAGTACCAGCGGTAGCCGTACGCCGCGCCACCTGCAGCGGCGACCGTCGCTGCGACCAGCAGCCAGAGCAGGTAGTTGGGAATTTCAGGCGGGGGTCGGAATAGAATTGCTTCCTCGACCGAGTTCTCAAGGTATAGTTCATCACCATCGAAAGTAACACGGACCAGCATGGCATGGGTAGCGTTGCCAGCGAACTCTGCACTGAAAGTGGCACTACCATTATCATCAGTAATCGCCAGCATGGTAACTCCAGTCGGCTCGAGTCGCACCAGCAGCGGCATCCCTGCCAGCGGAGTGCCATCCTCCAACATCAATGTCGTGCGGCCGGTGAAATGAGCTCCAGCCTCGAGCACAGCTGGCAACTCCAGTTGGGTGATAGTTCCGCCCTTTGCCAGCAGGCTTCCGCTGGTTGTGCTGCCGTAGTAATAGCTGCTACCCATTACAGTCGCGGTCAGGTTATGCTCACCTACGCCAAGTGCGAATGATGGAAGCAGACCGGCTGCGAACTGGCCGTTGGCGGTGCTAATGACGGTACTAGAGGTGCCATCATCAAGTGCAACAGTTACCACCAGACCCTCGACACCGCGACCAGCGCCGTCAATAACACGTCCCGTGACGTTCGCAGTGTAGTTCAGGACTCCATTGGCGGGCTCGAGCTGCAGTGATGTAGTGTGATAGGTGTAAACTTGCTGCGAGGCGTTGCCCGCCAGGCGATACTCCGCACCCGGGTACTGTGCGCTGAGCTGTAGTGGGCCCGGCACCTGCTCTAGCGGTACTGCCCATTCCCAGCTGAAACTGCCGGAAGTCTCGCTCTGCACCGTCGCCAAATGGAAACCCCCGGCGAAGAGAAGCACCTCTGCGTTGATGAGAGGCTGACCAAGGTCATCCTCGATATTACCTGCGACGCTATAGCTCTGGCCGGCCAGCACAGCCTCCGCTACCAATAGCTGGAGAGTCGTAGGTGCGACTACCACAAGCTCCTGCACTGCCTCTGAAGGCAGATACCATTCGCGGCCCGCGTAGCTCCAGACAGCGTCGAGTGGCCCCAGCGGCCAGATTGCTGGCAGCTGTTCATGCGTAAATGTCACGCGACCGTCAGGACCGGTCTGCAACAGATGCAGCTGCCCTGCCAAACTCAGGTTGACCGCCTCGCCCGCGAGCGGTAGGCCGGTGTCATCATGTAGCACCGCCTCCAGACTAAAGCTAGCTGCACGCTGCAGTTGCCGCGGTGACACATCCAGTATAGTGGCTGCGACTACTGCCCCCTGCACCTCAATGCTCGAGGGTAGGTAGAAGTAGGAGCCAGTGAAGCTGGCGCTGAGCATGTGCATTCCCAGCTCGGTTACGGCGGGAACAGGCAGCTCGAACTGTAGCGCGCCGTCAGCGCCGGTAAGTGCCTCGCCTACTGCCACGCCGTCGAAACTGTAGCTCACAAGCTCACCCTCCAGTCCAGAACCTGATGAGTCGAGCAGTGACCCCTGTACCGCAGTCGAGACGTTCCGTAGCGCAGGTCCCCACTCCAGTTCCAGCACAGTGTAACGCTGCACAGTCACAGTGGCCGTATCGGAGCTGCCATGCAACCAGTTCTGGTCGTCTGAGGCTAGCGCCAGGGTGAAGTTGCCCACAGGCGCAAAGGCTTCCAACGCGAAGCTGCCGGCGAATTCGCCATTAACAGAATTGACAGTAGTGCGAGTGATATCATTCCAACGTACCTGTAGCGTGCGGTCTAGTGGCTGTCCCAAATCATCGACCACGTTTCCAGAGTAGGTGACGTTGCTACCAGCGACCGCGACTGGTGTAAATTCATCGATGGCGACTAATGCCCGGCCCCAGACAGTCCAAGTTGCGACACGCTCAGTCGGCAAGTACCAGCCGAAACCACCAAAATCAAGCCGCACTTCCACGGGACCGAGCGAATGCGCCGGGTCAGCACAGGACCAGGCGGCGTCGCACGCTACCGAAAAATTTCCTTCGGCGTCGCTTTCGAAATTCGTCAGGTAGCCTTCATCCCAGAAAAGGTTCAGTGCCAGCTCCGGAACTGGCTGTCCACGGTCATCGAGCAAGGTGCCATTGAACCACACGGGCTCGCCACGGTAGGATTCCTGATCGGAAATCTGGATAGTCAGCTCGCTCACAACCGTGAAAATAGCGCTGGTATTCGCCAAGTCGTAGTATGGTTGCGTCGTGTTATCGAAGCTCGCCGTCACCTCAGCATAACCGAGGAGTTGCGCCTGTGGTACGCTGTAGGCTCTGCTGAAGCCGCCGCTACTGTCAGTGATGGATGTGTCGGGGTCACTGCTGGTGGCGGGCCAGTCAAACTCGATTTCGATCCCACCTACCGGCATTGAGCCATGGTCGTGCGCACTGCCTGCTAGTGTAATGGCCTCACCGCGCAGCACCTGCTGTCCCTCCAGCGTCAGTACAACCTGTCGGTGCAGGAACACTGTGCGCGAGGCGCTGGCATCAAGCACCAGTTCATCGCCACCATAACGCAGCTCGAGCTGGTGCGAGCCGACGTCTAGATAGGATACGTCAGGAGTATGGAAGAAACTGAAGCTACCATTAGTCGCGAAGGTGGTGACAAAGACACCGTCAATCAGCAACACCAAGCTACCTACCAGCGAGGTCCCATTGTCCATCGCTAGTGTGCCATTAATCCAGAAGCTGTCACCAGGGTAGAAGTGGCGGCCTGCAACATCGAATTCAATTTGCGGCTGCATTACCACTACCACGTTGCGCGTGCTGTTGCTCTCTTCATGTAGGAAATCACCCGCAAAGCTGGCGCTCCACTGGGCTGCGCCGAGCGGATGCTCGATTGGTAAGAAGTGCTCCAGCCCGAAGTCACCGTCTGGGGCGGTCTGCTGGTCGCCCGCCGCGACACTCTCCCAAACGAGCGAGACGGTGCGCTCCGCCAGCGGCTGGCCCAAGTGGTCGAGCAGTCGGCCGGTGAGCGAGGCGTTGGCGTTGCGTGCGAAATACTCTTCGCCAATCAATGTCAGCGTCGAGGTGCCTCTCAGAGTCAATGTCAGTGAGACCCGTTCCTCGGGCAGGGTCGATGTCTCGGGGTCGTCGGGATAGAAGATGACCAGCACGGTGTAGTTGCCGGCAGGCAGGTTACTGGGCGCAGTTGCCCCGAACGACCAATTAGAGTCTTCAACCGCTCCGGAGGCGATGACGCTACCGTCGAGTTCAATGGAGAGGTTGCCGTTGTCGATTGCCGCCTCGATGATAGTGCCATTGACCCAGAAGGAGTCGTTGATGAGCACTGTCTCCGGGTCGAGCCACGCCTCCAGTTCAACTGATGACTCCAGTATGCGTAGGTCAACATCCTCCTCGACTTCGTACCGGTAGGTCGAGCCTTCGAAAATAATCTCGATGTGGTAATCATTGCCAGCGGTTGGGTGGCCAGTCTCGTCGACAGTCCAGTTCAAGATAAAGTTGCCAAATTCGTCAGTGGTTGCGTTACCGATATTGCAACGGTAGAGCCAATCTGTGTTATCACAATTTGTCCACCACGGTTCGTTACCGTTATTGCGTTCTTCCCAAAGCCAGAAATCGAGTGTTTCTCCCGGTGCAGCGACCCCACCAATGTCGAGCAGGCTGCCGGTAACTACCAGCTCCTGTCCCTTGCCGACCGATGCCGGAGCGTCGACCGTCAAATTGGAGTCTGTGTAAACCTCAACCAGCTCCGGGCCGTCGACGCCAAGGTAGCCCGACTGGTACACCGCAGCGTAAATTTCGTTCTCACCCGGAATTGCCCCGAAGAAGCCGCTGGCGTTGAAGTCGAAGTCGCCGGTAGCGTTGGTGCTACCTGTGCCAATTTCGAAGGCTGGCGTCGCATGTAGTTCGTCCCACATACCACCACCAATGCCAAAGTCGGGCAGTCGCGTACCGTTACGGTCCTCGACATAGCCCCAGAGCCGGAACTGCGTGCCCTTGTCCGCCTCGGAGGGAGAGACGCCTTCTAGCACCACAGTGACGCGTTCACCTGTCATATTGTCAATATCACCCGGGTCGTTCTCGTCAAAGTCAAAGTCGTCGCCCTCCCCATCGCTGTCGGGTCGGTCAAGCGTTTCACTTGAGCCAGTTCCACCAAGGTTGATACGTTTCCAGTGGCTGGAAGAGAATGTTAGATTATCTTCCGGAATGTAAACTTCGACAAAGGCATGCGCCTCGTTGGAGACGTAGCGTGTCGGCAGCCCCATCACGTTGGCCGTGACGAAGAACCCGAACGAGCGGTGGCGACAGGCGCCGATGCCGTTGATACAGATGGACTGATAGACGTCCCAGGGCGGCTCGGGGTCGGGGACGTCTCCGTCACCTTCGCGGAAATTAGAGAAATACCAAGTTAAGTTTGTGACTATCTTGGCCATATTGGTTTCGCGACTGCCGTTCTCTGGCCAGAGCCAGTAGAGCGGAGGGTTGGCTGGCTCAGTACCATTCTTCATCTGCAAAAATTGCTTCACCTTTTCTTCAACTTCGGATTGGCCAGTGATGGGGACTATTGATTCGGGCGGCAGATCGTCCAGCGTGAGGGTTTCGGAGACTGGTCGGTTGAAGTAGGAGCCATTAGTCCCCATGCGGTACTTCAGATCGATTACTACGTCCTGGTTGCCGCGGATGAAATAGTTGTCAGCGCCATCCTTGTAGAAGCGAACAGCGACTCCGGTAGCGTTGGGATCGTAGTCAATTATGTCAGCATCGGGTGCCACGGATGGAATAGGGGTGTATAATTCGGTCGAGAGTGACACTCCCATCCAGAGCCAGCCCTCGAAGACGTGCGTGTAGTCTGTCGTCCCCGTCGGATCGATTTCGACCTTGTTGGTGTCGTTGATATACATGCTGTAGGGGTCAGCCAACGAACTATCATAGTAGAGCGCATCCTGTGCGTACCAGCGCTTGAGCGACATCAACGGCGGGTCGAAAATTTCGTAAATCGTAACTTGACCGTCAGTTCGGCCGGTATCGGGCTTGGTTCCATTCTGCTCCCCTGGTGGTAGCGGCGGTGGGTCGTCGCCGTCTGGGTCGCCGTCGTCGTCACTATCGTCGTCGCAGGGGTCTGTATCTTCTTTATACTCACGCAAGTTGTCAGAGCCGTCGTCGTCTGCATCGCCATGCTGATCGCTGGAATCAGATGGGTCGAGGCCGCAACCGCCGCCAGGGAATGAATAATTGTGTTCCCAGCCATCAGGCATACCATCCTGGTCACTATCCGTCTCATAGGGGTCAATATCCCACAGGAACTCCCACTCATTCACCAACCCGTCACTATCGTTGTCAGCTTGGTCATCAGATGCGCTGCGGGGGTTGAAACCGTAATAAATTTCCCAACCGTCCCAAGCGCCACCACCATCGGTGTCGGGGTCCTGAGAGTCTGTATTATTGTTGTACTCCTCGAGGTTGGTGTACCTCTCTTCCTGTGAAATCTCTCCGTCGCGGTTGGCGTCATAGCCATCGTTATCGTCATCCTTGTCACCGTCTGGCTCATTAGGGTCTGACCCAAAGACGGGCAGCGCGGCTAGCGGCGT
This sequence comes from Methanobacteriota archaeon, assembly GCA_002687355.1. Classification (GTDB taxonomy): domain Archaea; phylum Thermoplasmatota; class Poseidoniia; order MGIII; family CG-Epi1; genus UBA8886. Next base: position 18,552 of record NYZZ01000006.1, read on the forward strand.
GAACAGCATTAGCAGTACCATCAGCAAACTCTGCCATTGTTGTCCGCCCATTACGCGCACCTGCGCGTTCCGACGGCGGGTTTCGCTACATATAGGTTTTGGGACGGCTTTTTGCATCAATGGTCTGCCTCGTAGCCATCACTTATTCCGTCATCATCGCTGTCGGGATCCCAAGGGTTGGTATCGACCTCCTCTTCGCGCCAGTTGGGGAAATAGTGCCAGTTGCCCTGCCAGTCCTCCCAGCCATCATTATCATAATCGAGACCGCCATCAGAGGCATTGAGAGGGTCGAAACCACGCGTTTCAGTGGCATTCTTATGCTCGTCCCAATAAATTTCCCAACCGTCGGTGCAGTTGTCACCATCACTGTCAGACTGCGCCGGGTTGGTATTGTTAAGGAATTCCTCTAAGTTGGTGAATTTTTCTTCGGGCGAGGTCTCCCCATCGCGGTTGGCATCGTAACCGTCGCTATCAGTGTCCCACGCCGCGTCGGCCGCGTCGGTCGGATCGAGGCCGTACCACGCCTCCCAGCCGTCAGGCATCCCGTCATCGTCAGTATCGTTATCGTGCGGGTCGGTGCCATTGAGATACTCTCGCAAGTTGGTGAACCGCTCACGGGACTCGAGGGTGCCATTACGGTCAAAGTCCCAGCCGTCGTCGTCTGGGTCCTCGTCGGCGTCACTGTCATCGAACGGGTCGAGCCCATAGAGCAGATCCCATCCATCGGGCATTCCATCGCCGTCCGAGTCAGGATTAGACGGGTCGGTGACGTAGCTGTCCTCGCCCTCGTAAACTTCCTCACCATCGGCAATCAGATCGCCATCGGTGTCGATTAGCCACGGATTTGAGCCCAGAATGTGATCGGGAGGCTGGTACACCAGCTCATCAAACCCATCGGCCAATGAGTTGTTAAACTCGTAAAGGTTTAGTAGTCCGTCATGGTCACTATCTATGAGTGCATCGCTCATATTAAGTGGCTGGAATCCGAAATATACTTCCCAGCCATCGGCCATCCCGTCGGAGTCGCTATCGCCGTCAGTGGGGTCGGTGCCATTCAAGTACTCCATCAAGTTAGTGTAGTATTCGATTAGCTCAAGGCTGCCGTTCCAGTTGACGTCGAAGCCGTCAGCGTCACCATCTATTCCTGCATCAGAGTGGTCGAGTGGATTCAGACCATATTGGACTTCCCAGCCATCCGGCATCCCGTCACCATCAGTATCGGCGACGGTGGGGTCGGTGCCGTGCAGTGTGATTTCCGGGCCGTCGAGCAGACCGTCACCGTCGGTATCGTTCAACCTCGGGTCGGTCGAATTAATTAAGTCTGCCTGCAGATACACACCAGCAGCGCTGTTGTCGTACTCCTGCAAGTTAGAGAGTTGGTCTATGTCTGTGTCATCAGTGGCATCGCTAGGGTCATTGGGGTCAAGGCCGTAGAGCCACTCCCAGCCATCAGGCAGCCCATCACCATCAGTGTCGTTGTTGCGTGGTTCGGTGTCGGCCGCAAATTCCAGCGCGTTGGTGTGCTGCTCCGCCGGCGTCAGATTAGTGTCCCAATCCACGTCGTGACCATCCGGCTCCAGGTCCACATCAGCGTCCCAGGCGTCGATCGGGTTCAGAGCCCAGTGGACTTCCCAGCCGTCCCACATACTGTCACCGTCNGTATCATTGAGGTCAGGGCGNGTATCATTACGGTACTCCTCTAAATTGACAAACTGCTCGGACAACACNACAGTACCNTCACGGTTGAAGTCCCAGCCGTCCTCGTCNGGGTCGAGCTGCGCGTCAGCTGGGTCGAGNGGATNCAAGCCGTAAGTAGTTTCCCAGCCGTCGAGCATCCCGTCATCATCGCTGTCATTGTCGGCNGGGTTAGTATTACCAAGGTACTCCTGCAAGTTGGTGAAATACTCATTCGGAGTTATGCCAAGCATCCGATCGTAGTCGTGGCCGTCGTTGTCCAGGTCGCCGTGCGCGTCAGATGCGTCGCGCGGGTTTAGCCCGTACAATACTTCCCAGCCGTCTGGCATCCCGTCAAAATCTGTGTCATTGTAGGTAGGATCAGTCAAACAACACGAGTCATACAGCTCGGTGTTGTCGTCCAACCCATCACCGTCAGTGTCGTGCAGGTCAGGGCGGGTCGATAGTATCCCATCCACGTCCCACCAATCTGAAGTGACCAACGAATTGTTGTACTCGTAAAGGTTGTAGAGCAAGTCCCCCTCCAAATCGTCGTAATTGTCACTAGCATCAAGTGGCTTCATGCCGTATAGCACCTCCCAGCCGTCCCACATACTATCGCCATCGCTGTCCGGCTCGCGTGGCAGAGTGTCATTCAGGTATTCTCCCAGATTGGTGTAGTACTCACCAAAGTCCAGTTCGTTATTGAAATTGGCATCCCACCCATCCAGGTCATAATCCATCCAAGCGTCGGCACTACTGAGTGGGTCGAGATCGTGGTACGCCTCCCAACCATCAGGCATCCCATCTGCGTCGGTGTCATCCACCCAAGGATTAGTCTGGTATAGGAACTCTTGCAGGTTGGTGAACAGCTCGCTCTCCGAAATTGAGCCATCACGATTGAAATCATGGCCGTCGGCATCCAAGTCCTGCGCGGCGTCATCATCTAGCATCGGGTTGAGGGTGTAGAACACCTCCCAGCCATCATCCATACCATCCCCATCACTATCACGGTTGAGTGGGTCGGTTGAATTGCCGAGCAGTTCCTCCTGCTGATACTCCATCAGATTGGTGAAGTTTTCGAAACTCTCGAGCACGCCGTTGCGGTTCAGGTCAAAACCATCCTGATCAGAGTCCCAAGCGGCGTCAGCAGCATCAAAGGGGTTCAAGCCGTAGAGCAGCTCCCAGCCGTCGGGCATCCCATCATGATCGCTATCTCGGGTCGGCAAATGCTGGTCAACTCCAGCGGTCTCTGGGTCGATATGGCGCGAGCTCTCGAAATCGACTAGCGGTGAAAATGGGAGTGCTGCAAGTAGCATGATTACCACTGCCAGCACAACATAGCGCCGACCACCTGACTCGGCCATCCCCGGCTACGCCGGGGGTTAGTAGATATAACTAACCGATGACCAACAAATCTCGCGGCAGGCTGGTTAGGCTGTGGCCGCCGTTTGTAGTGACGTGTAGGTCATCTTCGATGCGTACCCCACCTAACGATGGAATATAGATGCCTGGCTCGACGGTGAACACCATCCCTTGCTCAAGCTCAACGGTCGCGCCCTGACTTATATATGGTTCTTCGTGAACTTCCAATCCTAACCCATGACCAGTACGATGAACGAAAAACTCACCAAAACCGGCTTGGGAAAGGCTATTGCGTGCCGCCGCGTCCACGTCACCTGCTAGAACACCAGGAGCTGTAGCCATTCGTGCCGCCCGAGCGGCATCGCGCACCGCCACATGTGCAGCGAGTTGTTCCTGCGTCGGTTCGGCTGCGACTACAAAGGTGCGTGTGATATCTGAAAAATAGCCGTGGTGGCTGGCACCCCAGTCAATAATCAGCAAGTCGCCCAACGCCAGTCGGCTGTCGCCCGGGAAGTGGTGCGGGTCTGCCCCGTTCGGACCAGTAGCAACGATAGGGATGAAGGGAAGCGCCGGTTCGGAACCGGCACTATGCAGCGCCTGAACTAGTGCTGCAGCCAGCTCCTGCTCGCGCATACCGATGGTGATAGAAGGCTGAATTTCCTGAAAGGCGACCTCAGCGATAGCGACCGCGCGCTCCATGTACTCTAATTCCTGCGACGACTTACACATTCGCAGCTGTGCCAGAACCGCCGTAGCGTCAATTCGCTCGTCACTGATACCCGCTTGTGCTAGCAGCTCCAGCTCCATAAAGCGCATCGCCCTGCCTTCGACACCAAGTCGGCCGGTCGGCAGCGCACCGGCAGCGGCTGCGAAAGCAGCTGTAGGACCATCACCGTCGCTGTAAGCGAACAGGTCGCATTCCAAGCTGACGGCACGGGACTGCTCCAGCTCCGGCAGCACAAGTACAGGCCGTCTGTGGCGAGGAATCAACAGGATTATAGGACGCTCGCTGAGGTGGAACTGCAGTCCTGTAAGGTGCCGGAAATTGGGCCCGGGGACCAATGCCAACAGCTCAAGATTCGCCGTTGTCATCACCTCGCGCAACTGCGCTAGCTGCTCCATGGTACGCCAGCGCCCCCTGCCTTTTTAGCGACCCACCCTGCCCCGCCGTGGAAGAGAAGGTTTATCGGGAAATAATCAGGGAGTTGGACCGGCATCGCGGCTACGGAGTGCATACCGGTGTCGAGGATGTTGCAGAAAAATTCAAGCAACCTTACGATTCAGTCAGGGCTATTCGATCCCAGTTCCTGCAGCGCAAGTCAATTAAGAACCACTATCGCGTCAAGGACCGCTCACGGCAGCATCTGAAGCGCTGGAAGAAGGGCGTGTCCATTGGCGATCTGGCACTAGAGCTAGACTTTCCACCAGTCCTGCTGTCTAACTTCTTGCTAATGGAGATGCGCAATTCCAAGAAGCGCACTAAGGAACTGCTGAAGAACCCCAAAAATGTCAAGGACGCGCGACTGCGGAAGGAGCTGGAGGAAGTGCTCTCACGCGATGAGCTCTATACTCCCATCTCGCACAACAAGCAAGCGGCCGAGGGCAACCGGCGCGAGGACCGNTTAGCAGTGTGGCTCGACGCACAAAAGCTGGAATACTTCACTGAGAATGACCTGCGACAGGGGACTGTCGAGGGCAAGACNCCNGACTTTCTGCTGTTACAGCCNCTGCTATGGCATGGTGACGAATACCACTGGGTCGAATCCAANGCAAGCTTTGGCGAAGACTANATTCACCGTAAGAATCACCGTGGGCAGGTCTCCCAGTATGTCGAACTGTACGGCCACGGTATGCTAGTCTANTGGTACGGTTACCTGACNAANCTGCAACGCAAGAACTACGTTATCGTNGANCGACGCGAACTGGGNCTGGAGTANNCACGCCTGCTAGGNCNNCCCTAGCCGCCNCGCCACGAGNAANCTCGCGCNAAGCANNAATAGNGCNAGAGGGTTGAGGAACACNCGTTCCCAAAGCCAGGCAGCTTCTGCCAGCGGGTCAAGCCCGGAACAGTCCCAACCATCGTAGAATTCGAAGGGTGATTCGTAGCAGTGATTACCCTCGTAGTAAGCCCAACCGTAATTGCCGCCGCGCTCGACGATATTGATCTCCTCCCACTCATCCTGTCCTACATCGCCCAGCCAGAGTTCGCCTGTCTCCCGGTCGAAACTGAACTTCCAGGGGTTACGAAAGCCGTAGGCCCAAATTTCAGCGCGACCGCCGCCGTCAGCGAATGGGTTGTCAAGCGGGACACTGTATGGGTCTCCCTCATCAATATCGAGGCGCAAAAGCGACCCTTTCAACGTCTCTAAATTTTGTGCGTTGCCGAAGGCGTCGCTGTACTTGCCTCCGTCACCCAGTCCCAGCCATAGATAGCCATCGGGGCCAAATTCCAGGTGACCACCGTTGTGGTTACGGTAGGGCTGAGCTACCTCGAGCAGTATTCGCTCGCTGCCGATATCTGCGTGGTCACGGAAGCCAGTTCCATTGACGGTCGCGGTAAACTCCGCTAGCCGCAACGTGCCATCGTTATGCGTGGTGTAAGTGACAAAGAAACGACCGGTCTCCGTGAACATAGGATGGAATGCCAAACCTAGGAGCCCCTGTTCCCAATCAGCGTCATTGACCGCGCCAGTTATGTTCAGCAGGACTGTGGGGTTTCCAGACTGCAAACAGATTATCCGACCAGGCTGCTCAACGACGCAGATACGGTCGTCGCCCGTGGCCACAAGACCAACAGGGTGCTCGAAATGTAGTCCTGGGAACGCATCCACCAGCACCACGCTTCCGTTAGCCTCGGTGAAGCGCCAGATGGTACCACTCCAATCTGCCACATACAGCTCACCGGCGTCATCAACACCGAACGTGCTGGCGGAGAGTCGTGCTTCCCACTCCGGATCTTCCAACGAATCAACAAGGAGTTCGACTTCCGAAGCGTTGTCGGTACGGTCAAGCGCCCAGATACTGCCAAGGGTGAAGTCTCCGAAGACATACCTGCCGACGAGCGACGGCACGTCGCTGCCATGGTATACGTGGCCGCCCGTAACAGACGCCGGTCCTCCATCGTGTGTGTATTCGTAGAGTGGCTCTTCGTAGCGCGCTTGTGGCTGCTCCTCAGGCAGGTTACGCCAACCAACAGAGAGCAGGAACAGTACCAGCAACAGCGCCAGCCATGCCTGCAACCAGCGACGCTGTTGCATGGAGGTGTAGGAGGCGGTTGGTTTTTAGCTTCAATCCCAGAAACGGCGCGTACGGGCGTATGTGATTTCAGCCTCCATTACCGCCTGTACTAGCTGGTCATCAGGCAGTTGTCGTCGTAGGATGCGGCCCGCTGTTGCGGGACCAACGCCACGGCCCGCCAGTACCAACGCCGCACGTGGGCCGTGCGTGCGTGCCAACGATGCGGCCTGTTCACGGTGGCGTGTCGAGACGCCTCGCTCCGCCTCGAGCGGATGGAGCAGNGCNACCATCTGGCCNCTACACTTTGGGCAGCATAAGTCNCGCGTAGAAATCTCNCCACTNTGACGACGGCGGGANTTTTCGCATGCCAGNCATACGAGACGTANNATGGTGCGACGCAANCGTCGNTCGACCGCAGCCAAGATAGCACTGCCTGGACGAGGCTTCAGNAAGTCACGATACGGCTCCAGCGCGCCCGCACCAAAAGGCGTCGCAGCAGATGNCGCAATTTCGAGCTCGCCTGTCTCCATCGATTTGACCAGTGCCTCGAGCCCATCCTCATCGAGTTGATGGAACAATAGCCGCTCAACAGCCTCGCTGTAGAGTGGCGTATCTCCATAGGCGGCCAGTAGTCGTCGCAGTCCGAAACGTCCTACGTCAGCGCCGGGAGTAATGGCGCCCATCTTGCGTGCAACATGCAGTAGCTGCGGTCCTAGCGCCGGGGAGCTTCGCACAGCAAGCCGTAACAGCTTCCCTAGTCCCGGCCGCAGTGCGCTGATGGTCTCCTTTACATCCCTCGCCCGCAACCGTGCCGGTAGATCTAGAATTATACGATAGGGGTCACTCTGGAAACCGCATGCCTCGCCGGCTCGGGAACCCAGGAGCGACGCCAGCAGCATCCCCAACGTGCGATTGAGTCGCGTTCCACCGGCGTGCGATAGCACTAGTAGCCGCTCATGTTGCTCAAGAGTTATGCGATTGGGTGCCGGCACTTCACCTGCTTTAAATATAGATTTTCGGAATTTATTTAGGCTAGTACACGCCTCCGATGCGAGCGGGAGACCCTTCCAATCACCCGCCTCCAGACGTTGCACAACTTCGCAGGCAATCGACTGTGGCACCGGGATATCCTCGCCAATCCATCGAGGCAACTCTCCCAGCGCTGGTGCCGGAGCTACTGCGACTTCCTCATCAATTTCCAGCACTTCCCACGCTGCACCGCGAAAGATAATGTGCTCTCCTGGCTCCAAGTCGAGAATGAAGCGCTCGTCAAGCCGTCCGATGAGCCGGCGTGTGGAAATGTCACGCACAGACATCGTCGTTTCGTCAGGAATAAGTGACAGGTTGCCGTGGAAGTACTTGAGGGCGCGCGGGCCCTGACGCACATTATGTTCCACAGGTCGTGCCTGATGTAACTGGTCAAGCAACGTAAGCAAGTCATCCAGCTTCTGGCTGTGCAGGTTACGGAACGGCCATGCCCGTTGGGCAGCGGCGAGTATCACCTTGCGATCTACCAACTTATCGCAGACCGTCCATGCTACGACCTGATTAGCCAAGACGGCAAGCGGTGCTGCACGAATGCGCGATGGCTCCAGCTCGCCTGCCAGCGTGCGTCGTGCGACTACCGCAGCCTCCAGCAGCTCGACCGACTCGCTGGCAACGATACGGCCGATGGCGGTTGCACGCAAACGATGCCCGGAACGGCCAAGTCGTTGGCTCAGCCGCGACGGGTCACGGGGAGAGTTGTACTGCAATACCAGCTCGGTGTTGCCGACGTCAATACCCAGCTCGAGTGATGATGTGCAGATGAGTGTGCGGATGTCGCCAGTGCGGTATCCTTCTTCGGCCTCGATACGCACATCACGCGAAAGTGAACCATGGTGCACAGCTATCGAGGCGTCAGGCTGCCACATGCGCCAGCGGACCCCCAGTGCCTCAACGGTGTCACGCGTATTGACGAAGAGCAGAGTTGGCCTTCCTTTGGCAGCTTCTGAGCAGTAACGTAGCGCCGCAATCTGCTGTGGTTCCCAGTAGAGTTCCACCGAGAGCTCCTCATCTTCCTTGATGGGGGGCGGTGCGACTACCTGCAGGTCCATCAAACGGTCAATCTCAGGCGCGACAATTTCGACCTCCCGATCGCCGCCCAGGAAGCCAGCTACTTCGTCAGGGGTGCCGACAGTCGCGCTCAAGCCGATCCGCTGGAATTCGCCCGCCAGCAGTGCCAGTCGCTCGAGCGCCAGCGAGAGCTGCGCACCACGCTCGCTCGACGCTAATTCGTGCACCTCGTCCACCACGACGGCGCGTACCTGTGCAAGATGGGTGCGCAGTCGCTTACCTGAAAGCATTATCTGCAGCGTTTCAGGCGTTGTCACCAACAACTGCGGGGGGTGGCGCGACTGCCTATTGCGTTCTTTTTGTGAAGTATCGCCGTGCCGCACTGCGACAGGTATTTCTAGTTCCTCACCGAAGCCCTGGAGCCGACGCAACATATCACGGTTGAGTGATCGTAGCGGGGTGATGTAAAGCAAGGCAATCGGCTGTGCCGGCTGGCGCAGCAAACTGTCGAGCAGCGGCACGACAGCCGCCTCGGTCTTGCCGACACCCGTTGGGGCTATCAGTAGTGTGTGCTTTCCGGCAGCGATGTGAGGCCACGCTACCACTTGCGCCGGCGTCGGCTCTGCCAGTCCGCGACTCTCTAGGGCTTTTCGCAGCTGCTGGTCAAGCTTCATCGCTCCAACCTCAAGTCCATCAAATATCGTAATTCACCGAAATCGAGACCATCGAGCGACTCAACTCTCGCCGTCTCAAGGTCAGCGTAGCCGTTGCGGAGCAACGGACCTGTACCACGTAGTGGTTCGCGGTTCATCGTGCGACCCGCCAGTTCGCCAAAAGCAGGCATGATAACCAATTCATCACCTACGTCATCGTAGCGTTCACCCGCCACCAATGGCACGCGTAGCCAACAAGCGGCAGTATGCAGTTTCTCGACGCGATCTCGAAAAGCGATAACGGGGTGGTTATGTCCCATAACGACCTGCACGCATGCCATCACATCGGGCGCAGGCCAAGCATGACCATGGTGCAATCCGATATTACCAACTACAACTCCCTTAACTGGGTGGAAATGTACGCTGCCGGGCGCCAGTTCACGTAATCCGCCATCGTGGTTTCCTGGGACTACCTCGACCTGTACTGCCGCCTGCAAAGCGGCGAACATCCTCTGCAAGTCGCGCTTCTGCTGGTGACTCGAGTGCGGTACCTGATGCTTCACGTCACCCAACAACAACAGTCGTTCTGCGCCCACCTGTGAAACTAGCGCCAGCAATCTTTCAGTTCGCTGACGCGCGCGGTTTGGAACCCAAACACCGCCACGCAACAGCTCCGCCTCAACTCCATAGTGCAAATCTGCAACGACAAGTGCTCGTTCGTCAGGCAGGTGCAGCGCGGGCTCGCCCGGGACCGGGACCGCCGCCATGCTACAGACCCAGACTGCCCGTCAGCAGGATAGCGGTGAACGCCCAGCCAAGAATGGCGCCACCATTGAGAAGCGGCAGTCCTGCCTGTGGACGGCCACCGAGCACGAAATGCATAAGAAGTGCGAAGCCAGCCAGCCCCCCAAACATCGTCCCCAGGCCAACGCCCCATCCTAGAGATGCCTTGGCGGAAACGGACAGTACTCCAGGAATCACTATGTCGCCCAGACCCATGAACATTGCCTCACGCTCTTCGCCAGTTTCAATCTGGGCCTGTAAGCTGCGCTGTTTCAGAAACGAGTATCCACGCTGCTTAGGCATCACTAGCAAAATGGGAAGCTTCAGTTCCATCACCGTGTCAGCTAGATCGACCATATGGCCGGTGCTGTAGACGGCCCATGCATCGTATAGTGCCAGTCCAACCAGTAGCAGCAACGCCGGCAGCAGTCCGAATGAGATACCGAAAATGGCGGCCGCGCCGGCCGAAATCAGAACACCACAAATGTTGATAACATACCACTCGGGAAATGTGAGCAGTAGGAAAGTAAGCTGAACCGCAATCGCTGCACCACCAAGCCAAGCGCCGGCTGGAGTAAATCCAAGGGCGAGGAACAACGGGTACCCGACATAGACAAACGTCATTCCTATCGCGCTCATGAAAATCAGCTGTAGCAAATTCTGCAACCCTCGCCGTGCAAGCCATAGAACAAAGGCAGTGAAGGCGAGAATCAACACGAAATAGATGCCAGAATTGACCGGGTCTTCGGGGTCCTCGAAGGCCTGCATCTCAGCTGCATCAAAACTAGGCACCAGAGCCATCGCTAGCAGCTGTGCCACGANGAAACAGCCTGCNAGTCCAAGCAANGGCCAGCGNTGGCTNCTCCAGCTCCCGGCAGGTGGACNNGNAGCGNCATTATCNGCATCTCCAGCGNCNGCTGTAACATCTTCTTCCGACGATGACATCGNCGCGCCACCAAGCCCCGGACTAAAGCGGCTTGGGCAGCCTTTTTATCCCGGTGGGTGTGGCGCGGGCCGTGCGGGCGTGGTGTAGCCTGGTATCACTTCAGCTTGCCAAGCTGAGAACTCGGATTCAAATTCCGGCGCCCGCACCAATTTACCTGATTTAATCGTCTAGTTCCTTCAGTTTAGCGAGAAGATCATCCATCACATCAGACTCATCATCGTCACTACTGCTGGACTTTTTTTGCTTCTTCTTGGACTGCGGTTTTATCTCTGGAATTTTGTCTTCTGACTTTTTATACTTATCTTCTGAAGAATCGACCGCAACAGATTCATCTATAGGTTCAGGACCAAGTTCACGGAGTTTAGCAAGGAGGTCATCCATTCCTGATTCTCCGAGATTAACTGGCTCTGCTTCTGGTTCCAGCTCTGCTTCCGGTTCCGGCTCAGGCTCTGATTCTGGTTCCGGCTCTGCTTCTGGTTCCACGACTACTTCCGGCTCAACTACAACCTCAACTTCGGCGACAGGAACTTGCTCTGTTTGTGTCACCTCAACCACCTCCTCTACTGGAGCAGTTGCAGCCGCTTCGATAACTTGCTCGGTCTCTTCCTCTTTATCACTGAGAGATTCAGTCTCCGGAAGCTTTGAAGAAGGCCGCTGGACACTATCTTTCAAGAATTTCTGCAACGCTTTCCCATCTGGCTGGTCATGCTCACGGAATACCTCGGCACCGGCGAATAACGTTGTCGTGACTCCAGACGTGCGGTTATCACTATCACGATAGTCCAGTCGAAGTGCCAGTGATGCAGGGTCTGCACCTTTAGGCTTGAAGTATAGTGTCAATTCACGGCTACCGTGCGCATCTATTTCGCCAAGACGCACTCCACTGCTAGTCCGCTCGACTTCGGGTTGCGTAGCGACCAGTTCAAGAACTGATGCTGTGCACTCTATCTTGAGGTGTGCTTGACTGAATGGATCTGAATCATAGTTACGTGCAGCAACCTGGACACGCACGTGACCCGCGACATGGTCCCAGCTGGCACGCAAGCCAACTTTCTGCAGCGAAAGATAGTCATCAATCATTTCGCGGCTGACTTCACGGGTTCCATCGAGCAAGGGCTGCAAGATTTCATTAGTTCCCGAGAGCAGGTCGACATCACCGTCCCAACTTGCAATCTCACTACTGAAGCGGGTCTCCACCTGCCGTAGAGCATTAGCCACCTGCGAGCGCAGGTCACGAGTCTCCTCACCGTAGATTACTGCAGCTAGTACTGTATGCTGGCCACGCTCAAGCAAAATGCAGTTGTCGCCGTAGTCGATTGAACCCAATTCCCCCGTAGCCTGGAACGAATCCTGGACAAAGTCGTTGATGGCAGTAAGCATGCTGCCCATGACGTCCTTGTCAATAGCTGACTCCTCAAGGGACTGCCCAGTGATGAGTCTCCCATCGTTGTAAAGCAAGTAAAGTTCTTCAATCCGATAAGGTGGATGGCCACCACCTGCCGGAGAGACTGAATCCTGGATGTTGATTATCTTAGTTACCTGCTGTGGTTCGGCCGACTGGATGCGCGAAACTAGAGAAGCTGCGGTCGGCAGGTGTGAATATGTGGAAGCCACCTCTCGAATCAGTTCGATGTCAACCCCCAGCTCCTTCAGTTCACTCACTTGGAAATTGCGGAGCAGCGTGTCTGCCAGAGCTAGGAAAGACGTCTTCTGCCGTGACGGGCTGCGGTGGTAGCGCCTAGCAGTGGTCTTCCATACTTCGGGAACCACTTCGCGCTTAACTTTTTCGAACAGGCCACTGTCGACAAATTGCCGGAAAATAGCACGCAATTCAGTACGGAACGGATTAAGCTCTCCGTGACCGAGGATAACGTCAACCCAGGTGTCGTGCGGGAACTGAATGACATTTCCGTCACCTGGCAAGTACGCCAGTGCGCGAGTGAAGGTCCCCCGGTCGAGTGGGTCATTCAACTGTTCCTGCGCATGGGTGGAAAGGTTCTCGACCGCCGCATCATAAAACAGGTCGTGGCAGAAACGCTCTTCCATGGTTTCAGCGAGGAAGACCAGTGAAGTCAATGCGTGCAATCCACCAGGTCTGTATTCCTCACCATCCTTGAGCAATCTCTGAAGCAGTAACGAAACATAATTAGTCATTCCACGGATGGCGTTTTCCTGGATATAACTGGCAGTGAGCGCGCGCATTCCGCGGTGCAGCATCTCACGAATCATCGACCAGACATAGATTGGAGAACCTTCGGCATACTGAACCAGCGCCTCAATCGCTTCCTCGTCGTAACCTAGGCCCGAGAAGCCGAGCATCTTGCGGCTAAGCAGCTTCATCTCGCTCTCTGAAAAGAGTGGGACCGTCAGTCGGTCAAACTTCCTCTGGAATTCGGCCGGCAATGAAGCCCAGTCGGCCTCACGTGCGCTCAGGATTACTCCGCCAATCTGACGGTCGGTCAGGGCCTTTACCAGCTCGACATTTTCCTGAATATCGTCGTAGAACAGGCGCACACCAAATTTTTCGTGCGCCGTGCCGAGCGTTGTAGTCGAGATTCGGCCGACCGGAATCCGGTCCATCAATCGGTCAAACAACTCGAACAGTAGTACCGTCTTGCCTACACCGGGTTCGCCGATGATGACGTAATTACGGTCGGGGGGTCCTCCCAGAACTCGCTCCACAATTTCACTGCGGACGGCATCATGGTGTACATTGCCCCGTAGGTTCTCCGGCAACGCCCAGTCGCGCAACAGGTGTGCTGGATCGACTGGGACTTCGAAATAAGATGAAATCGCAAATCGCTCGCGATTATTGTGCAGGTAGTCCAGCTGTTTTTCGTTGGTTGGCGCGGCCAGATAAGCCTCGCGTCGGCGCGCCATGTACTCAGCAACCAACTGCTCATATCCTTCGAGGCCTTCAGGCGGTAGCCAGTCTTCGACAATGCGCTGCGGCTGCTCCTCCTCTGTGTCGTCACTGGCTATTGGGATTACCTTTGGTTCGCGCGAACGGAACATTAGCCCGCCAACAATGAGCAGCGCTCCAAGGAGCAGTGCTGCGGCGACAATCAAAAAACTGGGATCGTTGGTGATGGCGACGAAGAATGGTTCATCTATTGCTGCAGTAGGCTGCACCATAACCGTGAACGATGTTTCGCTCCAGGTGCCGTCGTTGTCCTGAACGCTCAGCGTGATGGTGTGGTTGCCCTCGCTGAGACTACTGGGGCTTATCGAGAAGTTAGCATCATTCGATAGTACACCGTCAATACTGGATGACCACTCAACCTGCTGCACAGTACCGTCAGTATCGTCAAAGAACGCCCCAAACTCTAGCATACCGCCATCGGCACTTACTACTGCATCAGGAACCTGTGTAGTACTTACTTCTGGTGGAATATTGACTATGTCAACATTTACAGGGAACAATATCCAGTCCGAGCGGCCACTATGGCTGTCCTCGGCTTCGACACGAAATTCGTACTGGCCAAGTGAAGCGTTGAAATCAGGATCGAAGCTGAAGCTGACTTGTCTGGAATCCCAGACCGCACCAGAAAGGTAGGAAGTTTCCCAGACAACGTCACCTGATAGACGGTATGTTGCATCGAAGGACAGGGCTTCACCCGAATCTGAATCGTCCATTACGGATGCGCTAAGGGATATGCTGCCACCACGCACAACTAATGACGAACTAATAGAGGGATCTGAGATTTTTGGCCGTCCGTTTACATAGAGACTTATTGTATTATTCTCGCTCCAAAGACCATTGGAAGCCTGTAGTCGCAACGTGATGTTGTGAGTGCCATTTACCAGAGAAGGAATCTCGATTGTTGAATCGCTACCGAGCATCCCATTCTTGTCGGACCACCACTCCCATGAAGTGATGAGCATCTCACCAGTCGCCTCTCCTTGCAACGTAATGACATCGCCCTCATGCACCAGCAAAGGTGGATCGATAATCAGTGCCCCAGGCCGCCGCATCACAACTAGGTTAGTACTCGACTGGGAGGCACTACTGTTATCATCTACAACCTGAAGAATGATTGAGTGGCTGCCCTGGCTAAGGCTGTCAACTCCAATCTCAATTTGCTCACCGTATCCTAGAACGCCATCTTCAGATGAAAGCCAGGTCCAGTTAGAAATCGTGCCATCGGGGTCACTTCCAGT
>NYZZ01000007.1 GCA_002687355.1 Methanobacteriota archaeon
GGGCCATGAAGTTCGCGAACAGGGAAAATCCAGCACGTCGTGCTGGTCCCGCGTAGCTGATGAAGCTCAGCGCGTACCAGTCATCCTCCGCACCGCTGGTCATCGAGATTAGGGTGTCATCGGGAAGCCCCCGCCGCACGCAGATGGGGTAGTGATGGAAGTACTGGTCGCGAAGCCCGACCAGATCTTCTTGCATTCCGAGTTCCTCGATTCGTCGCTGGTTGTCTGCGGACAACGTCAACTTTCTCCCGCCAGCAACCTTGATGACTTCCTGGGCGAACCCGAGCGCAGCTACCAGCTGGTCTCGGGGTACGAACAACTCAATCTCTATGTGGCGAAAGGCCTCGTGTTTCATCACCAGCATGGATGAGGAGCGATCCGTAACCTTCCAATTGCGAATCAGGAATGCCGGGATGATGTGACGAAAGGCAAGCCGGATTAAGCGCCGACTTCGCAGTACGCGTTTCAGAGACAAGAGCAGCAGGTGCATGCCATAGTCCATCACCCCCAACCAGTAGAGTCGGTACAGGCTGGCAAGGCGGGAACGTGGCCGGTCATCCTCACGACGATGCTGGCTGAAATAGGACCAGCGCCAGGGGATGAGATAGAACTGCTGAAGTGGAAATGGCGTTTCGGCATCCAAAACGTCCGACAAACGACGGGACTCTGTGAAATGCTCCTCCACATTGTACTGTGCACGACAGCGGAATTTCACGGACAGGATGATTCCAAGCGAACCTAGTGAACAGCGAGCTGCGTGTAGCTGTTCTCCAGAGCTCAACTCCTCAATAAATGCTCGACCGGTGGAGGTGTCATAGCGTGCCAGCCGCACTCCCACGACATAGTGCGACATGCTGTGGCGTCCCGAACCGTGAGTGCCGGTGGAGATTGCCCCGGCAATCGTCTGTTCCGTTATCAGTCCCAGCGAATGCAGAGTGACGCCGTCGCGGTCGAGCTCTTTGAGAAGGCGCTTAATCTGGCATCCGGCCCCGACCGTGGCAACGAACTGGTCACCGTCGGGCTGGAGCCGGATGTCGTTCAGCCGTCGCAGGTCCAGCAGCACGCCATTATTGAGGACAGCATCACTCCAGCTGTGCAATCTACCGATGGCGCGGATGCGCTGGCCGCGGTGTCTGTCAAGGATTTGCAGGACTTCCCGCTCGTCGGCTGGGGTGTAAGCCGCCGACGGCTGAAACACTTGATTGCGGCCAAAGTTCTTATGTTGCACGCTATGGCAACCGCGTCACGATAAGTCGCGACTTGATGCGGTTGACGATGTCGTCGCTCACAACTTGCAAGCCACATTCTTGCAGCAGCTGTAGTAAGTCGAAGTTCTTGCCCAACCCTATCCTGCGACGGACCGGGTCCCATGCACGTGACAGTTTGCCTGGCACCTCCTTGTAGTGGTTAACGATGACTAGCCTACCGCCCGGCTTGGTAACACGCATCATCTCACGCAGCACTACATCTGGCTCTGCCACTACTGCAATCGCGTGCGCTACCACTGCGTGGTCAAATGTATCATCGATAAATTCTAGCTTGTGAGCGTCCATCTGGTGCAATGTTACGTCCGCTGCCACTTCGCCCCCATCCAGCCGCTTTTGCGCCTTTTTCAACATCGCCGCGCTGAAATCGAGAGCGTCGACACGCACGCCGGCAACGTAGTGGCGCAGTGAGATACCAGTACCAACCCCCACTTCCAGTACTCGCTCACCAGGCTGCGCGTCCAAGGCTTCAACCATCCGTGTATGCCCTTCAGCGAAAGTGGGCGCGAAGACGCGGTCGTAGACCGGTGCGTAAATCTTGTAGGCGATGTTACTGTTCTTGCGTGTTGCCACGTCATGGGAGGTGCTCCAGCGTCTTAAGCCCTTGCCGACAGACCGACGGCGGCGGCAGCCCCGGCTGCTGCCAGTAGCTGCAGCGGTCCGGTTCCAAGCCACGCCACGACAACATATAACGCAGCGCAGGTAACACCGAAAACACGCAGTAGCCAGCGCATGTTTGCTTCCCGATCGGTGTGCTGCGTTGGGATGCGCAAGCCGACGAACCAGGCGCCAACAATGCCGGCCAGCAGTACCGATGCCTGCCCGTATCCTGGGTCACCCAGCCGCGTCAGCGCGTAGACGGCATAGGTGACGGCAATCCACATCATCGCAATTGTGTAGACCTTCGAGCGGAACGGCATGCCCATCCCGGCGCGGTAATCACGGATGTAGCCGCCAAAGACAGGGTGGTGCAGCAGCCAATTGTAGAACTTCTCCGAACCGCGCGCGTAGAACGCCGCAGCAAGGACGTAGAAGGAAACGGTCGGCAGTCCCGGAACATACGCGCCGATTGTGCCAATAGCGACGCAGGCATGGCCTAGCAACATCCAAACGCTGCGCGTTAGTGGATTGCGCGCCAGCCTGAGTCCTTCTTGTGGCATGCAGATATCGCCCCTGCAACGAGTCTATAAACTGTTGCGCGCGCAGCCGCTAGCGCCGAAAGACACCGCAATCCGTCCGAGTCAAACCTAAAAGACCCCCTTCCCTGCGCCCGCCGTGGACCACGTCGTCACTATCCAGGACCTCGCTAACGACGATATCGTATCTGTCCTTGACCGGGCACGCGAGCTGCTGCCAGTAGCGCACGGCGACAAGCGCAACGACGTGCTTGCCGGCAAAATCCTTGCTACCTGCTTTTTCGAACCGTCTACCCGTACACGACTATCCTTCGAGACTGCCATGCACCGGCTGGGCGGCAATGTCATCGGTTTTGCCGACCCGAGTGCCACTTCACATCTGAAGGGAGAGACGCTGGCTGACGCAGTGCGGATGGTAGCCGGCTACGCCGACGCCATCGTACTACGGCATCCACAGGAGGGGTCAGCGCAACTAGCGGCCGAAATCTCGGAAGTGCCGGTTATCAACGGCGGCGATGGCGCCGGCCAGCACCCGACGCAGACCTTGCTCGATCTGTTTACGATTCGCGAAGAGGTCGGCAAGCTAGAAGGACTGACAGTGGGGCTACTAGGCGACCTGCGCTATGGCAGAACGGTCCACTCACTGGCGGCTGCACTGGCACGCTACGATACTACTATGCACTTCATCGCACCGAAGAGCCTAGCGATGCCGCGCCGCGTGACTACGGAATTGCCTGACGGCTGGAGTGCACACGCTGCCCTCGATGGGATTCTGCCTGAACTGGACTTACTCTACGTCACCCGCATCCAGAAGGAGCGCTTCCCCGATCCGGAAGATTATGCGCGCGTCGCTGGAGCCTATACTATCTCGGCTGAGATTCTGCGCGACGCTAAACCGACGTTACGTATCCTGCACCCGCTGCCACGGGTCGATGAGATAGCAACCGATGTCGATGGCACAGATCACGCAGCCTACTTCCGTCAGGCATTCAATGGAGTTCCAGTCCGGATGGCGTTGTTGGAGATGCTGCTCGGGAGTGATTGATGACTGACAAACTGCTCAAGGTGCAGCCAATCCGTAACGGAACTGTGATTGACCACCTACGCGCTGGCGCTGGCCTCAAGATTCTTGATATTCTTGACATGGCAGGCACTGGTAACACGGTCAGCCTGCTGATTAACGTCCCCAGTTCCAAACAGGGGCGCAAGGACATAATCAAGATTGAGGACCGGGAACTGACCGAGAGCGAGACCGAGCGCATTGCGCTGCTTTCGCCTGGTGCCCACGTCAATATTATTCGCAATTACTCGGTTGCTGAAAAAACAGCGGTAGAAATTCCCGAAGAGGTAGCCGGTGTCGCGCACTGCCCCAATACCAACTGTATTTCAAACAACGAACGCGGCGCAATCAGCCGACTTCTACTGCGTAACCGTGAACCAGTCCAGCTGGCATGCGCTTACTGTGCTCGACTAGTCGCCGAAGAAGAACTTCAGTTCCTCTAGGCAACAATCCGTGTGCCTGCCTCGCCCGCAAGCGCAGCAGTGATTTTCGCGGTGGAAGATATTATGGCCTCTTGGCCACCATTCCTCACAAAATCAAGCGCGGCATGTACCTTGGGCCCCATAGAACCATCCGGAAATTCACCGGCTTCATAATGACTTCGCAGCTCGCCAATCGTTACTACACCCAGTGGCTCCCGCTCGGGACCCACCCAGACATGCTCAACATCGGTGGCGATAATCAGGTGCGTCGCATTCAACTGCTGTGCCAGTAGTCCTGCCACTAAGTCCTTATCGATAACACCTTCGACGCCGCGCCATCCGTCGCCGTCACGAACCACTGGCGTCCCACCACCGCCGGCGGTAATGCAAAGGACACGATTCTCGAATAGCGAACGGATAATGTCTAGTTCGAGCACTCTCTGTGGTTCAGGTGAGGCTACAAGGCGTCGCACTCCTTTCTCGCTGGTGGCCAGTACCCAGTTGCGCTTCTCAAGTTCGGCGCGCCGTTCTAGTGGATACCATGGTCCAATCGGCTTTCGCGGCTCGCCCAATTCTGGGACTACTTCGACCTGCGCTAGCATGGTCATGACATCGCGCTTGCCACCCTCGGTGGTAATGATTTCGCGGACTGTCCGCTCGAGCAGGTAGCCGAGGCCACCCTGCGTATCTGACACTAGATGGTCAAGTGGTCGTTCCGGGGTTTCAGGTAGTCCAGCCTCAGCGCGCAGTAGCGCATGCCCCACCTGTGGCCCATTACCATGTGTCAGCAGCAGTTTTTCACGACCTGCTAGCAGTCTTGCCAGTGGCGCCAATGAAGTTCGCGCACGTCGCAATTCACCTTCGACACCACCATCATCGCTGGATTGCTGGAGGGCGTTACCACCCAGCGCCAGCACAGCGCGCATTTAGAATCGGTCGTCGTAATCACCGGCGCGCAGTGCCGCCTGGAATGCCTTTGGGTCCTGTCCTTCGCAGGTGAGCCCCATAGATTTGGCAACTCCCAGGATTTCCGAAGTCATTGCCTTCAGATCGCCGCCCGTTAGTGCGGGCGCCTTCTGCTTCGCGACTGTTATTGCCTGCTCCAGCGTCATGTCAGCCGCAACGACTGTTCCGGCTTCACCGGAGCCCTTGGCAAGGCCGAGGACCTGTTTGACCAGTGACGCTGCAGGGGGCGTGCCGACCGAAATAGTGAAGGTGTTATCGTCAGCGACCTTCACCTTTACCGGCACTTTCATGCCTGCCATCTCCTTTGTTTTAGCATTGATTTCGTCAATAACTGCCTTGACGTTAACTCCACTTGGACCAAGCGCTGGGCCCAGTGGCGGTCCTGCATTGGCCCTGCCCGCCTCGACCAGCGCCTCTACGGTTTCACCCATCAGCTTGGATCCTTCTCGAGCACGCGGACATGGTCGCCCCTCACGGTAATCGGGATGGGGACCATTGCCTCAATCAGTTCGACTGTTACCTCTTCCTTCGCTTCGTCAATGCGTTGTACGCGCGCCTTCTCTCCCTTGAAGGGGCCGGCGATAACCTCAATGATGTTGCCCTCAGCGATACCAGTCACAGCGGGCGGCGGTGTCAGGTGTGGTTTCAGCTCCTCAAGAGTACTGGTACCGAAGGTATCGGGCTGCTTAGAGCGACCGTAACCAATTCCCTTAACCATTACCATGCCGCGAGCGTGTGTAAGTCCCTTCAGGTTGTCGCGTAGCACCTCGGGGCTGTTGGTCTCGACAAAGACAAATCCGCGTAGTTTAGTGGGTGCTAGGATGGCGTAAACCGGTGCGCCACTGCGTCGCACACGGTCGGCGAGCCGTTCACTGGCAGTTTGTTCGCGACCGATGGCAGTCCTCATGATGTAAATCTGTGACTCGGGGGGCGTCTTTTCTGGCTGAGCTTCGTCATCGATGGCGGTCATTTTTCCTCAGATTCCAAGCAAGTCCCCGATTACCGGCGGCACCTTCAACCATATCAAGTAGACAATAAAACCGATGGCGCCAACGATACCGATGCCGATGCCCACTATCCAGGACGTCTTGATGAACTCGTCATATGTCGGCTTGCGCGCCAGCCTCAGCACGCGACCATACTGTCCGCGGCCAATGCGCCGGAAGCGGTCCTCGAGACCCTGTTGCGCGTTCCAGACCCTCTCGATAAAGCTCATTGTACGAAGTCTATGCCGTAGCGTGCCTCCAGTTCATCCTCGACCCCAGCCGGCGGCCCCAGAATCTGGGGTGACCTGACACCAGTGACAACGAGCATAACTCGGACTGAATGCTCGAGGGAAGAATCGATGGAAGCGCCCCAAATAATTCGCGCCTCCTTATTAATCTTGCCATATACCTCGCGTACGACTGCGTGCGCTTCCTGCAGCGTCATATCGTCGCCACCGGTGACATTGATAAGTGCACCCTGCGACTCACTGATATCAACTTCCAGCAATGGTGATGAAAGTGCCGCGTGCACAGCCTCCGCAGCGCGGTCGCTACCCTGCGCCTCGCCCATCCCAATCATTGCTACGCCGCCCGACTCCATGATTGAGCGTAGGTCGGCAAAATCGATGTTTACCAGCCCACTGCGAGTGGTAATTTCGGACATGCAGCGAATGGCTCCACCCAGAATGCCGTCGGCACGGCGAAATGCCTCGTTCAGCGGTAGCTGCGCAATTTCCTCCGTCAGCAGTCGGTCGTTGGGAATTACGATAACTGTGTCGGCCACCTTGCGCAAACGCTCTAGCCCTTGCTGCGCATTCTTGACGCGCCTAGCACCCTCGTTGCTGAATGGCAACGTGACAATGGCTATCGTTAGTGCCTGCTGCTCTTTGGCGGTTCGTGCTAGTACAGGCAGTGAGCCGGTCCCAGTGCCGCCACCTAGCCCCCCGGTCAGGAACACTATGTCAGCCCCGTGACAGGCGTTAAGCAGTTCATCGCGCGCCTCCTCAGCCGCGCCTTCGCCCTTGCGCGGGTCTGATCCGGCACCTAACCCCTTTGTGAGTTGGCGGCCGATGAGCAGACGGTGCGGCACGCGAGCGTTGAGCAAGTGCTGCGCATCGGTGTTCACAGCTAGCAACTCGACGCCATCGATACCTTCACGGTAGAGTCGCTCGAGGGTGTTGTTGCCTGCGCCACCGGCACCCAGAATCAGGATATTAGTCTGCAACCCCGCTACTAGTTCCTGTAGCTCTTGCTCGTTCAACTCGCCGCTGAAGTCGCGGCCGGCCTTGAGTTGCTCTTGCGTCACCTCCCTTGAGGTGTCTTCCGGCTCGTCTTCCGGCTTGTCTTCCGGCTTGCCTTCCGGCTCTGCCGCGTCACTCATCGTCGGCGGGACTTTATTGCCTTATATAAAACTCAATCCTTTCATCCACCTATAAATAGCGGCCGACTCTCAACGCTGTATGCGGCTTCCCCGTCGTCGGGTGCTGGTACTAGGCACAGTCTCGTTGCTGGTGTTGCAAACTATCTTGGCCGGAGTGACGGCGACGCCCGCCGCAACGAGCAGTAGTGGCCATGACTACGGAGCTGCTGCAGAACTGGAAGAGCTGTTCGGAGCGCTTGAGTTGAGACGAGAAGAACAGGCAAGCCTAGTTGGTGAGGAACTGGCGCTACTGCGCGAGCTACACGACGGGCGCATTGTTAATTTCTCGTTGCTGGAGGACCAGAGACAGACGTTGGACGCGCTTGATACTAGTGAAAATGTGAGCGCCTCAGTCGACATACAAGAGCAAGACTGGGACTATAGCAATCGCGGATTCACGCCAGTAGTCGTCAACGACCCTCAGCCGCAGCAAGCTCATATCATGGAGGAAATCCTTGAAAACGAGGATCTGTGGCAAGAAACTATTCTTGGTACAGCGGCGTCGTTGTTCCTCGAAACCTATCTGATTTACTGGGCGTATGACGCAGATGGTGACGGAAACATCACCGCAGAAGAGGAGGGTGTTGAGGAGAAGGACCTGATTAGCACACTCTTTGGCTCTTCTACATCACTCATTTCCGCCTGGGTCAACGCTACCATCCCTGCCGGGAACCCTTTCACGGATATTTTCATATTACTCATCAGCTCCCTCGATGAGAGTGGAATCTCTTGGGTCAACATCGATGTCAACGGCGACGGCAACGATGATATCCGTTGCCGATTGGTGCCAATTGTTGGGAACTTGATAGAGCAATCGGACGCGAACCCCTTCGACGGCGATGTTCAGGTGGGGGCTGAAGGCGGGCTTTCATTCGAGTTTGAAGAATTACCTGGTGTGGAACTGGACCAGTCATTGGAAATAGCGGTGATTCGTGGCGCGACCTATACTGGAGATAATGGCGAGGACCTGACCTATGTCTGGGCTGTGGACACGCAATTCCAGGACGTACCTGACACCTACGACTGGGAGGGGACAACCGATGATTTTGCGATTTATCTTAATGCAAGTGGAATCAATCCCGGTGACCTGAGTTCCCTGAATGCACCCTATAACCTGCGTTACCACATCAACGCGAACCTGTCCAACTCGTCCGACAACGGAGTTGAGGAGCTAACCGTTACTCCTGGCTACATCAAGTACAACTGGTCGCGTGGAGGCACCCCGGAAGAGCCTCTGCCAGCGATGGAGGAGATGTCTTTCGTCAAGCTTGGAATCTCCAACCCGCGCGGCAAGATTCCAGCTGAGCTGGAACTGCGCATTATCTCTGACGACGAGGACGGCATTGATCGCGATGCACTTGAGCTATATGCCGAACTAGTTGAGAGGCACGACCCGCTTGAGCAAGACGCCAGTTTCAATCTTGACTTCCAGTATTATGAGTACAACGTTGCCCCGCGCGACGGGAGCGACCCGTTCCTATCGCATATAGTCGCCGAGCTGGGAGGTATCCCAAGCTGCGATCGTGGTGCTGCTCCGGGCGAAACGTTCGCCTGCCTCAACGACCGCCCCGGCACCTCTCTCTGGCTGGAGGTGCGCAACGAATCAACCGATGAGCAGAACCGCACCGTAGTCGAGTTCAGCTCTGCGCAGCGTCTCAAGTCGTTCGTTTACGGCGACTATGAGTATCTCTCCTCCACTGACGCGGGGGCGGCGTGGGGTGAGCACGATTACCGCGTCTTCACCAGCGTGGTAATGCAGGACCTCCCCGAGCATGTTTTGCTGGAGGGGTCATTCACGCTCTTCAGCGACGACTCCCCACCACCTGTACAGGACCTTGGCAATCTAGTGGGTGATTTCCTGAACAACATGATGTTCGCGCTGGCCGACAAGCTAGTTACCATTGGCCGCATCCTGCGCTCCATTCCGCAAGCGGTGCTAGGAGTCACAGCCGGTGAGGGTGCCGGTGAGGTACGGCTCACGATGCGTACGCGTTCTGGCAGCCCCGCTTGGCTCGGAAAATTCGAATTCTGGCTTACAAGCCATGCCTGGCTGGCACTGCCGGCGAGCGACGACTACTTTGCCATCTACAACGAAACAGGCTGGCTTGACGCTAACTCACCTGCGCCGGGCCGGGCCCCAGTCTCGAAAGAGAATCAAGGCTATAGCTTCAGCGGCCGCCTTACAGGCATTGGTGACGCCTACTACTATTCCGACGGCGACGACCGCACGGTCGAACTCTCTGTACAACCAGGGCGTGACCTGCCGCTGCGCGTCTATTTCGAGGGCATTGACGTAGTGGGCGCAACGGTACAATGGGCCAACATTACCTTCAGCGACATCCCAACCGAAATTAGCCTTGACATGCAGGGTAGTACCATGAGCTACAGCGGTGGCCCAACGGGCGACCCGTTCGGTGATCGAGTAATGGACTCTATCACCTTCAGCAGCCTCGGCGACGATATCTACACCCGTTTTGCGCTCGAGCATTTGCCGGGCGACGCCGAGATAGTGGTTGACGGTAGCGACATGCGACTGCTAACAGACAGTTGGTTCAACTTCAGTTTCGCCATCACCAACCAGACCGCAGATAGTGTCGCGACGGCTCAGGTATGGAATGAGTCTACCTTTGACGGCAACTGGGTGCTGCTCTACCGCGACCAGGTTAGCGCCCCCAATGAGGTGACGTCGCTGGCGGGACAGCTCAACTGGCTCCAGTCCCTACGGCTCGACAGCGCTGGTGATATGGCTGACTTCCAAATTCAACATAAGCAGTCGACACCATTCAAAGTGGGTGCAGTCGACCTTACTGAATACGAATCGCCGGTCGATGGACTCAACGCCTACGTGTTCATTGATCCGCTGCCTGTAAACCTGACTGTACGGGTGCCGCTACTCAACGTGGATAATTTATCGGCAGGCGTAGGCGAGGTGGGCTCACTAGGGGACGTGGCGCGGCTAATTGAAGCACTCTCTGATTTGGGCGAGGCGATGGTACAACTTGTCTCGGATATGTCGCTAAACTTGATTTCTAACGTCGAGTCGTTCGAGACTGTGGCGCGCTTTATCTACTCAGTCGACGAAGAAATTGCCGTTACAGCTTGGATTGACAAAGGCAATATCTCACTGCTGGAAGAACAACCGCGCTGGGTGCAGGGACTTTGGTCAGACCAGCTGGAGATGAACGAAGGCAACATACTGGCGGTGCGATTACTGCTACTAGGATTGCCGCGGCTGGTTGATACTAACTACGAATCGCATGGCGATGATATCAGAATTCAGCTCGACCTAGAAAAGTACAACCACGAAGCAACCGCCAATTATCTGCTATTCCACGAGCAAGGCATCTTCGGACCGCGAGTCACAGCCTACATTGCCGAGATTCCCCAGTCGCTCGACCTAGAAATAGATGCCAACCTGACCATCAACGCCACTGCGGAGAATTTTACGCTGGCTGGCTCTATCGATTTCGAGAGCAATCAACGAGTTGGTCCAATTTATATGCACATCGAGCAAGAAGGCGAGCAACCCTATTCGCTCGAAATTCTGTTACCGCAGCTGCCAAGTGACCTACGACTGGAACCTGATATCAGGGAAGAGCAACTGGTTCTCAACCTCAGCGCCAGTGAGCCGGTTGAGCACGTCATCATCTCCGCCGAACTAGGGGACTCCACTGGGCTCGCGAGCGAATGGGTCAATGGTCTTTCGCTGATGCGCTCTGTAGAAGGCGATATGAGCGTTAAGGCGTACCTTAGGGGCATCACACCGCAACTCTCAATCCAGTATTACGACCGTCCCGATGGAACCTCGTTGGGGCTCGACGCTTTAGATTTCAATGCTGGCGGGGAGATGGATGAGCTAGTGGCACAGGTGACAGGTATAGACAACAAGTCACTAGAACTAAGGCTAGGGGGCCTGCCGTCCAACCTGGACGCGACTGCACTGCTGACGGTGGATAATGATGTGGATGGTGATCCCGTCAGTGCTAACCTGGCCATTACTACTGACCAGCCACTAGGAACGGTATACGGCCATGTAATCGATACCATGCGCGAGATAGATATTGAAATTGCGTTGCCAGAACTGCCCGAGTCTACATCGCTCTCCCTCGCATTGGGCGACACAATAGAGCTAGGCTTCGAGTCATTGGTACCTATTCCACGTGTGACTGTGGCGGCTGATTTGGGCGTTGCGTCAGGCGCTTACTGGACTCACGGAGCGGTACTACGACAGGTCGGAGACAACGTCTCGCTGCGCTTCCACCTCACTGGAATTCCTCGAGCGGCGTTGCTGCAGCTGGTGACCGGTGAACCTGACGAAGTTAACCTTGACTTACAGGGCTGGTCACCTGAACGCGAATGGGTCTGGCTTGATATTGATCGTGGCACTGCCGGCACCGGATTGCGGCTGTTTCTGGACTCCATTCCAGCCGGCAGCAACTTGGAGGGCAGCTTCAGCTTTGGCAAGAATTCGGACGCTGGTATCGACAGTGACTCCAGCTTTGATGTATTGGCCTCGAAAGGATTAGGGCGCGCCTACTTCCGCTCACATAACCAAACTGCACGCACAATCAACGAAATCATTCTTACTGAGGTACCTCACGAACTGCATGCCAAAGTGCTGGTAGGGCGTGAAGTGCGATTCAACTACCACGCCTCCGCAGGACAGGAGCTGCTATTGGCTCGCTCAATTAGTAAGCAATACGGCGACTGGCACTCTGCCACTGCGCTAGTACACGATGTTCCGCGCTTCTTCGACATGCACATCTCTCCCAACTACGATTTCGATATGGACCTGCCATTCATGTTCCAGGGCTTCCCCGACGTCACAGTCCAAACATCCGAACCGGGACTGGATGTGGTGCTGCAGCTCGACCCCGGGTATACAGGCGGCCACAGTGGTACTTGGCTGGACGCGACCAATTTAGGCAACAACACTCGACTCTACATAGATGGCTACTCGTACGTGATTGACGCACCGAATGGCATCGGCGAGGCGTTCCTGCGTAGCACCAACTCGCCCGCGACGCCACAGTTCACGCTACACTACCTCGAAATCCATGCTGTGGATGTTCAGCATGTACGTATCACACCACATGAACTGTTTGGCGTCTACCCAGTCTTCGAGCTGAGCGAAGCTTATGGCGGTGAGTTAGGACTGGCAGTTGCAGGCGAAATGCGGCTGGGGCCATTAGTCCTCGACACTGCCGCAATGTTACTTGACGTGAGGCTGCAGGAAGTAGGTGGGTACCCACTTATTCCAAGCTGGATTGAGCACCAGCGCGGTGGGCTCGACACTGAACTCGGTACGGGAGAGCACCATTACATCCTTCCGGAGCCTGGCACATCTCTGCTGGCATCGCTGGGGGCGTCACTGTGAACCGAGAGCAGCGAATGCTGTTGCTGCGTGGTGGGGCTGTGCTAGCGGTGCTGCTGCTGCTGTGGGCTGGTTGGGTGTGGTTTATCCCGCGTACAGCGGTTGACGTCGAGATTGCCTATCACCATTCCTACTCTGGTAACTTTGTCCAATGTCGCGTGACTAACGAGGGAACCACCAGCTTCAGCGGACTGGAGTTGGAGGTCTCAGTCTGGAACGACACCATGCTGATCGAACAGGAAACATGGCACCCGGGTGCGCTTGCGCCGCACACATCGGTCAAACTGCCATCGCTCATCTACCATGAACCATCAGCTTACGACTACCAGCTGCTGGTAACACTGCGCTTCAGCGATGAAAGTGGCAGCCACGAGCTGCGCTGGTCACACACAATTGCCGAATACGCCAATTTGGCGTGGCTCGACAGCTACCGAGATACCTGAAGCTTTTTGTGTTGCCACGGCGTGGCGCAGTCTCTCGGACTCAACCCCGGACTTAACACCCATGAGCAAAGGCATCATCTCGGCCTCTGAGATGGAACGGTACGGTTACTGCCCACTATCGTGGTGGCTCGGCCGCAGTGGAGTCGAAGCTGAAGGTAGCGAAGTGGACAGTGGTCTTGTCAAGCACCGTGAAATTGGCGACTCACTCCAGACATTATTGTTCGAGGAGAGCCGGTCGCGTGAGACCTCCAGTACACTGCTCGCCGTCGTAGGGTACATCGCACTGCTAGTGCTGGCAGCACTTCTCATCCTGTGGCGAGTCGGCACGTTTGAGGGGAACATCGTGCTCATCGTGAGTCTAATCAGTATGCTCATCGCAACGTACTTGCTTTACCGACTGTTGCAGTCAACTGAGCGCATTGACCAACTGCGCGACAATTATCGGCTAGGTGACGGTGACATCGAGGCGCCCGGCGGATTGAGCGACCGCTCCCCCGTTCTAAAATCAGAGAAACACAACTTAGCAGGGCGACCAGACTATATCCTCCACGAGGACGGCATACGTCTGCCGGTCGAGGTCAAGACCGGCCGCCGGCCCTCGGCCCCCTTCTTCAGCCACGTGCTGCAGACAGGCGCTTACTGCTTGCTGATTGAGGAGGCAACTGGCACGCCACCTCCTGAGGGGCAGCTGCGATACGGCCTAGAATCGGAACCGCACACAGTCGAGTGGGAGCCCAAACTGAAAGCTATTGTACTCGAGAAGCTGGGGGAAATGAACGATGCACTAGTGGGTCGAAGCGAGGTTCACCGCAACCACAACCGCCCCGGCAAATGTCGTAACTGCTCGCGCAGACAGGGATGCCCTGAGCGTCTGGACCGACCGCCGGCTGGCGACAACACTTAAACTCTGGTGTGCATTTTACCCTCCCACCCATGATTCCTGTAAAAGTGGCCATCTCTGGACAGCCGGGCACAGGCAAAACTGAGACTGTCCTGAAAATCGCCGAGATGGTGAGCGATCGCTACACAATTGGTGGTTTCACAACTCATGCGAAGGATGATGATGGAGAGATTGTGGAACTGACGCTACGCGACTACAGTACAGGCGAGGAAGAGCTGGCCGCCTCGGTGCGCTGGGATGTCAAGCCGCGCGTACCAGGGCGCACCCCTGAAGCGACGCCACTCGGCATCCGGCTCGATACAGTTAATCGCATCGCTGCAGGGTCAGTGCTACGTGCTATCGAAGAGAATGACCTTATTCTCATAGATGAGGTCGGCAAACTTGTTTCGGAATCGAAGGAATTTGCCGAGGCGCTTGACGATGCACTCGAATGTGGCAAACCGATGCTTATCACAATGCACAAGCGGTCGCGCAATCCACTGCTACAGTCAATCCGCAAGCGGGACGACCTGCGCACGCTTGAAGTCACGCGCATCAACGCCTCATTACTGCCATCGAAGGCTATGCACATCCTGAAGACCGGGATGGTGTGAAGCTCCACCGCGAAGGGGCAGTCGAGTTCAAGGCTGAGACATCTGGCTCCGGTTCCGGTCCGGGAAAGGCAGGCGGTGTATTCTACAATCCGGCCATGGCGTCTGCGCGTGACCTGCACGTTGCACTCTGGCGAAGACTGGCACCGACCGGGACTACGCTCGACGGACTAGCTGCATCCGGGGTGCGCGGACTGCGGTTGATGACCGAAGCCGGAGCAGCCATCGAATTCTGCGACCGCTCACCAGCCGCCGCGGAAGCGATTCGTGCCAATCTAGCACGCAATTCGCTCGACGCAAAAGTGCATGAGGGTGACCTGTGCAAGATACTAGAGGGTCGTGAATTCGACGCGCTAGACATCGACCCTTTCGGGACACCGGCGCCTTTCATCCCTGCCGCCGTGCGAGCGGTAGCCGATGGTGGCCTCCTTGGTGTTGCTGCTACTGACACCGCTGTCTTGTGTGGTGCGCAGCCGAAGGCGTGCGAGCGGCGCTATGGTGCACGGCCATTGTCAGGAGTGGCTGCGAAGGAGGTCGGCATGCGCATCTTGCTCGGTGCTATCGCGCGCGAGGCGGCTGGAGAAGGACGTGCCGTTACACCACTGCTCTGCTACACTGAAGGACATCACTTGCGAGCCTGGGTGAGGCTGACGCTTGGCAAGCCTCCCACGCTGCGCTGGCTCTCGCACGAGATGCAGTTGCACGACACAAACGCCTCAGGTCTGGCAGGACCGCTCTGGGCAGGTGCACTAGGCGACCCCGCCGCGCTGCCCAACGAGCAGGAATTGCCAGATACGGCGCAGCGCCAGGGGCTGGTGCGGTTGCTGACTACGCTACGCGAAGAGCTGCCGGGGCCGCCGGGGCTGTGGGACATGAATGAAATGGCACGTGCTGCCGGTAGAGGCGAGACACCGCGCCGCGAACGTATCGTGGTCGCCTTGCAGAAGCGGGGCTGGTTCGCATCGTCTAGTATTTTCCATCCGCTTGGGATTCGCACTGACGCGCCGCTTGGTGAACAGGTTGCCACAGTGCAATCCTTATAAACGGCAGGAAGGTCCGCGCCACCCCGGCAACCAGCTACTATGACCATGGTAGTTGCGCCGGAAAGAGGCAGGATGAAAGTCACCCAGGTCAAGAAGTCGAAAAATGAACTGGAAATCGAGGTTAGCGGCGCTAACGAGACTCTACTGGGGCCGCTGCTCAACCGCACGCTGGCTGACCCGCAGGTAGACTACGCCTCCTACTACATGCGCCACATCGTGCTGGACGATCCCCGTTTCTACGTCCGTACCAAGAAGGGGACCCCAAAAGCAGCTCTCGACCGCGCGATGGAGTCCATCATTGCCGACATCCACGCTATTCAGGACAAGCTCGCCAAGTAGGCATGAGCCTCCCAGAACCGGGGTGCGAGCCGTTTTTCTCCAGCGCTGACGGCATCGCCGGCCGGCTGCGTGCCACACCAGAAGACTTTTCCGTCGTGGAGCGCGAACTTTTGCCGCCTGAAGCAGTCGATGGCCGTCACTGTGTCGTGCGTGTTACAGCGCGTAATCGCGAAACTAACCTGTTGATACGCGTTCTGGCTCGTACGCTTGGCATCCAGCCGCGCGCCATCGGTTTTGCCGGTACCAAGGATAAGCGCGCGGTGACCACACAACTAATGACTGTTCGCGCCAGTATGGAGGCGATTGCAACGGTCAATTTGGCAGGCGTTACAATCGAGCCGCTGCACCGCACGCTGAAGCCGCTGCGACTAGGCCAACTACGTGGCAATCGCTTCGTCATTCGAGTCGCTAATACCAAAGATTCGGAAACACGGATTCCTGTGATTCTAGAGGAATTGAATGAACGCTTTCCCAACTACTTCGGCGTCCAGCGCTTCGGCGCTTCGCGACCGGTAACGCATCTGGTTGGCGAAGCGATGCTGCAGAGCGACTGGCAGCGCGCGGTAGAGACCTATATCGGCGCACCGTCGACGGAATCGGTTGACACTAGTGAAGCGCACGCTGAGGCGGAGGCGGCACGTGCCCACTATCGCGATACCAGTGACTTGGCAGGGACGCTCGAGGCGCTGCCGGGACGACTGCTTTTCGAGCGACAGCTGGTCGGTCACCTGCTGCGCAACCCTGATGACTGGCAGGGGGCGCTACAGCGGCTGCCGCCGAACCTGCAACAGATGTTCATCCACGCTGCGCAAGCAGCGCTCTTCAACACCATGGTCGCGCAGCGTATTTCACAGGAGTTACCGCTTGATGTACCAGAGGTGGGTGACATTGTACTACCGGCCGACCGGCACGGCGGTCCCGACCAGCGTGTGCCGATTGTTGTCAACGAGCGTAACCAGCCCAAGCTCACGAAGCGCTGCGCTGAAGGCAAGGCGTGGGTCACCGCGCTGCTACCTGGCTTCAGTGCACCGTTCGCTGACGGTCCACAGGGTGAAATCGAGCGAAAGGTCGTCACGGAGAGCGGAATCGCTCGCGAGAACTATGCACTACCCGAAGCGCCGCGGCTCGCCTCCGACGGACTGCGGCGTCCTATCCACGCCACTGCCCAAGCTTTGGAGTGGAGTATGGAGAGCGGTGTACCGGAATTCCGCTTCACGCTGGACAAGGGTACCTACGCTACCAGTTTCATGCGGGAAATCATGAAAGCGGAAGATTCGAGAGCGTACTAATTTAGACCAGTGCAAATGCCCACGTATGNCCCGCATCGCAACCCTGCCGTTAGCACTAATGCTGCTGACCACGGCACTAATCGGCTGTCTGGACGGAGCTGAACCGGTAGACACCAGTGAGCTGGATGAAAATACCAGCCAGAATAGTTCGGACATCGCCGCGCTGAACGAAGAGCTCGAGGCAGTCTCGGATATCCTCGATGCTGACCTTGCGCTCATTGAAGCACTTGAAACGCGTATTGGCGCACTCGAGACTGAGAGTGAAGACAATGCCGGTGAAATTGCGAGCGTGAGAGATAATCTGAAAAATGAGGACATCGTTGTGGTTACTGGTGCTGGCAATGAGACCTGGAACGGCATCTACGAGCGTGTCGGAGATGACTGTGGTGGATATGGGGTTGGTTGTCGCAACAACTACCAGATGCCTGGCACAAACCAGCATATTTTCACCAATAATGATGGATTTTGGAATCTTGACGAAGGGAGTGTAGGCACTGACTATCGAGCGCCTGCTGACGCAGAAGAACGCACTCCTCCATCCGATGGCTGGGAGGTTTTCGATGATGGAGTGGGGCCTGCGCCTTCAGTCATCTGGATTAACAGTCACAACGAAGACATTGCTGCACTGAAAAATGAAATTGATACAATCGTCGATGTCCTCGACGTAGACCTGCAGGAACTCGATGCTATCATCGACATTCTTGACGCTGACTTAGTGGCTATTGAAGCTCTGGAAGCGGAGCTGGAAGCAAACCTGACCGCCCTAGCAGCAGATCTTGAGACTGCAGAAGCCGACTTGGAGGATGTAGAGGCACAACTCGCAGCCCTTGACGTGAATATCACGGCGCTCGAGACTGCAATTGCAGCCCTTGATGGAGAAGTCACAACACTCGAGACTGCGATTGCGGACATTACCCAAACGCTCGATGAGCACGCAGCCGACATCGCCGACCTGCAAGCCAATATGGGAACCAACCCCTGCTATCTGGTGCCGTACGGCAACTGCGAGGATGCCGAGATGGGAGGAATGAACTTGAGTGGGAAGGACCTGAGGTGGATTGACCTGCGCAACGCCAACCTAAGTGGTGCGGACCTGACGGGTGCCAATCTAGTGAATGCAGATATGTCATCGGCTAATCTGAATGGTACAAACCTGTCGGATGTCAACCTGATGTATGCGGACCTGACGGGCGCCTACCTGGAGTATGCGAACCTGACGGATGCCGACTTGGAGTATGCAGACCTGACGGATGCCAACCTGATGTATGCGGACCTGTCAGGTGCCAGCCTAGCTTTTGCGACCTTCAGGACTATCAACCTAGAGGGTGCGAACCTGACGGGAGCCTGGCTGGGAGGTACGACCCTAATAGCTTCGAACCTGGCAGATGTTGTCGCTGTGTATGCCGGGCTGCCTCATGTGGAATTGGACCATGCGTACCTGGAGGGTGCGGATCTGACGAATGCCGACCTGGAGAATGCGGACCTGACGCATGCCTACCTGGAGAATGCGAACCTGACGGGTGCCAACCTGGAGGGTGCCGACCTGACGGGTGCGTACCTGGCAGGTGCGGACCTGACGGATGCCAACCTGGAGGATGCCGACCTGGCGGGTGCGTACCTGGAGGAGGCGGACCTGACGGATGCCAACCTGGCGGGTGCGGACCTGGCGGGTGCGGACCTGGCGGGTGCGGACCTGAAGTATGCAAATCTGGAGTATGCGAGTTTGGTAGATGCCACCCTGAAATATGTGGACCTGACGGATGCCAACCTGATGTATGCGGACCTGACGGGCGCCAACATGTATGAGGTGAACCTGACGGATGCCTACCTATCGAATGCGGACCTGACGGATGTCAACCTAGCGCATGCGAACCTGAAGTGTACCGAACTGAAGCACGCGGATCTGTCAGGTGCCGACCTGGAGGCTGCGGACCTGTCGTGTGCCAAACTGATGTATGCGGACCTGACGGATGCCTACCTGTATCAGGCGAGTTTGACGAGTGCTGACCTGTCGTATGCGGACTTGACGGATGCCACCCTGGATGGTGCGAGCCTGACGGGGGATGCCGAACTGACGTATGCCGACCTAACGGGTGCCAGCCTGAATTATGCGAACCTGACGGGTGCCGACCTGCAGTATGCGACCTTGACAGATGCCAATCTGTATTATGCGTACCTGACGGATGCTTACCTGGCTTATGCGGACCTGACGGGTGCCGACCTGGGGGGTGCGTACCTGACGGGTGCCGACCTGGAGTATGCGGACCTGACGGGAGCCGACCTGTCTAATAATGGCTGGGCGCCAGCTAACCTGACGGATGCCAACCTGGAGGGTGCGGACCTGACGCATGCGGACCTGGCGTATGCAGACCTGACGGATGCCTACCTGGAGGAGGCGGACCTGACGGATGCCAACCTGGAGGGTGCGGACCTGACGGGGGAGACCGTCTTGGCGTTTGCGGACCTGAAGGATGCCAACCTGGAGTATGCGAACCTGACGGGTGCCATCCTGTATAAGGCGGACCTGACGGATGCCAACCTGAGGGATGCGGTCCTGACGAATGCCATTTTGGATTATGCGGACCTGACGGATGCCAACCTGGAGGGTGCGGACCTGACGGGTGCCGATCTGGCGCATGCAGATCTGAGAACGGCCGGCCTGGAAGGTGCGAACCTGACGGAGGCCAGGCTGCTTGGTGCAGACCTGACGGGTGCCAACCTGGAGAATGCAGTCCTGAAGGATGCTATGCTGGTTGATACGGACCTGAGGGGTGCCTACCTGGAGAATGCAGACCTGACGGGGGCCGTGCTGGTGTGGGCGACCCTGATAGATGCCGTGCTGACGTATGCGGACCTGACGGGTGTCGACCTGCAGTATGCCAACCTGCAAGCCGCGCGGCTGAATTATACGAACCTGTCGGGTGCAAATCTGGAGTATGCGAGTTTGGTAGATGCCAACCTGAAATATGCGAATCTGGAGAATGCCTACCTGGAGCGTGCGGACCTGAGAGGCGCGTATCTGGAGTATGTGGACCTGACGGATGCCAACCTGGAGGGTGCCAATCTGAAGGATGCCAACCTGGAGTATGCGGACCTGACGGATGCGTACCTGAAGGATGCGGACCTGACGCGTGCCAACCTGTATGAGGCGGACCTGACGGATGCCAACCTGAAGGATACGGACCTGAAGTGGGCCGATTTCGATGACGCCACCGTCACCGGCGCTGACTTTGATGGTAGCTACTGGTACCAGACCACCTGGACCGATGGTGAACGCTACGACTCGAACCAGTCGTGAGTATTTCGACTCTAGTGCCCTCGAGTGGCCATCTTGGTTTCGAGCGCGGATTCCTCGAGACCGTCCATGGCGCTCCCCAGGTCCCCTGAGACCTCCGCCACGACATTAGGGTCGTCGAAGTGTGCAGTCGCCTCAACAACTGCGCGTGCACGCTCGGCAGGGTTATCGGACTTGAAAATTCCAGAGCCAACAAAGAGTCCGTCCATCCCGAACTGCATCATCAGCGCCGCGTCGGCTGGCGTCGCGATACCGCCCGCAGTGAAAGTGACGACTGGCAGTCTCCCCAGTTTGGCGACCTCATCCATCAGTTCGGTCATTTCGGTCTCAATCTGAGTGCGAGGCAGGTTGAACGGGTTGGTTCCAGCCGATGATCCGAGGTTTGATGCAACCTCGCGGTCCAGCTCGAAGTACTTCTCGACTACCCGGCTTGCCATTGCGGCACGATCATCTGACTGCTGCACTGCTGCGATTTCGGCATCGAGTAAGCGCGCATGACGCATCGCTGCGACAACGTTGCCTGTACCCGCCTCCCCTTTGGTACGAATCATTGCTGAACCTTCCCAGACTCGGCGCAGACCCTCTCCAAGCGAGGTTGCACCACAGACGAACGGCACGGAGAAGTCGCGTTTAACAACGTGATAGTAGGGGTCAGCCGGTGTCAGCACTTCCGACTCGTCAATCATATCGACGCCGAGGGCTTCGAGCACTCGCGCCTCGGCGGTGTGGCCGATACGGCACTTCGCCATCACCGGGATAGACGTGCAGTCGATAATCTCACGAATCTTCTGTGGCTCTGACATGCGGGCAACGCCGCCATCGGCACGAATGTCGGCTGGCACACGTTCTAGTGCCATGACTGCGACGGCACCAGCATCCTCGGCAATCGCTGCTTGTGCAGCGTCGGTGACATCCATGATGACACCGCCTTTCTGCATGCGGGCGAAGCCTCGCTTCACCAGTTCTTGGCCGTGTTGCAGCGAATGCAAATCAAGTTCGAGTGGCATGTTATGCTCTGGTGGACCGGGCGGGATTTGAACCCGCGGCCTCCGCCTTGCGAAGGCGGCGATCTTCCGGGCTGATCTACCGGCCCACTCCCGCG
>NYZZ01000008.1 GCA_002687355.1 Methanobacteriota archaeon
ACCCCTAATCATTGCCGCCGTCGCTGTTGCACTTCTGCTCGCATACGAGCTACGGCTCAAAGCAACTGGACTCCCCGGCAACGCTACAATTAGTCTGCTCGCCGGAGGACTCTTCTTCTACGGCGGTGCTGCGACTGGGACACCCGGCACAACACTCTGGCTGGCTGGTCTGGCAACACTGGCGACGCTTAGCCGGGAACTGCTGAAGGATGTGCAGGATCTAGATGGAGACAGCGACCGACACACGCTACCAGCGCGAATAGGTCCCGTAGCGACGCTGCAACTGGCAACCGCAGTACTGGTTCTCGCTGTGGTATTGAGCCTCACAGCTTACGCGCAATTTAGCGGGCGAGGTGCGACCGCCTACCTGACGTTGGTTATCCTGGCTGATGGTTGGATGCTTAATGGCTGCCGAATGGCACTTATCGGAGACTCACAAGCAGGCCAACAGGCACTGAAACAGGGAATGGGGGTCGCAATGCTGGCATTCATTGCTGGCGCAGCGTTCTGATAAATGGCCCCCGCCTCGCCTCGCGTGGACCACCCACAGCCGTTGCCCGCACACCTAGCCGAGCTGCGAAGGGCCCTGCTGGGGCCACTACTGCTCTTCGGGTCTATTATGGCTGCGACCTTTAGCTGGAGCGAAGACATCCTGCAGGCGATGCTCAACTACCATAATCTAGCGGACAGCGTGAGTCTCTACACGCCTGCGGAATTCCTGCGCGTACGCCTCAGCCTGGCAACTCTAGCAGGCTTCCTCAGCGCGCTGCCGCTGCTACTTTTGCAGTCCTATCGCTTCGCGCACTCGGGCCTGACCAACAGTGAACGTGTCTTCGCGCGTCGCGCTATTCCGTTCTCGCTGGCGCTACTAGCTGGCGGAACAGCGCTGGGTTGGAGCGTCTTCCTACCGAGGGTGCTACCGCTGCTTGTCGATGGACCGGCAGAAGCGCAGTTTTCGCTGGCGCAGACCGTTGGGCTGTTGGTCTCGCTATCGCTCGGCACTGGTATTGCCTTACAGCTACCATTGCTCGCCTTCATGGCACGCCATGCTGGTATATGGGACGGAGGACTTGCAGCTGGCCGCCGACTAGCGTGGGGGCTACTACTGGCACTAGCGCTACTCGTGACGCCAGACCCTGCGACTATCGGCCTACTGCTCACGACTACTCTATTGGTACTGCTCTTCGAAACGGGAGCCTGGCTGGCTGGAGTTGCGCGTGGCTGACCGACGACGTGTGCTGCTGTTGCTCGCTGCAATTGCTTTCGGCGCGCTGACACTGCGGCTTTCACACCTGTGGCACTGGGCCTTGTGGGGCAGTGACAGCGGAGAATACCTATTCCTGACTACTGCGCTCGCCGAGAATGGCGTGCTGCTGCAGGAAGGCTACCTTGGGTGGGGGCACGCATATCCCTGGTTCCAGGGTATGCAACTGCTGGCTGCCGCCACGGTGCTGCTCTGCGGACTGCCGACGGCTGCTACCCTGTTATGGCTCATCCCTGCCGCGGGCGCGCTGGCAGTCCCAGCACTATTCCTGGCGGGACGGCGCTTCGTCAGTAGCGATGCGGCACTGATTGGGAGCGGCTGCTATGCAGTGGCATTCCCAGTAGTTTTTGCTAATTCACATGCCATGCCTGGTGGCCTCGCCGACCCCCTCAGCTTGCTACTAATCTACACCTTCGTCGGGATATTAGCATCGCCACGCCGTTGGTTGCCCTCATTCGGCGTACTGCTAACTGGACTGGTAGTGGTGCACCACTTCACACTACTGCTCGCCATCGCAGGCTGTACTGGAATGCTGGCAATCGAGGCTGCTGCTGGCAACCGCCGTCGCGCACCGTATTTCACGCTGGCTGTTGCAGCAGCGCTGACCTCTCTCTACTGGGTCGGTTATGCCACTGGATTTCGAGTCGCCATTCTAGGCGATACTGGACTGCCGCTGGAAGCACTGGTAGTGGCGCCGCTCGTCGTGCTGATTGTAATACGACTACTGGCGTCGCAGATACCGCTTCCATTACTGGATGTTCCACAACGGCCGGCACGGATTTTCCTTGGCGCATTCCTCGCACTATTGCTAGTTATCGGTTATGGCTTCATCTGGGGGGTGCCGGGCACCACAATTCCTGTTGGGCTGGAAGCTGTACCATATCTGCTACCTCCTCTTGGCTGGTTGGCACTTGCGGCAGCGCCAGGGTTAGTATTGGCGCAGCGTGGTGGATGGCTGCTCTGTGGCTGGACGCTGCCAATAGCTGGCCTCGCGGTTGTAGGTGGCCTGACGGAATCGCACTTGCTGATTGCATATCGCCATGCCCCCTACTTGCTGGCGCCGCTCGCACTGATGGCAGGCGCCGGTTTTGTCGCACTACTGCAAACACAACCTTCGGTACAACGACCACGATTCATCGCAGGGCTGGTGGCAATCTTGCTCTGCGGCGCATTAACTGCCTACCCGCCAGCAAATGTAATGGGCGGTTTTCAGGAAGGCAGTACGCAGGTGGAATTAGGGTGCGTGCTCTGGACGCAGCAAGTCGAGCCGGGGGCGTTCATTGTCAGTGACCATCGCCTCTCCTCTCTTGCCTTTGGACTCGGAGAGCATAATGCCTCATGGGAACATGGTGCGGAAGTTCTTGCTTCAGTAGGCGTCGTACGTGAGGTCGCTGCGCCTGCAGCTGGAGTGCAGCAAGTGGACTATGTACTTCTGAGCAACGAAATGCGCCGTGGTGTGGCGCTACTACAATGGGAAGCTGCGGAACCGTTGTCGGCAGAAGCAAATACGAAATTCGGGTCACAAAGCTATCCGGTGGTGCTCGATGCAGGAGAGTGCCAACTCTATCGCCAAGTACCCGATTCACTTATGTAGGGGAATCTAAGTCCTAAATCCCAGAAACCGGTGCTTTCGGTCTCTGGTTCCACTTGTCAGCGACCTCAGAGGGCGGTGTGTTTCTCTCAAAAGAGGTGAAAAAAAATGTCAGACTTTGAACAGCAGATGGAAGAACTTTTCGATCTGGAAGAAAACAAGACGAACGTCAATACCGAGTTTATTGCAGGTCTAACGACCTTCTTGGCGACGTCGTACATCATCTTCGTGAACCCAGGCATCCTAGGTGAGGCCTTCGGCTATTACGGCCTAGACGAAACCAACGGACTCGTGACTGCAACAGTCCTAGTAAGTGCCTTCAGCAGCATTGCAATGGGCGTATACGCGAAGAACCCGATTGTCCTTGCGCCGGGTATGGGACTTAATGCTTTCTTCACCTATACTGTCTGTGCGCCGTGGGGCATGGGGGTGCACCCCTATATCGCGCTGGGCGCAGTATTCTGGTCAGGCGTAATTTTCATCCTTTTGTCCGTATTCAACATACGCACTGAGATAATGAGGGCAATCCCCTCGCAGCTTAGATATGGTGTAGCGATAGGGATTGGACTTTTCCTGGCCCTGCTAGGATTTGCTGACCACTCGAACTTCATCCAGCATACTCCAGATGAGGTGGGTGGGGTGCCTATCGTTGTACTAGGCAACATGTTTGATGATACCGGATCGTTACCTGACCGGTTGTTGTCTGCCGACTCGGGAATGTTAGTATTCATATTTGGACTAGCCTTCACCAGCGCTTTGGTAGCCCGGAAGCAAACCGGGGCCTTGATTATCGGTATTTTTGGGACTACAGCCTTTGCAGCGTTAATGGGCAGATTCCTATACCCTGATGAAGCGGTAATGGTAGTAATGCCAGATGAGATTGTCGCTGCTCCGGATTTCGGACTTCTGTTCGCAATATTCCAAGACCAGGGCGGAGATATCGGATTACCCATCGTTGAAGCACTCAAGTTTGCTGTTTTACCAGCAATGTTTGCCTTCCTTTTCACAGACATGTTTGACAGTATATCCACTTTCGTCGGTGTTTCTGAAGTTGGCGGACTGAACGACGAGAATGGTGAACCCCGCAACATCAAGGAATCTCTAATCGTTGATGGAGGTTCGACCTTCTTGTCAGGACTTTTCGGAAGCAGCTCCGGAACGAGTTATATCGAATCCGCAGCTGGTATCGAAGCCGGAGGTCGGAGTGGTCTGACTGCAGTGGCTGCAGGAGTTCTTTTCCTGCCATTCCTGTTCCTTTCACCAGTAATAGGAATGGTACCGCTTGCAGCCTCGGCACCTATACTCGTACTGATAGGTCTGTTCATGTGCAAGCCGATAAAGAGCATAAACTGGGACAATTTCGAGGATGCCTTCCCCGCATTCATGGCGATGATTCTGATCCCACTGACCTACTCGATTACTCAGGGAATTATCTGGGGATTCCTTACTTGGACGGCGATTAAGGTCGCCCTCGGCAAGGCTGACCAGGTTTCCATGCCACTCTGGGCCATTAACGTATTCGCATTCCTGGCCCTGATATACGCAGACTGAGGTAATCAATCAAGCGGGCAACCCGGGCAGAAGCCCGGGTCTGCCACCCCACACTAGGATTGGCGTGGGCACGGGAGGACGCTAGTGTTTGCTTTCTCCACCATTAAACGTTTAAGTCACTGGAGGTCCTACAGTGTGGATGGCAGGCATTGCAGAAGACTGGGAACGGTACACAACCCGAGACCGGATACTTCTTTGCAGTTCAATATTACCATTGTTTGTTTCTGTTATCTATGCATCATATTATGCTCCAATTATTGGCAGGTTTTTGTGGTTTTATTCAGAATTTGGTTATAACTTATTTTCAAATGAAGGAATATTTTCTATTGTTGATTATACTGAAGGTTGCAGTGGTTGGGAGTGCCCAAGAATTTATTACATTATCAATCCTTTTTGGCTTCTCCTATCAACTATTTCTATTGGAATATATGGTTTTTATCTATTTAGGACAGCTTCGTCCACAAGTCCTTCTGCCCTTTTTAGAACGTCATTTATCTTAACATTTACAGCAGCCTCACAAATCGCTATAGTCATTTTTAGTTTGGTTTTCAAGTATGGTGAACTTGAAGGGTTTTTCAGAGGAATAAATTGGTCTTCGGGTGACCCACCAATTAATCCGCTTACTTATCTTTACCTTCCAAACTTAATCGCTATAGTCGCCCTAGCATATTATTCCCGTATTAAAAACGAGGAAGAGAATACTGATTATATTGAGAGTGAAGAAAAGTCACTAACTGTGGCCAATGTTGGTACAGACTCTGAAGGGCAGTCACCAGTGCTCCAGAGCCATATTTTCCTGCTGGTGACTGCGCTGGGAGGCATGTTTGGACTTGACAAGGCATATAGGGGCGATTACCTTCTGGCCATTCTCAAATTCATAACTCTTGGCGGGTTGTGGATTTGGCAATTGTATGATCTGTACGTTGCTGCAGGCTTTGCAGGGAAATCCTGGGACTCTGAAAATTCGGGAAATGGAAGAATAACCGAGCCACATATTGCACTCTGGATTGCAGCTTCACCACTCGGATTTATAGGTGTAGACAGGGCTTACAACGGTGATGCTCTTTCGGGCGTTTTCAAGATGCTAACTCTGGGAGGCCTAGGCCTCTGGTGGCTAGCCGATGCTTATGTTGCGGCCAAAAAAGCAGGCAGTGCTTGGTAATCTGACTATGTTTTTCGCATAAATATATGCCGACAAATCAAATCCAGTTAATCCGTGACTGCATCCGCAACGTTCCTGACTTCCCTAAACCAGGCATCCAGTTCAAGGACATAACTCCAGTCCTGAGCAACCCAGCTGCCTTTAACGCCGCAATAGAGGTGCTTGCGGCACCATATAAGAATTCTAATATTGATCTTGTCGTTGGGATAGAAGCTCGTGGCTTCATCTTCGGAACACCGGTTGCCAGACTGCTCGGCGTCGGCTTCGTTCCAATCCGCAAGCCGGGCAAGCTGCCGTGGAAAACCCGCAGCGCCAGTTACGAGCTGGAATACGGCAGCGACGCGCTGGAAATCCATGCTGATGCTGTTGCTAAAGGACAGAGAGTTCTAGTGGTAGACGACCTGCTTGCGACTGGAGGGACGGCACGCGCTGCATGTGACTTACTGGAGGAGATGGGGGCTAATGTCGTGGAAATTGCAGTGCTGATAGAGTTGGAGTCCCTAGAAGGGCGTGGCAAGCTGGCACCATTCAGGACGCGTTCGGTACTCACCTTCTGACCCTAAGCGCTTAAGAAAGATCTGGCTAACAGCTCTAAACTTTTCTCTCCAGTCGCTGGACACCATCCGGTCCAGAACAGAAGACTACATCAGTCATACCAAGGAAGAGACCTGTATCGATTACTCCAGATAGTGCCTGTAATTGCGCGTCAAGCGCGGCGGGGTCGCTGATCCCTCCAGTAAAACTAAGGTGTGCAATACAGTTTCCGTTGTCTGTCACGAACGGTGTGTCAGCGTCCCGGCGCAACTCAACCTCGCAACCGAGTGCGCGCAGCTGCGCCAGCGTAGCGTCGGCGTCATCGATCGCTACCTCTACAGGCAAAGGGCCGCGACCGAGCCGCTCGACCAGCTTAGAATCATCGACAATTATCACCAGTTGTTCCGCGCATGACTCGACCTGTTTCTCACGCAGCAATGCACCACCTAGCCCCTTGATGAGATCTAGTTGTGGCGAAACCTCATCAGCTCCATCAACCGCCAAGTCAATACTCATCCCTGACTCGAAAGCACGCAGCGGAATCTCGAGCTCGCGCGCCCGTACAGCAGTACGTTCTGATGTTGACACGCCCGTCATAACGAGACCATCGGCGACTCGCTCACCTAGCAATTCCAGCGCGTGGTCAGCAGTGGAGCCAGTACCGAGACCGACCAACATGCCATCCTCGACCAGTTCAATCGCCGCGGTGGCGGCAGCGTGTTTCAGTTGATCGCGCACAGTCAGGAGTAGAGCGCTTGCTCTGGTTCCTTCTGGTCCGCCTCGGTCAGCCGGTTGCGCATCTTTTTCAAAGCCCGCTGAAAGTCGACCGCACGTACCTTATCGCGTTCCTTCTGGATAGCGTTCATCCCAGCCTCGACGCAGAGTGCGCGCAAGTCGGCGCCAGACATGCCCTCCGTCTTCCTTACCAGCTTCTTGAGACTTAAATTCCTGGTCAGCGACATGGAGTGTGAATGGATTTTCAGGATTTTCAGCCGAGCTTCAGAGTCGGGCAGAGGGACACGAATAACACGGTCAAACCTGCCTGGTCGCAGAAGAGCTTCATCGAGAATGTCAGGGCGGTTGGAGGCTGCCATAATGGCAATATCGCCGCGCGGTGTAAAGCCGTCCAATTCACCTAGAAGCTGCATCAGCGTTCGCTGCACCTCGCGGTCACCGGTGGTACCGACATCCATACGCTTTGCTCCCACAGCATCCAGCTCGTCGATGAATATGATACTCGGTGATTTTTCGTGTGCCAGCTGGAACAGTTCGCGCACCAACCGTGCACCCTCGCCAATATATTTCTGCACCAGCTCGCTGCCGATTAGCCGTATGAAGCTGGCGTCGGTCGCGTTGGCGACCGCCTTTGCCAGGAGAGTCTTACCAGTACCTGGTGCTCCAATGAGCAGAATGCCCTTCGGTGGCTCAACACCCACAGCATCGAATAGCTCTGGCTTGAGAAGGGGTAGCTCGACTGTGCTGCGCAGCTCATCTAGCTCTTTCCGCAGTCCGCCGATATCCTTGTAGGTCTCAGACGGCTTCTCGAGCACCTCGGCACCCATTACTAACGAGTCTTTGACTGACGGAAGCACCTCCAGTACGGCGAGTGTCTGTCGATGCAGCGCAACGCGGTCACCCGCTAGCAACGCTTCGCGGTCAATATTTTCAGATGTGTGAACGACGAAGTCAGGGCCGGAGCTAGACTTGATTGAGATGCGGCCATCCGCGAGCATATCTCGCACAGTACCGATAACCTGCGGCGGCGCCCTCAGCCGCGCTAGCTCGCCTTTGAGGTGGGCATTTTCGCGTTTGAGCCTCGAGAGTTCCGACTCAAACTGTCGTTTCTCGGATTCGAAACGTTCGGTCTCCTCCATCAACCAGCGATGCCAGTCTTGCGTATCGACGGCGGGGCTGACTGCAGCATCGTCATCCACTGTGACCATTCTAGAGGGTTTATCTGCTGGCTTTTATATATCCTTTGCGAAACATGCAATGTGAGCTTTGCGGAACCGAGGCGCAGCTGGAAGCGACACACGTTGCCGGCTCGGTGCTGCGCGCCTGTTCCGCCTGCGCCGGCTCTGGTCGCAAAGCAACCGAACGCGAGGAGCTGGGGCAGCAGGTATGGGTCGCAAATGCACTGGAGAAACG
Organism: Methanobacteriota archaeon; assembly: GCA_002687355.1. Classification (GTDB taxonomy): domain Archaea; phylum Thermoplasmatota; class Poseidoniia; order MGIII; family CG-Epi1; genus UBA8886. The sequence continues at coordinate 8,251 of NYZZ01000008.1, forward strand.
CGCTCTTCGCCAGCGGGCGCGCGATGAAGAACTGCCCGAACGCGTGCTTGCTGCTGACTGCGGCAGTCGCGTGCGCAGTGCGCGTCAGAAACAAGGATGGAACCAAGCACAACTAGCGCAACGTGCCGCCGAAAAAAAATCGGTCATCGCTGCAATCGAGACTGGCGCGAGAGAACCAGATGACAAGCTACTGCGCAGACTGGAACGCTTGTTATCGCTGAAATTAACTGAACCCACTGCAGCACCAGTCACGGTCAGTGACAAGCGTGCCAGCGCCCTAACTATGGGCGACCTCCTCAAGCAGGAGCTAGAGAAGAAGTGAAGCGAGCGAGCGACTACGCGGTGCGAGCGGTAGATATTTGTAGAAGTAGCAGCCGTCGGCGACGTGGGCATCCTTAATCACCAGTTCGGCGTGGAGCGCAAGCGCGAGAAAGTAACACTGATTGCGCTTGCAACTTGTTCGTTCCTGACTTCGCTATACGCCGGCTACCGTCTGGATGGGATTGGGCGCACTATTGAACTGCCCCTCTTTGGTATCGAATTTCACCTCATCTCGACGCCACTCTGGCTGTTGGCTGGGTTTGCGACTCTACTCTGCCTGCAACAGCTATTTCACGAAATTTGGCACCATGGCGTGTGGCTGGTCGGTATCTATGCACTCACGGGCCTCGGGACGACGCTTTTCTACGTGATGTTCGACCAAGGATACACCTGGTACTTGGTCACTCTGGTACTCCTTCTGCTAGCGCTGTTCCTGATCTACTGGATGGTGCTTGAAATGTACGCGCTGCGCAGCTATATCCAGAGCGAGCTTCCAGACGAGAAAATCGCACTGAGCGACTGGCTGCCGGCACTGCCGACATTCATGCTCTTCACGATGCTGAGCTATTACTGCTATACCAAGTGGTATCTCGGTGAAGACGGCTGGACCTTTGGCTACGCCCGCCAAGGATACCTGCTGTTCCAATTGCTTGCATTTGGCACTGGCGTCTATGCTCTCTGGGTTCCGCAAACGCTGCTCGGCCGGTATATCGAGGAAGAACTCCAAGAAAGCGAGGTGCTGCGCAAATTACTGCCGAGCAACGGCGGCCGTTGCCCCGAGTGCAGCGGCGAGATGCGCGCACGCGGGATGGCGTGCCCGGAATGTGAGGAGCACGAGCGGGTCGCCTTTTGCGATGTATGCGAGCTCTATGTTGCGAGCTGCTCTGGTTGCGGTCAGGGTGCACAGGTTGGGGCAGGATGCAAAGGCTGCGAGCGACACATGGATGGACTGCAATGTAGTGCTTGCAAGCATGCCGGGCCGGTGCGCTTCTGGAGCAGTACCTGAATATAACGCGCCCAGAAAGGCTTTTAAGCGTTCAGCAGGCCTCCCCCTTACCCGACCTCGACCGCAAGGTCGAAATGGTCTTGGGTACAACAAGGTGAAAATATGCCCGAAACAGGACAGTCTGAATGGAACGCACAGGCGCTGGTTGCTGCTGGAGCTGTGCTCCTGCTGCTCACTGCGCTCTGGTTAGGAGTCTACGCCCCTGGTCAGAAGAAACTGAGCGACGACTTCGACACTACGATTGAGTACGGAGGCGAGCTAAAGGTGCTCGACCAGGCACAGTTCCAGATGGCTGGCGTAACGAATCAGAATGTCTCCGATGGACACTGCTTCTGCACGGTCTACCCCAACGCCATAGCACGACACGTGCTCGTCGCCGACTCAGGCCAGAGCAGCGATGACGAGACCTTCTACAACGAAAATTTCAGCGTTTTTGGTAACGATGAAATCGTTGACCAAGATAAAGATGGATTAGCCGACTCATATCTTTTCGCACTCAAGGATGGTAATAGTTGGCTTGANCGCGTNACGTATGAATCTCGCGGCGAGGGAACCGAGGCGGANGACTACGGCTACTCNACCTGGAACCCNAACCACGCCCCTACGNANGATAATTTCCAGTTCCNCAACCCGTTTGTCGGTACGCACACCAACACCTACGTTTACCANGCTGGTGGCGATACAGAGATTGACGGAGTCTCAGCCTACGTCTACGTCGCTGACGAGACTCTTACGCCCATCCCGTACACACCTGGCTCCACTAGCCCGCTCTACGGTCTGATGGCACTAGGCGCCACCTTCCACATCTCTTACCATGAGACGGTAACGGTTGACGCGACACACGGCACCGCGCTAGACCGCGTCTTTGATGTTCAGGTCTATGCTAACTTCCCTGACTACTTTGCAGAGGGTGGATTGCTCTACCTGACGGACGGAGTCCACTTCCCATCCGAGACCAGTTACAGCGGCTCGCTTTTCGACGCGGCTAACAGCCTTGACGTAGATGTTAACGCCGTCAAGACTACCTCGGCGGTCACTGCGATGCCAGGCCCGGATAACAGCACTGTTGACCCCACGACCGCTACGCAGCTGCTTACGAACACCGTTTTCGCTGTCAACACAGATATGGTGGTTGGCGTTGACGGTGACGGAAATCCAATTGTAGCAACGATAGATTTGAACGCTGACGGCTCACTAGTAGCGCCAGCGACCATGTTTATCGACCGCAGTACACATCAGGTGGGAGACGGAACAAACTTCAGCGACACCTTCCCGCACATGAACACAAACGTCAGCGCCCCGGCGTTCTTCCCGAATCCATTCGACAGCAGCTACAATAACATGTATTCTCCAGTAGGAGTTAACGCCACAACCGGTATCGCCCATTTCCGCGGTGTACCGATAGGAGTTACCGGAGTCGACGGCAACGGAACTCCCACCATAGCTCCAGTACAAATTTCGAGTGGGACTCTCTGGGTCTACATTGAAATGAATATGAGTACGGGTACACCAACCGGTGAATCCATTCAGACACCCGACCCGCTTCCCGACGCTATGCTCGCTGAAAATGGTGGAAGCTGGATACTTCACCCTGCAACACCCTCGTTCCCTATCCTGATGGACTACACAGAGGATGTATACTTCGATCCATTCTCAGGGACTGTACAGAATCAAGTGTACAACGTAACGGTGTATGTCGATCTTGACGGCACAGGAAATCTCACCCAATGGGATAGTGTAGCACAGACCGTAGACGTCGAATACACCGATGAACAGAAGGCGGCATATGCGAGCTCGATGGGACAGAAAGCGTTCGCTATGTACTACTCTGGCAAAACCATCCCGGTGATGACCTTGGATGGCGGCTTCACCACCGATGAGAAGGCTGAGGGCGTCGAGTCCGCCGAAGAGCGTCTTTCTGGCCTAAAACTCCTAGACACCTACGTACCGGGACTGCTTATCGTACTGGCACTGGGCTGCCTGATTGGCGGCTTCTACCTCTACTATCAGGAGGGTGAGGGTGGCGGCGGTGTCGCTGCACCCCCAGCTCCCGAGCCGGAAGCTGATGACGGCGGGGACGACGACACTGACGACAGTGCAGACGACGACTCCGGCGGCGATGATGCCGATGACGGCGGCGATTCAGACGACTAAGGCCAGCGCAACGCGCACGTAACGTGACCGCCATCTGGTGCGTTTTCCGCAACTACGCGGCGCACGCAATCGAAATTGGTGGTGACGTAACCGGAGTACCGCGCTTCTTCCTGAAGCCAGCATCCAGCCTGCTCGACGCCAGCAACGGAGCGATCATCCAGCTGCCCGACCAGAACGACCTAGTGCAACATGAGTTGGAGATGGTGGTGCGACTCGGTACGACGCTGGAGTCGGAAGCGGTCTGCGTCGGAATTGATGTTACTAATCGCACCCGACAGATGCGCGCCAAGCGCAAGGGCTGGCCCTGGCTGGAGGGTAAGGGATTCCCCGACTCGGCAGTACTCGGCAACTGGGTGCCCTGGCAAGATGGCGACTACCAGATTGCATTGGTGGTCGATGGGGTAACACGGCAAGAGTGCTCAACCAGTGAAATGGTTCACCCAGTTGAATCGCTGCTGGAGACGCTACAAAGCTACTATGGACTTAGCCCGGGCGACCTTATTTTCACAGGCACCCCGGAGGGTGTCGGAGCACTCGAACCGGGACAAAGTGTTGAAGCAACGCTCAGCAATCCCAAGGGCAAAGTGTGCAGCGAGCTGCACGCAACTATACGCTAGAGGATATCCAGCTCACGCGGCTCGAACTCGCGGTCGAAGCGGAACTGGTTCGACTCTGTAGGCAAACGACCAGTTAGTAAATCGACGAGCATCCGGCTCCCGGCCGGCGAGCCCATGATACCGTGACCGCTGTAGCCACAGTTTAACCAAATCCCCTCCACCTCAGATGGACCAAGTAGTGGTCGGTGGTCAGGAGTAATGGTGTACTGTCCCGCCATGAGCATCCAGGGCGCCGTGTTGGCACGCCACACCTTTTCCCAGAATGGAACTATACGGCTGACGGACGTAGGACTGGCAGGGTCAAGCAAACTGAAGTAGAACTGTGAATCCGCCCGTACCGCCTCGGATGGGTCACTGGGCGGCGTGGTTGGATCGGTCCAGAGCAAGTCCGCTCCCGCCATAGCTGGTCGCCAGTGGGCGCCGGTATCCTCGTCGATTGTCATCGGAGCCTCGCGCGGCACCTGTGGAAGTTTAGGCATCACCAACTTGTGCCGCCGCACCGTCTCGAGCGGTAGCTCCAGTCCTGCCAGCGCTGCCACTGGCCCTGAAAAAGGACCAGATGCAATCACAGCTTGCCCTGTCGTGATACGGCCGCGATTGGTCTCGACCCCCACCAGCCGGCCTTCGTGCAAGTCGAAGCCGGTCACACAGCAATCGAGCACGACTGTCGCGCCAGACGCCGCGAGAAGACCCATTGTCAGCTGCTTTGGGTCGAGGAAACCGTCATCCGGCCGAAAGCGGGCCTGTAGCACGTTCTGCCCCAGGTAAGGGAACAGCTCTCGAGCCTCGTCACCAGAT
>NYZZ01000009.1 GCA_002687355.1 Methanobacteriota archaeon
CTCTGCGAACAGCTCCTGTTTCGCCTCCAGTCGCTGAGCGATGTTTTCGAGCTCGCGCGAAGTGGCGAGCTTGGTCGCCTCCTTCAGGAATTCTGCCGAAGATTCGGAGTCGACCACTTCTTGGACGGTCAACGAATCGTAGAGCATGTTACCCGACTACCGGCAGCTGGATGCGACGCACGAACGCGCATGCCTTGAGCGCTGCGGCACCCCCCATTGAGATGGAATCCTCGAGGTCGGCCGGTCCCGCGGCTGCACCGGCGACAAAAACCCCGTCAACCGGGGTCTGCACTGTGTTCAGTGCGCCGCCCACAGTCTCTATCCAGCCGTGACATTCGAGCGGCAGGTTGAACATTTCGGCCATCGCGATGGTCCCGTCGCTGGGTTCCATCCCGATTGAGAGGATAACGACATCCATCAGCACCTCCATTGGCCGTCCCATGGTGGTATCCTCGCCCTTGACCATGACCGAGTCCCCCCGCATGGTGACTTCGCTGACGATACCGCGGATGAAGGCGACCTTCTCCTCCTCCTGCGCCTTCCAGTAAAGCTGGTCCTCCCAGAAGCCATACATGCGCATATCGATGTAGAATACAATCACTTTGCAGTCGGGCAGCAGTTGTCGGATTTCAATCGCCTCCTTGGTGGCGATGCCGCAGCAGACCTTCGAGCACCACTTGTTTCCCAGTTGTCGGTCGCGGCTACCGACGCACTGGATGAAGCAGACCTGCTTCGGTGGCTCTCCCGTCGACGGTCGGACGAACTTGCCTGCCTTAAGCATCTTCTCGGCATCGACCAGCGTGATTACGTCGTCATACTCGTAGTAGCCGTAGCGCTGTGTTTCCTTGCCGGGGTCGAAGTGTTTGAACCCGGTGGCGACAACCACGGCGCCGACCTCGACCACTTCGGAGCTGTCGCCCTTCACGAGCGTAATTCGCAGGTCGGGGGCGGTTCCCTCGACGGCAGTGATGGTGCTGCCGAGCCGGATGTCCGCGAGCGAATCGTTAGTGACGGCGTCAACCATACGCGCCATCGCGGTCTCGGTATCCTCCATGTCGGGCGTCAGCGCCGCGTAGCTCGCCGAGATGGGTGTGCCACCCAGCTCGTCTCGTTGTTCCACTAGCACCAGCTCGTATCCCAGATCGACAATGCCGCGCGCCGCCTCAAGGCCGGCTGGCCCGCCGCCGATGACCATTATCCGGTTATTGCTCATCCAGGCATTCCTCCCAGGTCAGGTACTCTTCTGGATTATCCTTCAGGTGGTCCGCAACTCTCTCGAATTCCTTCCATGCCTTCACGTGGTCGATGCCCATCAGTTCCAGCAGCGGCTTCATGTCGACGCCATGCCAGTGCAGCTGGCAGATTAGGTAGGGGTGCGCTCCCATCGAGAGCGCGGCGAACTGTGCGTCGGACATCACTGGGATGCCGACGTTGCGGTTGTGCGCCTGCGTCGAGAACTGGCTCTTGTCGAGCGTCGTGACGCAGCCCGTATCGTGGGTCAGCGTGACGTCAGGGTCAGCCTCTTCCTTCATGCGCTCAATTTTGCGGATGGTCGCGAACGAGCGTGAGAAGTCTCGGCTCACCAAGATGTGCCTGAAACCAAATCCGCAGCAGTCGTGCCAGGTCGAGTAGTCGGCCACCGTCGCCCCCAGCGCCTTGACCAGCCCGGAGACGATGGCGGTGCGCTGCCCGTCGTACAGGTCTCGGTCGTAGATGGCGTCCTCGACCACCAATTTGTGGTAGTGGCAGGCAGGGTGGACGGTCGCGGTGATGTCGGAGAAGTCGTAAATCTGTTTTTTGGCAATATCATCTCGCATCACATGTACCCACTCGGAGTAGTGTACCACCTCCTCTGGGAAGACGAAGGGCAGTCCGAGCCGCTCTAGGATTTGTCGCACTTGCGCACGCAATTCGGGGTGGTGCAGCAACTCGTTGCGCACTTCTTTGTAATGGCCGTAGCTGGTGCCGCAGTGGATGAGTGGGAAATAGCCGCCCAGCTTCGCCTGCGCGAAGTTGCGACAGGCGACCGCCGCCTGTGCTGCTGGATTTGAGGTGGATGAGGCGTAGTAGTTCCAGGCAGTGCAGGAGGTCTGGTCGCGCGGGTCGTGGTAGTCGAGGCCGAACTGGCGATTCAGCCAGAAGATAGCGGTTGAGTAACCGGGAATATGCCCGCACTGTCCGCATGACTTGTGGTGCCAGGTGTTCTCGATGGGAATTTTTTTCTTACGGCCATATTTCGTCTCGACCTCGATAAAAGGCTCGGGCACCCGCTGCACCTCCAGCTCGCCCGCAGCCTCCAGCTCGAACAGCTGTTCCCGGAGGTCCTCGGTCGGCGGCTCCGCCGGCCGCTCGAATCCACGCTCCGACGCTTTGAGGGGGGCGGATTTGTCCGCCATTTCCAGCTGGACTGGTGCGCTGGTCATCCGTTAGTCCTCCAGTATATTGTCAAAATCATCGATATCATATCCGTGCTCCTCCAGCAATTCCTCCATGACCTCCTCGAGAATCATGAAGAGCCCTTCATCTATATTCTCAATCATTTCGAGGTTGCCGGTCAGCTTCCAGATCATGTAGAGTTCCAGTCGGGTTTTCTCACTGACATCCCATGCCAGCTCGACGGTGTGCATAGTTTCCGGGGGTATCGCCCGGCGCCAGACGTCGAGATTTTCAGCAACGTCGCGCACGTCCTGCCCCCAGTCCGGGAAGAAATCAGGCTGTAGCATGTCCGGCGAGACCTGGGTGCCGGTAGACATTATTTTGAAGATGATACGAGAATAGGCCTGCAGCGCCTCCTTGGCGGAGGCGAGTCCGTTGTTCACCGCCACTTCGCGCATGATGGTGATGATGGCCCCGGGGTTGTTCTCACGCGGACAGCAGGTGCAGGAGAAACACTGCGAGCAGTCCCAGACTGAATCGTTGAGCAATTCGTAGAAAGTGTGGACATCCTCGCGTGCCATTACCTGTGCGAAGACGCGTGGGCTGAAGTCGTAGAAGCGCGCCGAGGGGCAGGCGGCGACGCAGATACCGCACTCGTAGCAGCCATAGAGCGTCTCCGGGTAGCGCATGTCCTGCGTTACCTGATCGAAAAGCGCCTGTTTTTCCTCGACCAGCACATCCTGGTATCCTGCATCTTTGTAGAGTGCGAACATGCGTTACTCTTCAAACCCCTCGCAGTGGATGCAGCTCGCCAGGTCCTTTTCCTGCATGTAGGCCTCGTAGAGCGTACTCGCCTCCTCGACGCCGACCAGCGCTGCTCGGTCTCCCTCCATGTCGGCTGGTGTGATGCGCACAATCCAACCCTCCCCGTAGGGGCTGCGGTTCAGGATGGTAGCGTCGTTGACCACTGCGTCGTTGCGCTCGGTGATATTGCCAGCGAAGGGCGAGCGCACCGGACCGACCCATTTTCCGCTCTCGACTGTAGCTACGCTCTTGCCTTTCTTGACTTTCTTGCCCACCTTCTTGGGGCGGCAGTGTATAATCGAACCTGCTAGCGTCTGTGCGATATCAGTCATTCCGATTTCGACCATGCCGTCATCCAGTTCCCGCACCCAGATGTTGGTCGGCACGTCGTAGAGCAGGTCTGACGGCAGCAGACAGTTCCGGACTAGTGCCATCAGTAAGTCAGCACCATGTTGCTTTCTAGGCCTGCCTCGGTCATGTAGGCCGCACCCACCACATCGTTACATTCCTCAATGAGGTCTTCTTTGGTCATGTCGTGCAACGCTAGCGAGGCGGAGCAGACATACATCTCTACTCCCATCTCTTTCGCGTCACGGATGAAATCGATAATTTTTTTTCCTCCTTCCCGGGCATCCAGATTCTCGGCAACTCCTTTCTTCATCAGCAGGGTGCCATCAATCTGAAACACCATCCGCGCCTCGATGTCCATAGCTGCCGCCATGGTCGCCATGTAGAATGGCGTCGCGCAGCGCTGCGGCGTGGTGGGACCCGTGGTCATGAATATTGTTACACTGCCTTCGTCGTCGTCCATTTTTCCTTGCGTGGTAATTCCCTTTCAGGAATGAATTCGTTCCTCCCCGGTTTCCTGATTCACAACACCGAAGTCGAAATCCCATTCCCCGGAATCCAGCTTCTCTTGGACCTCAGCCATGCAATCCAGAATCTTGATGATGAAATTGTTCGCCAGTGAGTAGTAGTACCTGGTTCCCTCCTGCCGGAAGGTGACAATATCCCGTTCATAGAGCACTTTGAGGTGCTGGCTGGTCACCGGCTGGAGCAGGTCGAATTCCCGTTGGATTTGCCCTACGGTCCTTTCCCCATGTTCGAGGAACTCGACAATCTTCAATCGGTCGGGATGGCCAAGGGTCTTTAGGATACGGGCAGCAGTCTGGATGAACTCAGTCGAAATTGTGGCTGCCATAGTTCACTGGTTAATCTTCGGTCGGCCGCTATATAGAAAAACCTGTATATAATGTAATCTGTATATTTAAGGCATCCGCAGTTTCCGTACCGTGTAATTTACTGTCAGGCTCAGACGAATAGCTGGATGTCTGCGTCCGCCGCGAATTCGAGGAATGTCGCTGCACCGCCGATATCGACGCCGTCGATAAAATCGTCTTTCTTGAAGCCGAAGACGTCCATTGTCATCTGGCAGCCTATCAGCTTCACGCCGCTTTCGAGGCAGATGTCGCGCAGCTCTTCAACGGTTGCGACGCCCTTGTTCTTGAAAGTTTTCTTCATCAGCGAAGTGGCGACTGTCTCGAAGCCGGGGACATTTCCGCTCACGATGTTGGGGATAGGCCAGCTGAGGTTCTGGAACCCCTCCGGGCCGAAAGGCATCTTCATCGGCATCGCGGGGTTGCCCGCCGGCGAAACGCTCGCCTTGATTTTCTTCTTCAGCAACGTCAGCCCGTAGAATGTGAAGAAGACTGCCACTTCCATCTCCATCGCCACCGCGGTCGAGGCAAGGATAAAGGGAGGATAGGCCCAGTCTAGCGTCCCTTTGGAGGCAATCAGCGCCATACGCTTGGTTCCGTTTTCACCCATTTTTTTCTCGTCTATGTATATTTAAATAAATTATTTCTTGCGAATGAAGAAAATGTAATCGCCGTAGTCCTCTGTCGCGTCCAGCAGCGGGTTGCTAGTGCGACTGGTCCAGGCATTGACGTCGTTGAGTGATCCTGGGTCAGTCGAGATCATCTTGAGCACTTCCCCACTTACCATGCCATCCATGGTCTTTTTGGTCTTCAGGATTGGCAGTGGACAGCTCAGGCCGCTACAGTCTAACAGACGGTCCTCCTGTATTTCAGTCATCGTTGGGACTCTTTGAAGCGGCTGCGCAAGACTCGACTTGTAATTATACACACCGGTAGGGAACTGGCGGTGCCGTTGCTGTTCGGTTCCCGAAGCCTTTAAGCAAGGGGTGAAAAGGGGGGCGACGGTGCCGTCGTAGCTCAGTTGGTCAGAGCACCCGGCTGTTAACCGGGCGGTCAGCGGTTCGAATCCGCTCGACGGCGCCATGCGCCAGCACGGGCCCGTAGCTTAGTCCGGTTAGAGCGCTCGGCTCATAACCGAGTGGTCGCCAGTTCGAATCTGGTCGGGCCCACCATTTACAACGCCGCTCGCCGCCGCTTTGCTTCCTCGGCCGTTAGTGCCAGAAGTGTGGTCGTGCCGAGCCCCTCGACCGTCGCCGACGCCAGCGCAGCGCCGTGGTGCAGTGCCTCAATCAGGTTTTCCACGTCCAGTTCGCGCTCTGCCAGCCATCCACACGCCGCGCCGGCGAAGGTGTCGCCGGCACCGGTCGGGTCGATGAACTGCGCAGCGGGGTGCGCCGGGATTGCGTCGTTGCCGCTGGTGTGGAACAGCGTTGCACCCTCTGCACCACGTTTGATGACGACGAAGCGCGGCCCAGTAGTGAGCAGCGCCGCGCCCGCTGCGTCGAGCGTTTCAGCGCCGCTGTATGCGAGCGCCTCGGCGTCGTTCAGGAACAGAAGGTCGGTCTGCGCAACGACCCGCTTGAGTGCAGTGTGCTGTGTTTCGATCCAAAGGTTCATCGAGTCGGTGGCGACCCAGCCTGCCTGCACCTGTTCCAGCAGTCTCAGCTGGATAGAAGGGTCGTTGTTACAGAGTAATAGCGCCGCCGGCCGGCACCATTCGTGCGGCACGTCCCAGTCGAAGGCGGTGAGGATTTCGACGCGAGTCTCGTGCGTGACGGCCTGTACCATGTCACCCTCGTACTCGCCGCTCCAGTGAAAGCTGCGTTCGCGCAGCCGCGGCACGCCGTCGAGCGCGACGCCGCAGTCGCGCAGCACGTCCAGCACTGCCTCGGGGAAGTCGCTACCGGCCGGCCCTACCAGCCCCGGCTGCGTGAAGCAGCTCGCCGCAATCGATGCGTAGACGCCAGCGCCGCCCACAATGCATTCTCCGCTGGCGTGCGGTGTCTTTAGATTATCAAGTGCTAGGATGCCGCCAACAAGCAGCTTCAATCGATAACCACCTTCGCACCCTCGACATGCACCTGGAGAAGGACTTTGATTTCGACTCCTAGCTCGGCCGAGAGCTCGGCTGGGTCAACCTTGCTGAAGACAATCAGCACCCGGTCAATCAGCGCCCCCGCCGCGGTGAGCGCGCTGCACATCGCGCGCAGCGTGCCGCCGGTCGAGAGCACGTCGTCGACAATGGTGACATGCTTTCCTTCCACGGGCGCGTTGAGGTGCAGCTCGGCGCCACCGTAGCCGGTCTTTTGCGTCACGACCCGCTCGCCCGGCAGCCCGTAGGCGCGCTTGCGCAGTGTCGTGTAGGGCAGCCCGGTGCGAAGTGTTACGGCCGCCGCTAGCGGCAGCCCGATAGCCTCTGCTGTCACGAGGATATCGCTCTCCGGCGGCACTCGCGCGGCGAGTGCCGCCGCAGCCTCGTCTAGGACGGCCGCCTCGACCAGTGGTACTCCATCGGAGAGCGGATGGACGAAGTACTGGTACTTACCTTTGGAGACAATAAGTGATTCCGCCAGCGAGGCGCGCAGCAGTTCGAGCCCGGCCATGGGCGCGCTAGCGCACAACCGTATTTGCGTCTGGTGCCACTTTAAACCGGCATGGCAGTCGCGCGGTGTGGCGACCTCGCGCAAGGTGGTTCTGCTCTTCGGCGTCGAGAACCTGAATGCTATCTTGGGGTGGATAGCCATCATGTTGGTCGCACGCCGCATGGGTGCTGGGGTGCTTGGCGAGCTGGCGTACGCGCTCTCACTGGTGGGTGGATTCAGCTTCTTGGCATTCCTTGGCTTTCGCATAGCGCACGTCAAGCGCGTCTCGGAAGGGATGGACCTCGGCCGTTGCACTGGCACTTTCCTGACCATCCGACTGGCGCTGATTGCGCTGATGCTGCTCGCCCTTAGTCTCGCTTGGTGGGTCTGGACTGGACTGCTAGGGAAGCAGCTCTACGACTTGGCGATTCCACTGCTGTTAGTAATCGTGGCGTACTGGGTGGTGCAGCTGCTGGCAGGGGTAATGCTCGCCACATTCACCGGACGGCAGGAGGGGGCACGAGTTGCATGGCCGGCGTTTTTGGGCACTACGACACGGTCGCTGTTGTTGATTGCTCTGGCGCTCTGGGCCAGCGAGCGCGGCGCGTTGGGACTGGCGCAGGCATACCTAGCAGGGATCGTGATCACTGCGCTGGCGGCGCTCTGGTATTTCCGTGACTACCCTATGGCACGGCCTGACCGTGCGACGTTTGACTCGTACACGCGCTACGCACTGCCGGTGGCTATAGCTTCCATCTTTGGTGTGCTACGACTCTATGCCGACAAAGTTGTCGTGGGAGTTTTCTGGGATCCGCACGAAGTGGGCCTATACTTCGGTGTTGAGCGCATCGCACTGTTCCTTGGCACTATAGCGCTAGCGTTGGAGGCGATGCTGCTGCCCTCCATCTCAGAGCTGTATAGCAAGGGCGCGACAGCAGAGGCGGCACAGGCCGTGTCGCGCGCCGAGCGGTATACTGCCATGTTCGCATTGCCAGCAGTGATGCTGACCATCGTCTGGGCCGCCCCAGTTATTCTGGTCTTCATCAGCCGCGAATTCCTCCCTGCGGCGCCAATACTACAGCTGCTCTGCTTGGTAGCTCTGTTGCGGGTGCTGAACCGCCCCTGGTCAGTTGCGCTGCGCGGCGCAGATCGGCCCGGGCTGGCATCGCAGGTATCTATTGTGGCTACTTGCATCGGGCTTGTGCTAATGCTATTGCTTGTGCCTCGCTCAATCCCACATCTCGGTCTGGAAGATTTACCGGGCCTAGGTGGGCAGGGTGCCGCGCTGGCACTCTTGGGGACCGAGTTTTTCGTACTGGTTGCACTACGCTGGCTTTGCTACACCCACCTCGGGATGTCCCCGTCGCTACAGCTGTTGCGTCAGGTACTGGCGACGTTGCTCGTTGGTGCATTGCTGTGGCAAGTGGCTTCAATAGTGGTGGTCGCGCGCTGGTACGAGCTGTTCGGGCTGGCGCTGCTGGGTGGCACACTCTACTTCGCGTTGCTGGCGCTGCTGGGTGGGCTAACACACCGCGACCTGCGCTACCTGTGGCATGCCTTCCATCCACGCGAGATGGGTAGCTATGTGCGCGACGAGTTGCGGCGCTAGAGCGTCAGTTCGCCATCGGTACCGCAGCTGAGTCCTACTGATACCGTGAGCATTTTTTTGATGTTATTGGCTCTATTTCAAGTGCTCCATTACCTTGTCAACTATCATACAACTTACGCGACGGTTTGATTCAACAGTGACCCCTGCTATATGGGGTGTTAAAATCAAGTTAGGAAGTCCGGCAAAAGGTCTACCTTCTGTTAAGGGTTCACTCTCAAAAACGTCAAGCATTGCTCCTCCCAAATGTCCATTCTTCAGGTATTTTACGAGAGCATTCTCATCAACAATACCTCCTCTTGAGGTATTAATCAGAATTGCGCTCTTCCGCATGTTTTGAAGTGTATAATCATCGAATAGACCTTTTGTATCATCATTCAAAGGCACGTGCATGGTAACTGCGTCAGAAATTCTGACTAAATCGCTAAACTCCTTGTATTGTACGTTGAACTCCCCCCATACTGGGTCATTTTTCTCAATGTTTACATCTGTGCCGACTACCCTCATGCCCAGCAATCTCACTTTCTGAGCAACAGCTCGACCAATGGAGCCAAGACCGACAATCCCCAGGGTTTTACCTTTAACCTCAGTACCTATGAAATCACCCCTGGGCCATTCACCGTTTATGATTCTACTAGTTGAATCCATTATCCCCCTAAACAGTACCAGCAGACCTGTAACTACATATTCTGCAACACTGCCGGTGTTAGCACCGTCAGCAATAACGATAGGGATGCCCTTTTCCCTACAGTAAGTAGCGTCAATGTTGTCTAAACCAACACCTAACCTTCCTATGACTCTCAAGTCCTTGGAGGCATCAATTATTTCTCTGTTGACTAGTGTTTTATTCCTGATAATCAGGGCTTGTGCGTCTGTTATACTATCAAGCAAGGAATTAATGTTTGAATGTAAATCGGGATTGTAGAGCACTTCGTGATGGGAGGAGAGTCGCGAGACTTCAGACTCATCCATAAATTCAGTGATGATTACACGGGCCATCAGTCCGTCCGTCCATGTATTCGTGTCATCATTAAGGTTTATTTGGTCTGGTGAAACCCCCGTTAGTCTGGGCCTTTAAATTAATTCTTAGTTCACCGGGGCTGGAAGTTACGGGCTTTCAAGGCGAACTCACCTAAGAAGGTCTTTACTATCTGAGAGAGGTAGAGAGGTAGAGGCCCCCAGTCTCCTTGTGTAAGGATGGCGTTAATCGCTTGACCCCGGCCCAGAGCCAATACCTCCCTTGAAGGGCGACCTTCCAATAATAGGCGTAAGGTGGCCAAGAGCCAGAGGCGGCCATAACGCCAGCGGAGGTGTGTTTCCCTCTGAGTTCGCAGTTCGGACGGGAGGCTCTTGTTCAGAAGAGCAGCGTACAGGGCCAGAGAAAGGTTGGAGCCACTAGCGGTGGGCAGGGAGTTCCAGGACCAGGCTCGTGGGTTAACCTCCAGCAACCTCAGAGTGCCTTTGGGATCAACCTTGAACTCTACTTGGGCCATACCCGAATAGTTGACGGACCTTAAGAGGCGTCGACCGACTGCCGCTACCGAGGGCTTCCACACAGATTCAGCCACGGCGGCATCGCCGGCGCCGGGGGGGTATTGGATGAGCTTGCGACCAGTATATTCGGCCAGGGGGAGCCCCTCTAGGAAGGCCGCTCCGTAAGTCCACAAGCTAGCCTCGTCGCCAGGAATGAAGGCCTGAATCAGGGGGCGAAAGGATTCCATTTGCTCCAAATTCGCTTCTAGCTCCTGGCGGTGGGAAAAGCGGAGAATCTTTTGGCCGTAGCGGGTTTTGAATTCCGGTATTTGGGCTAAAGGCTTGACAATGGCCGGCAGTGGAAAATTAGCAGGTAATGGCCCACCAATCCGTGAGGTGGGAGTGTCGACGCCGACAGCCTTGGCAGTGGTCAGTAGTTCGCCTTTGTCGGAAAGGGCCTTGAGGGCTCGAGGAGTGGGCAGGGCGAGGTGATAGTAATGGGAGAGGGCCTGATGGTGAATCACACACAACTCGACTAGGGGATCCTGAAGGGGATAGAGCACGCCGGGCAGGGGTAGGGCCTCGCCTATCTGCTCCAAGAAAGGGATGAAATGAGTTGATGAGTAAGCTGGCGACTGGAGCCAGTGGCTGTACCGGCTCTCAGTGGCTAGGTCGCGTTGGGGGCTCAACACTGCAACAGGTACGCCGTAAATTCCTAGGGAACGGGCGATACCCAGGCCATTACCGTGCGCGTTGAACACAAGCGCTAACGGTAGCCGCTGAGCCGCCAGCCAGGCGCGGTCCCCGTTGGTCAACTCCATTCCAGCTCCAGTCTCCCCTGCACTACCGGCAGCGCCACGCCACCCTCGATGGCGGAACCGCCTCGAGGTGGCTTTAGAGGACCACGTAGCACGACCCCTTCCAGTCGTTCGGGGGCATTGAGTGTCAGACCCGTTTTCGATGGCTCCAAATCTATCCGCGCCCGCCGTCGCCACCACTCCCAGACCTGCGCCAGCGACGCGAACCACGCGCCAGCATCCTGTGCCGCTTCGATTACGCGGCGGTACATTTCGCCGTAGCCAGGGAAGTCACGGTCATCAAAGGCTGCAACGTGCCACAACAGGTTCAGGTGGCCGCCTCCGACTGCCTCGAGCAGCTTCTGCGGCAGTTGAGGGTCGTTAGTCCCTTCACGGTCCATCACTGTCAACGGCAGCTCGCCCATTTCCAGTGGATTCCCGGTAGTGTGGTCCCACGCCGCGAAGGGGAATGCGGTCCCGCCCCGCAGACCCCAGCCGTGGGTGAAGCCAAGTGAGGAGTCGTAGCAGTAGCCGGCCGCCGCTTGCGCGGGCCAGCTCTCACCGACTGTGAAGCGTAGCCAGTGCTGTCGCACTCCCACCGCACCCTCCATTTCTTGCCGCTCGATTGCCGCTAGTTCCGTCCGTTCCAGTCCGGCACAGGATCCGTGAACGCCTACCTCCTGTCCCGCGGCGCGCAGTGCGTCCACCTGCTGCCGATCGCGCCTGTGCTGCAGCGTGAAGGGCGTATCGAACTGGTGCCGCTGTCGCGGAATCACGAACCAGGTCGAGTCGAACCCCAGTTCCTGCTCAAGCTCACGGATGTCATCGAAGCGCCACCACGGCTCCGTGCCGCCGAGATATTCGCGCAGCGCCTGCAGCCTCCCTATTCGCGCAGGTCTGCCACGCCCCAGCAGGTAGCTGCCGAGCGTCGCCAGTCGCCATTTGCGCACGTGGTCGATGTCGTGGCTACCGCTGCACGCCAGCGCAGCACCTTCAGGCCAGCACGCAATGCGTACTAGTGGGAACCCGCGCTCGGCGGCGCGCGCCTCGGCAAGCGGCAGCAGCTCGTGTGCCCAGCGGTCGAGCGGAGGCGTATGCCGCAGCTCCCAGCTAAGGCTGCCTGTCGGATCCCAGCGTCCATATTCGTCGTGTGGTCCGGAGAGTTCTTCACAGCGTGCCAGCCACCAGCCGGCAGCCTCAGCGGGCGACCACGCCCCGTCGGCGAGGTGGCACCCGTCCACGACTGTTAGCCGCCCCGCGCCAGCATATGCCGGCTGCGGTTCGAACTGCGGCGCCGCGTAGCCGGGAATCCCGGCAACCGCCAACAGGTGGCACAAACCGTGCTGGTGCAGTGCTTCCATTGGGTTTCCACAATAGAGGCGTTTAAAGAGCAATCCTCTATGTCCATGTATGCGGGTGCTGCACCTGAACAGTCCTGCCAAAGTAGGCTGGGTGCTGGCCCAGGCTCAGCGGCGACTAGGGGTGGAAGCAACGGTGGTTCTGACCCACTCTAGCCACTGGCATCACTACTATGATGTGGACCTGAGCAGCTATGATACTTCTACACTGTCCGGGAAGTATGGCGTAGGGCGAGAGCTACTAGGGCTGGTGCAGAGTTGTGACTTGCTCCACTATCACGGCGCTCCTATCAGTCGAGGTTACCGTGATCTGTTAATTTGGGCGGTGGGACTGGGTAAGCTGGTATTTCTACACCATCACGGTAGTGAAGTAAGAGAACAACAGTATCCTTGGCTGGCCAGTCGCCTGAGTCGCCATCGTTTCGTCAGTACCCCTGATCTGCTGTCTTGGGTGCCTGCCGCTGAGTGGATTCCCAATCCCGTGCTACTGGAACAGCTGCCACGAACCGCGCCGCCAGCCAATGAGCGGCCGTTACTGGTCCATGCCCCCACCGACCGGGAAGTGAAGAACACGGAGGCGGTCCTGACCGCAGTTGCAGAATTGCGACAGCGTGGTATTGATTTTGACTTTCGGGTGGTGGAGAACTGTACCTACCACGAAACCATCGCAGAGCTGCAGCAAGCTGACATCGTGGTGGACTGGGTCAATCCCCGTTTCGGCATCTATGGAGTTTTATCAATCGAGGCTATGGCACTGGGCAGGCCTGTAGTCTGTACCCTAAACCCCGGCCTGTACGAGAAGTCTGAACTGCCGGTGATATCTGCTTCACCCGCCAAACTGGCGGGAGTACTGCAGCGCCTTATCGCGTCGCCGGAGAGCCGGAAACGGATTGGCGTCGCCGGAAGACTTTTTGTCCTGAAGCACCATAATCCAGACCAGGTGGCACTCCGGGTGCTGAGGGCTTACCGAGAATGGGCATAAGCTCTCAGCATAATCCAAGCTGCCCGATGCAGTAATGTGAAGACCGAAGATTCGCGACCGACGGGCAGGCCCAGATTTCCCCGCAGGGAAAACATGATTCCAGAACGGTTTAGGAATGAAACGTGCTCTTTCACCAGTCTGGCCCGTTTTTTGAGGATTTCTCCATGAACACCATTTGAGAGATATTCGGTTTCCGGAGTACTAAAGCCGTAGTGTGCCAGCCGTAGGGTATACTCCAGGGGAGCGTGGATGGTGTGATAATTCATCTTGGTTACCGAATTCCATAGACCAGCCGGATGATGAATTACCTGAGGGACTCCCACATCTTCCCGGCAGATTATGTGGCGAAAGCCCTTCCTGAACTTGACTGGCCCATCTGGCTTTCGGATTTCAAGCTGCAATGCTTCCTCCTTCAGCGTCGCTGACAGCAGCTGCCGGTGGACTATCTCAAGTCGCCGATAGAGGTTCAGGAATTGACTGTCGCTACAGTCATCTCCCGAATTCCACCGGTCCCGCACACTTCGTATGTCTCGCAGCAGCTGAATCCAGTGGGGATGCAGGACAATATCGGCGCTGTTGCAGAGTTTTTCGGAATGCGTCAGTGACCACAATCTGGTAAGCCAGCCCCGCTTGTCAAGAACTCTACTAGTTTTTACGATACTGTGCTGGAGCAGGCGACTGAAGGTGAAATCGACCAGGTACACCAGAGCAAGCGCAGCCTGCTCCTCTTCAGCGGGGGGCTTTACCCTCTGCGCCAGAGGTTCACCCCAGCGGTCCTGTAGAGAGCTAATTGGGAAGATGTAATTCAGTTCGCCAACCAGAGATTCCGGAACTACTATTGGTCCATGGATGAATATTCCCCTTTCTCTGGCTCTAGCCGAGATATCGAGCCCGGTCATTTCCTTGGCCCGTACCTGCTCTTCCACGACACAGATAATGTCTAGGTCGGACAGACCCGGGGCCCCGACAGACCCCATAGTCATGACCGAACGCAGGCCCCGGACCTCGTTCACCTTTTGCAGATAGTGTTCCAGCTCGTCATCATAGGCACCTACCGGCAGGAACCGAGGTTGATTAACAATCCGCATTGCCCTTTCTCCTAGCCAGCTCGCTGGCCAGACCGGCTGTATGAGGCATTATTTCATGGTTCAGAACATTCCTGACACTCTCATTGTGATATAATTGTCTTACCAGTTCCAGCCCTCCCTTTACCCGGCAGCCCAGTTGCGCAGCCCTGAAGACCCTGTCTAGGGCAGGTGGCCAGTCTTGCCGGAGTGCACTAGCAGCCCTGATGGGAAGAGCAGCTGGACCGAACTCCTTGTAGAAAGAATCGAATGATTGTGCCTTTAACACCGGCGTTCCCGCATCGCTGCAGTAGAGTGTCGGTATCAGCATCAAGTTACTGAGATACCTCTTCATGGAGTACATGGTGAATCCCCGGTTGAAATAGCTCGTAGCTTCGTTGAGACGGTTTGCCGTCCTGAGCGCTGCATGCCTCCGGTGATTCGGGAAAGGCAAGAGCTGGAAACAGAGCTCGACAGGTTCCATTGCCCATGCATGCTGGTATACTGTGATTGGAAGTATGTCTTCAGGATAATTATCCGTCAGATTCCGCCACAGAAAGAATGGCCCATGATGTTGCAGAGGGTCTACCGATAGCACCACTGGCAATAACTCATTCCGCAACCACTTGCGCAGCTTTGTCATCCGCCGTGGAGCTTGAAGCAGCGAGTCTTCAAGGAGCAGAGTCAAATCGAGGTCACTATAATTGGTGCAGGTCCAGTCACCATAGCTCCCGTGCACAATTAGGTTCTCAACCAGCTTTTCCCGCTTCGCCTGCAGCCATACCTGTCTCAGTTTTTCGTACCATGGCGGCCAGTCCGTACTAGTCAGAGCTTGGATATCAACGCTAATGCCCTCGGTAGAGTCATCTCGAATTTTTTTTATGCAGACGGGGGCTGTACTGTAATTCAGGTAGTTAGCAATTCTATAGTAGTCCCTGGAATTCCTGATTTCCTGGGAGTTTGCGTGATTTTCAGGCAGTTGCAACACCGTCATTGAAGAGCACTTCCAGCACAGAATCGTGACGGAGCAGGATTCCCTAAAAAGGGTGCCCCCCGGTCGTAACGGGCACCATCATTAGTCCGGGCCCTGACCCTGACCGGGAGACGTGTGCGACGCCTGGGTTGTCCCATCCATCATGAATCCGGTGGGGACCCTAGAGGCGTCATTTACGCGGCCGTTTGCACTCCACTTCATGTGTCGGCAGAGCCTTCGACAGTCGCTTAGTTCTAGTAGCTTGAGGATATAATAGCTGCGGTTCTCCATCGCAAATTGAAGCACGACGCCGGCGTCGCGCTTTAATCCGGGGGGGGATGGCGCCGCGTGTCCGATGACGAGACGGAACTGCAGCAGTTGGTCGATACGCTGGCTCAGGTCGAGCAGCAGATACGCGCATGGGAAGCGCAGCTGGAGACGCTGTCCAGTGTGCGAACTGAAATTTGGCAGGCACACACCAGCCTAGACGGGTTGCGACAGGAGTCTGAAGGGCGCGAGATGCTTGTTCCCGTTGGTTACAACACATCCCTCTTTGCGACTCTAGGTTCTAAGGAACGGGTGCTGACTGGGCTCGGCTCGCGAGTTTACATGGAAGCTTCGCTAGATGAGGCGTTGGAACGGTTACAGACACGACTGGAGGAAGTAGAAAAGGCGACACGCAACTACCGCGAATCACTGGTACAGCTACAGAATCAGCATGCGCAACTGCGCCAGCGCGCTGAGGCGCTTTACGCGCAAGCTGAGGCCGTAAAGGATAGCGGCTCCGACTTCCTGATTCCAGGAGGTCGTTGATGTTCAAATCGCTACGTGATCGCTTCCGGCGCGCTAGCAAGCAAGCGGAAGCGGAAATTGAGCCACAACTCGATTTGAGCTACGAAGCCTACCGGCCCGAGGAGCGCGAGAAGGGCGCAGTCATCCAAGAAAAACATCTCGAGAATGTGATGTGGGAGCTGGAGCTGGCGTTGCTCGAGAGCGACGTTGCGATAGAGGCGGTCGAAGCTCTGAAAGTGAAGCTGCAGCAGCGGTTAGTCGGCCTACGTGTCGCCTCGCGGGGAGAAATTTCACCAACCATCGAGAAAGCGCTCAAGGCGAGCCTCGTCGAGCTGCTCTCGCTCGAGAGTTTCGACCCACAACGTTTGTTGGTACAGAATGCTAGCCCATTGGTGGTTGCCTTCGTCGGCGTAAATGGTACTGGAAAAACAACGACCATAGCACGACTGGCACACTGGTTACAGACGCAGGGACGCAGCGTCGTGTTTGCGGCGGCCGACACGTTCCGTGCGGGCGCTATCGAGCAACTGGAGGTTCACGCCAACAGATTGGGATGCAAGTTCATCGCACATCAGGCAGGTGGCGACCCAGCTGCAGTCGCATTCGACGCAGTCGCTCACGCTAGGGCAAAGCACCGCGATGTAGTGCTGATAGATACTGCGGGTCGGATGCAGACTAATACCAATCTGATGGATGAAATGGTTAAAATCCAGCGCGTCGCGAAGCCCGACTTAATACTGTTTGTCGGTGATGCGCTTGCTGGCAACGACGTGGTCGAGCAGGCAAGGCAATTCCACGCTACGGTCGGAATTGATGCAGTTGTCCTAACCAAATTGGACGTCGATGCTAAGGGTGGCGCCGCTCTCTCGATTGCGAATGCTATCGGCCGCCCTATAGCTTTTGTTGGTATTGGGCAGGGCTATGAGGATCTTATGCCATTCGACGCGGCTTGGATTGTCGAGCGGATATTCGCTGCATGATAATCTACGAGGTCAATCTCACAGTCGACCTAGGCACAGCTGATGAATACGCGGCGTGGCTGCGGACGCACATCGCACATATTCTTGAGATCGATGGCTTCCTTGACGCCGCGTGGCTCGAGCGCGATACGGCGCCCGACGGCAGCGATGCCGACAAGATACGCTGGACAATTCACTACCGGTTGCGCGATCGCGCTGCGCTCAAGATATACCAGCGCGACCACGCACCTGCATTGATTAGGGAGGGGTTGGACAAGTTCGGAGAACATCTCACGGCGACGCGACGGGTGCTGCAACCAGCAGCAAATCTTCAGCCCCAGCCGAAGTAAGGGTAGCGAATTATGTTGCGCAGTGTACGTGCAATCGGCCGTCGCTTACCTAGTCCACCGGGCGTCACTCCCAGGAACAGGTCTGCAAAGATTTCGCATGTCTGCTGGTCACGGGAGCCATAGTAGACCATCCTCTCCGGGAATTTCAGTGCCAGTTTGGCAAAGAAAGCGAGGTCCTTCAGCTCTTGCCCGAAAGTACGATACCACGCCCAGTGGTAGCTATCGAGCGCCCGTTGTGAAAAGTCACCACTTGCTAGTGCCTGCTGGATGGTTTCGACCGCCAGTTTGCCAGCGTGCATGCCATAGTAGATGCCCTCGCCAGATAGAGGTGAGACCATCCCGGCCGAGTCGCCGACAATCAATGTCCGTTCCATCGTAGTCGCACGCAGTGGACCGCCGAGTGGTAGCGGTGCACCTTTCACTGGTGGGTCCGGGTCTTTCTTGGGAAAGTAACCGTCCTTTCGCAGTAGCTCTAGATAGCTCGTCCATATTTCGCGCACATTGATGGACTTGATGGTGCGGTTGTAACCTCCAAAGCCAATGTTCAGGATGGTGTCCTTCGGGAAGACCCAGCCGTAGCCCTCGATGCCGGCCGGTCGGAAGTGGACCAGTAGCGACCTTTTCTGGCCGTATGCCCGCTCCATGAATTCACGACCGACATCTGGCTCCCACATTAGCGCAGTGCCAATTTCCCCATCATTCCAGGGTCGAACTCCTCGAGTTTTGCGTACCATCTGCGCTAGTTTGTCGTTAGGACCCATTGCACCGATGGCCATCTGCGCCCGCAGGTCACCTTTGGTTGTTGAGACGGTAACGCCGCCGTTGAACTGAACGTCGCTGACTCTGGTGTCTGTGAATATCTTGGCACCGGCCTCACGTGCAGCTTCTAGAAGTGTATTATCGAATACCTCACGCCGGATATTCCAGGGTGTGTTGGACCCGAAGTCAAAGTCGATACGGTATTTCATCGACGGCGAGTAGAGCTGCACATCCTGCGAGGGGCACTCGATGATTGGTTCGATATAGGGTGCTAGTTCGGGCAGTTCGTTCAGGACACGCGGTGTCAGTAGCCCACCACATGCCTTGTCACGTGGGAATTTGGTCCGGTCAACCAGTGCGACACGCAGTCCTGCCTTTGCGGCGTAGAAAGCGGTAGTGGAACCACTTGGCCCACCTCCACAGACGATGACATCATAGCCACTCACGACTCACACACCCAGTCGCGGTAGGGCGCGTGTGCAGCCTCCCATGGCAGCGCGATGATAGCGGGCAGTGAATAGGGGTGAGTTTTCTTGATGAACTGCTCTAGCTGAGGCCATTTCTCGCGCCCGCACTTTAGCAGCAGTAAGTGTTCATTATCATCGCGCAGTTCACCTTCCCAGCGATACATCGTACGCACTGGCCAGAAGTTGACACATGCCGCTAGCCCAGCCTCAAGCGCACCGTGCGCCAGTTTTTCGGCGGTTTCCTCATCAGGGACAGTAGTGTAGACAGTCAGCGCCACGCGCGGCGCATCCGGGGATGCTTAAATAGACCCCGTTTCGTAGCGCGCAGCCCCCGTGAATAATGAGGACTTCGGTCTGAAGGAGGAAATATGGCAAACCCGATTTACGTAACCTATGAGGCTCCCAAGGAGCTAAGCGAGAAGGCGTATCTGGCCATTGAGGCTGCGCGTGACACTGGCAAAATCCACAAGGGAGCTAACGAAGTAACCAAGCGGGTCGAGCGCAGTCAGGCCAAGCTGGTCGTGATGGCGCTTGATATAAGTCCACCTGAGATTCTGGCGCACATGCCAATGCTATGCGCGGAGAAGGCTATTCCCTACACCTACGTCCCCTCGAAGGAAGAGCTGGGCAAGGCGTCTGGACTAAAAGTGCCAACCGCTGCAGTAGCAGTCTCCAAGATTGGCAAAAAAAAGGCATCATTGACCGAAGTCACCAAGGCAATTGCCTCAGCGCAGAAGGCATGATCGATGGCGTCCCTGCACAGGTAGTCGAGGTGTTGGGCCGTACTGGCATGCGAGGAGAGGCCAGTTCAGTCAAGGTGCGCGTACTCGATGGCAACGACCGTGGGCGTATCATCCGCCGCAATGTTCTGGGACCAATCGAGATCGGCGATATGCTATTGCTGATGGACTCTTCGCGTGAAGCGAAAGCTCTGGATCGCAAGAGGTAAGTATGACGGAACTGCGAAACTGTTCTTTTTGCGGCAAACGTATTCTGCCTGGAACAGGGATGCTTTATGTGCGCAAGACCGGCCAAACCTTGGACTTCTGTAGTTCCAAGTGCCGCAAGAACCTAGTAGATCTGAAGCGCGTACCAGGGCGCACCGGGTGGACCGGGAAGTCTCGCAAAGCGAAGAAATGAACGAACGTACCTTCTTCATGCTAAAGCCGGACGCGGTCCGGCGCGGACTGGTCGAGCGCATCCTGCAGCGCCTAGAAGATGCAAGCCTTCGGATGGTCGCCAAGCAACAGCTTGTTGTGAACAAAGCACAGTCCGGGGCGCTTTACACTGAACACGAGGGCAAGCCGTTCTACGACAGCCTGCTCACCTACATCCATTCTGGACCGGTGATTGTGACTGTCTGGGAAGGTTCGGGAGCGGTTGCGCTGGTACGTAAGTTGATTGGTGCGACTAATCCCACCGATGCAGCATCAGGAACCATCCGCGGTGACTTTGGACTGGCGATAGACGAGAACGTTGTCCACGGTTCCGACTCGGTGCAGAGCGCAGAACGTGAAATTCCGATTTTCTTTCCCGGACTGGACTAGCTTTTTACGGCTCCGGGCATTGGCGGGCGATGACCTCCCCGCAAGAACTCAACGTCGCAGTGTTGCGTATCGAGGGTACCAACTGCGAGGACGAGGCTGCAGCGGCGTTCAGCCAGCTTGGCTGCAATACCGAG
Source organism: Methanobacteriota archaeon (assembly GCA_002687355.1). Taxonomy (GTDB): domain Archaea; phylum Thermoplasmatota; class Poseidoniia; order MGIII; family CG-Epi1; genus UBA8886. Next base: position 20,241 of record NYZZ01000009.1, read on the forward strand.
CAGGTGCACTTGAAACAGCTTCTGGCCAAGGCAAAACCACACCGCCAGCTGGCGGACTACGACGCGCTTTTCATCCCAGGTGGCTTCTCCGCTGGCGACTACGTACGAGCAGGAGCCATCTTCGCAGCGCGACTGCGAGCAGGTTTACATGCCTCACTCGATGACTATATAAATTCTGGAGCCCCAGTTTTAGGAGTTTGCAACGGCTTCCAGATCCTTGTCGAGACTGGCGCACTGCCAGGCACTCCGGATGGCCTGAGTAAAGATCCGCAGGCAGTGTTGCACACCAACGACTCGGATCGTTTCGAGTGCCGCACGGTGATGTTACGCGTTGAGGGTAACGGTGACAGCCCGTTCACGTCGCACTACGAGCCAGGACAGGTAATTGCTGTCCCGAACGCGCACGCAGAAGGGAAACTGCAGCTGCCTGACGCTCGGCTCAATGCCTTGGAGCAGTCCGGACAGGTGGCTTTCCGTTACTGCGACCCGGAAGGCAAGACCGACGCTGGCTATCCTTGGAATCCCAACGGTGCGCCAGGAGACATTGCCGGAATCACCAATCCACGCGGTAATGTACTGGGTATGATGCCACACCCCGAACGGGTTTTCCACGGCTGGCAGCATTCCGACTGGCCTGGCAATGGTCGCGACCCGGCTGGGCCGGGCGACGGACGGCTGCTGTTCGAAGGCGTCGTCAGGCACCTGTGTCGCTGAGCGATATAGAGGTGGCAGCTGCCGCTGCAAAGGCGGGTGCTAAGGCTATCCACGCCGGTTTTGGTAATCCACAGCAGGTCGAACTGAAGGGACCGGTCGATCTTGTGACAGAAACTGATCGTGCTACGGAGGCGATAGTCATTGAGGTGCTTGAAAGAGAACGGCCGCAGGATGGTATCCGGGCAGAAGAGGGAACTGAACGTTCCGGTAGCAGGACTTGGGTTGTAGATCCAATTGATGGGACAACCAATTTCGTGCATGCAGTTCCGCATTGCTGTAGCACGCTGGCTCTGTTGGATGAGGGGGAAATCATTGCCGGTGCTACTGCCAACCCCTTTACTGATGAACTTTTTCTGGCTGCACGAGGTGAGGGTGCATGGCTTGAATCGGGAGGCCTACGTCGTAAGTTATCTGTGAGCAAGAACACAGAATTCGTAAATGGTATGTTCGTAACCGGTTTCCCTTATAATCGCGAGGGGGCAGGTTATCGGCGAATAGCCTCAACTTGGGACAAACTGTCCTCTATTTCGCGCGCTACGCGTCGGACAGGTTCCGCTGCCCTCGACATTGCCTATGTTGCGGCGGGCAGGTATGACGGCTACGTGGTCTCAGGTGCAAAAGTCTGGGACATCGCGGCTGGAATCCTAATGGTTGTAGAGGCGGGCGGATGTATTTGCGATTTGGCAGGCGGCGTGTGGGGCGTTGACAGTGCAGGATGCATTGCCAGTAACGGTATGCTGCACGATTCGCTGTTGGAGCTGGTTTTGGAAGGCTAGAAGACTGACAGGCTAGACCCAAATAGCGGTGTCGCACTCGGCAGTATGGATTTGGCTTCATCCTTCATGCTCAACAATGGCGTCGAGATTCCTGCATTGGGTCTTGGTGTTTTCCAGGCCGAGCCCGGTCAGGAGACACACGACGCGGTGCTGCACGCACTTGAGACAGGATATCGGCACATAGATACGGCTCGTGTATACCGTAACGAACGTGCCGTTGGTGATGCACTGCGTGAGAGCAGTGTCCCGCGCAGCGAATTGTTCGTGACCACCAAGCTCTGGAACGGCGATCAGGGTTTCGAAAAGACACTGGCGGCGTGCGATGCGAGCCTGAATCGACTGGGGCTCGACTTCATCGATCTGTATCTTATCCACTGGCCTGTGGAAGAGCTGCGCAGCGAGTCATGGAGCGCGCTGGAGCAACTTTTTGAGGAAGGCAAGTGCCGTGCCATTGGTGTCAGCAACTATACAGTGCGCCATCTGGAAGAGCTGCTCACAGAGTGCAGCGTTGTGCCCGCGGTTAACCAGGTCGAGTTCTCACCCTACACCTTTCAGACCGAACTACTTGATTACTGCCGCAGTCATAGCATTCAGCTCGAGTCTTACAGTCCACTTACTAAGGGTTTAAAACTAGACGACCCTTATTTAAATAAAATTTCCGCAAACTACAGTCGCACACCGGCACAGCTCCTGTTGCGCTGGTGCCTCGAACTCCAAGTTGTGACCATCCCGAAATCCGTTACTCCTGCTCGAATCGAGGAAAACGCGCGAGTTTTTGACTTTGAAATTGCCGCTGAGGATATGCACAAACTCAATTCACTAGATCAGAATCTGCGAACTGGATGGGATCCGACTGACGCACCTTAGTTTTGTATGCATATTGCATAATAATACATAATGCATACATTTTTATATGGTGTTACCTAGGCTTGCTTATGCCAGATTACACGTCGATACGTGTTACGAAGGAAGTGCACCAGCAGCTACAGGGTTATGCTGAATCGTGCTACGACGGTCTTTCACTTACGGCCGCACTGGGTCAGTTGCTTGCTGACTTGGGTGAGGGGCATGTCCGCTTCCCAGAATACGGTCTGTTCCAGTGCCCTGCTCACCGTCGCGAGCAGTTACGTGCTGCAGTCGGTGCACTTCCAGCAGCTGGAGTAGAAAGTGTGTTTGGACAGACGGGCGCATTGCCAGCAGATCCTTACACACGTGTCGAGAAGGACACAATGGGTGAGATGGAGGTACCACACGATGCATTGTGGGGCGCTTCGACGCAACGCGCCGTGCTAAATTTCCCAGTTAGCGGCCTGCGCATGAGTCGCAGCTTCATCCGCGCTCTGGGCTACATCAAGATAGCTGCTGCACGCGCTAATCAACAGTTGGGTCTTCTCGATGTCAAGATGGCGGAAGCAGTAGAGCAGGCTGCACTGACTGTGGCGGACGGTGAGCATGACGATCACTTCCCAATTGATGTGTTCCAGACTGGTTCTGGGACTTCAAGCAATATGAACGCCAACGAGGTCATTGCTCGGCTGGCAAGTGAATCGCTTGATGCTAGGGTACATCCGAACGACCATGTCAATTTGGGACAGAGTTCCAATGATGTTGTTCCGACTGCACTGCACCTGTCGGCAATGTCTGAGTTACATGGGCAGCTGCTGCCAGCGTTGCTGGCGCTACAGAAGGCACTTGAAGAGAAAGCAATGGACTTTCATGATGTCATCAAGACTGGTCGCACGCACCTGATGGACGCCACTCCCATCCGATTGGGACAGGAGTTCCAGGGCTATGCTGGTCTTGCCGAGCGGGCGCTTGACCGGTTGCTGGTGGCACAGGATGAGCTAGCGCCGCTGGCGTTGGGCGGCACTGCGGTCGGCACTGGCGTCAACACTCACCCTGAGTTCGCAGGTCTGGCGTGTGAGGAGCTATCACAGCTGGTGGGAATCGACGTTCACGAGACTGACAACCACTTCCTGGCGCAGTCGTCACTGGATGGAGTACTATCACTGAGCGGATCACTGCGCTGCCTAGCAGTGGCGCTGCAGAAGGTCGCCAATGACATTCGCTGGCTCGGCTCGGGTCCACGCTGTGGGTTAGCGGAGCTGAAGCTGCCATCGGTGCAGCCCGGCTCCTCTATCATGCCGGGCAAGGTCAATCCCGTAATCCCTGAGGCGGTCATCCAGGCGTCGGCGCAGGTGATTGCCTGCGACACTGCGCTTTTACAGGCGGCGCAAGGCGGTTACTTGGAGCTGAATACGATGCTGCCACTGGCATCACACAATTTGTTGCAAGCCATCCAGCTGCTTGCCGCTTCCGCGACCATCTTCCGCGAGAAGTGTATTGCTGGTCTGGAAGCGACCGACCGTGGACCGGAGCTACTCCAGTCGGGACTTATGCTGGCCACTGCTCTCGCACCCGCTGTAGGTTACGAGCAGGCTGCGAAGATTGCCAAGGCAGCGCATGCTTCCGGTCGCACCGTTCTGGAAGAAGCGCTGGAGCTCACTGACTTGCCTGAGCAGGAACTGTACGAGCTGCTCAATCCCGAGCGGATGGTCGCGCCGACTGGCTAGACTCGCCCTGCGACCAGGCTCTCTACGACCGATGGGTCGGCGAGCGTGCTGGTATCGCCTAGATCGCTTACGTCGCCGCTGGCGATATTGCGTAGAATACGTCGCATGATTTTGCCGCTACGTGTCTTGGGAAGGCCGTCGGTGAACTGGATTTTTTCGGGGGTTGCATGCGGTCCAATATTTGCGCGTACTTGTTTCACGATTTCAGCCTGTGTTGAGTCAGTTGGCTCCTGCCCAGTACGTAGTGTTACGAAGGCATAGATTCCCTGTCCTTTGATGTCGTGCGGATAGCCGACGACAGCAGCCTCGGCGACCGCGAAATGGCCGCCGATGGCCCCTTCTATTTCCGCCGTGCCTAAGTTGTGACCGCTGACAATAATCACGTCGTCGACACGCCCAGTAATCCAGTAGTAACCATCCTTGTCGCGGCGACAACCATCTCCCGAAAAATACCTGTCTGGAAACTGCGCGAAGTAAGTATCGAAAAATCTCTGTTGATCGCCATAGATAGTGCGCATCTGTCCCGGCCACGACTCCACGATGCAGAGATTGCCGGCGATGTCGTTGCCCTTGAGCAGGTTGCCGTCGTCGTCGACCAGTGCCGGCTTGATTCCGAAGAAGGGCAGGGTGGCGCTGCCGGGCTTCGTCGGGGTGGCGCCCGGCAGCGGCGTGATTAGGATGCCGCCCGTTTCGGTCTGCCACCAGGTATCAACGATGGGACAGCGCCCTTCGCCTATGGTTTCGCGATACCACATCCACTCCGGCTCCTTGATGGGTTCGCCGACCGTGCCAAGCAGCCGCAGGCTCGAGCGGTCGTGCCGTCGTGGCCACGCGTCGCCCTCCTTCATCAGTGCGCGCAGTGCGGTCGGCGCGGTGTAGAAGATGTTGACCTTGTGCTTTGCAACGACTTGCCAGAAGCGGCCGAAGTCAGGGTAATTGGGCACGCCTTCGAACATCAGCGTCACGGAGCGGTTGGCGAGCGGCCCGTAGATGATGTAGGAGTGGCCGGTAACCCAGCCGATGTCGGCGGTGCACCAGTATACTTCTCCTTCGTGGTAGTCGAAGATGTAGTGGTGCGTCGTCGCTACGTAGACGAGATAGCCGCCAGTGGTGTGCAACACGCCTTTGGGTTTGCCGGTCGAGCCCGACGTGTAGAGAATGAACAGAGGGTCCTCGGCGTCCATCGCTTCCGGCGCGCACTCGGCGTCAGCTTCGCCGAGTGCGTCGTGCCACCAGACGTCGCGTTCGTCCTCCATGGCGACCGCGCCGCCGGTGCGCCGCACCACCAGCATATGCTCGATGCTCGGCGTCTGCGTGACCGCAGAGTCAGCGTTTGCCTTCATCGGGATGTCCAGTTTTACGCCGCGCACTCCGGTGTCCTGCGTTATGATGAGCTTGCACTCGGAATCGTTGATGCGTGAAACCAGGCTGTCGGCGCTGAACGCGCCGAAGACGATGGAATGCACCGCGCCGATGCGCACGCACGCCAGCATTGCAATCGCCAGTTCGGGGACCATCTGTAGGTAGATGCAGACGCGGTCACCTTTGCCGATGCCGAGCGCCTTGAGCGCATTCGCGGCCTTCTGCACTTCGCTGTGCAGTTCCGCGTAGGTGAATGCGCGGCTCTCGTCGGGGTCGTTGCCCTCCCAGATAATTGCGGTCGCGTCGCCGTGCCCCGCCTCGACATGGCGGTCGACGCAGTTGTAGCAGGCGTTGAGCTTTCCGCCCTCGAACCATGCGATTCTGGCCGTGCGATAGTCGCAGTCGCGCACGCGGTCCCACTTGCGCGACCAGCTGATGCGCTCCGCTTCCCCGGCCCAGAATCCTTCGGGGTCGGCAACCGAGCGGTCGTAGAGTTCGCGGTATTCTGTAAGGCTGGAAATGTGTGCCTGTTCCGAAGTTTCCTTCGGGGGGGGAAATAATTTTACCATCTGTCTCACCGCGAGGCGCCTCAGCTTCCGGCCACTTAAGAAACGCGCGTCGCGCAAATAGCATAACTGGCCGTCGCTGCCGCGCTGTGCAGCAATGCCTGAAATGCGGCGCTTCGCCGCCGCTCGCGCGAAACATGTGCCATGCCTGTTTCGCCGTCGCCCATAGCCCGGCCAAGCTCCCGCAAACAGTGCAGTTCACCTGCTGCCGCCACTGTTCGGCGCGCGAAGTACCTGGCGGTTGGGAGCTGCATGACTCTCCGGCGGATGCGGCAGAGGCAGCGCTGCGCGGGGCGCCTTCGTGGACGAATGATTTGATAGGGAATCAGCTCGAGTTTGAGCTACGCGAGCTCGACCCTCACCGCTTTCGCGCTAGCGGCAGCGTGAGTGGGACGCTTGATGGCGTTGCGCTCGGGCAGCAATTTGAACGTGATATTTTGCTCGAATTCCGTGCCTGTACCAGCTGTTCACGACAGGCGGGAGGTTACTACGAGGCGACGCTTCAACTGCGAACTCCTCGTCAGATGGTGCTGAAGGCAGCAGTCATTCGCGTCCACGCTGCACTCAAGGAGGGTGCACCAGAGTTCTTTGCCACTGAGGAAGGACCAGTGCGCGGTGGGCACGACTTCCAGCTCTCATCGACTGACCGTGCACGAGCGCTGTCGCGTGCGCTGCTACTGACACTCGGTGGCGAAGTCAAGGAGAGCTCGTCGTTGGTTGGCCGTCGCGAAGGACGCGATCTGCTGCGCCACACATTTGGCGTGCGTCTGCCGCCAGTCCTGGCAGGTGATGTCGTAATCCATGATGGTGCGGTTTGGCGCGTCGCTGCCATTGAACGACGACGTGCTCGGCTTCACTGCGCGTCGGAAACGCTGCCGGACTGGAAGCCGAAGCTCTCTGAGCTAGAGGCATCACGCCGATTGGGGGAGGAGCGTGAGGGACAGGTTGTGAGTCGACGCAGCCGTGAGTTGCAGCTGCTTGACCCGTTCACGCTGCGTACAGTTGAGGCTCGTGCGCCGGCAAAGTGGAACGGCAGTGTTACTGCAGTCCGTGACGGTGGTGACACATTCTTTCTATGGAGGTAAGTATCAACATGCAAAACAGTCTATTTACGCCTCGAATTCTTCCAATGTAGCCTGCCCGCGAACTCGCTCGCCCGGAATCGGGACTGGATATTCCTCGTTGATACAGCCGAGGCAGAGCTTGTCCTGCGGCTTGCCGACTGCGCGCACTAGTCCGTCGATAGATATATAAGCGACAGAATCGGCTCCAACGTCCCGCGTAATTTCTTTCATGCTTTTGTCAGGAGCGATAAATTCCTCCCGGCTGGGCATGTCGATACCGAGGTAGCAGGGCGAGATAATAGGTGGGCAACCAACCCTCAGGTGTACTTCTTTGGCGCCCGCCTTGCGGACTCGTGCGACAATCCGACGCGAGGTATTGCCGCGCACTACAGAATCGTCGATTAGTACTACCCGTTTCCCTTCTAAGAACTCTCGTATTGGGTTCAGTTTCTCGTTTATGGTCGCCTTACGTTGTGCATCGTGAGGTTGGATGAATGAACGCCAGACGTAGCGGTTCTTGATGAGCCCTTCGCAGTACGGAATTCCTGCTGCTTCAGCAAAACCGAGTGCGTGGGCAATTCCGGAATCGGGTACCGGTACTACGAGGTCGGCCTCGACCGGGTGCTCTTTCCACAGTTGCCGTCCCAGTTCCTGACGGACGGAGTAGGCGAGCGTCCCGTCAATGCGCGAGTCAGGACGTGCGAAATAGACGTACTCGAACATGCAGAACGCCCGCTCACCACCACTGGGAGGTGGATGTGAGACTATACCGTCAGGAGTTAACTGGACAATCTCGCCTGGAGTGATGTCGCGCACAAAGGTTGCCCCCGTCGCATCAAGTGCTACGCTCTCCGATGCGACAATGTAACCGTCAGGCAGCTCCCCTAGGCAAAGTGGCTTGATGCCAAAAGGGTCACGGAAGGCGAACAGTTCGTCATTGTGCAGCATAGCAATCGAGTAGCTGCCAACCATGCGCCCCATTGCCTCGCGGATGGCACCGACCATGGATCCGGTGTGTGGTAGTCGGTGCGCAATCAGTCGTACAATAAGTTCCGAGTCGGTGTCGGACATGAAAGCAGCACCTTCTGTCTCCCAATGCTCTCGCAATTCCTGCTGGTTGGAGATGGTGCCATTGTGCGCCAGGCTAAGTTCTCCGGTCGCGAAACTGGCGGTAATCGGTTGCGCGTTACGCAGTGAGGAGCTGCCAGCGGTTGAGTAGCGTACATGACCAATACCGGTTTTTGCATCATAGAAATGTGTTTCGAAGTTGGTGAGCGCTTCCGAGACCAGTCCCATCCCGCGTCGTGTCAGGTGACCGTCGTCCCAGAGCGCAACGCCGGCTGATTCTTGGCCACGATGCTGTAGCGCCCGGAGGCCAACTAGCAGGTTGTGTAGCACTGGCGTTGTAGTGGAAATACCAACGACGCCACACGCCTCCCGCAGGGGCATCAGTGTGACTTGGCCCAGCTGTAGCTGCGCTGGCGCGCGGAGTCGCCAAAACCGCAAGCGGCACAGCGCTTTTTGCGAACGTGATAAGCGTGACGGCCACAGCGTCGGCACACGATGTGGGTCTTCTTTTGCCGCTTACCGAAAGACGCCGTACCCTTGCCCATGCTGTTTCACCAGAATCCGCGGCATCATGACCGCGGAGAGACGGCGGACTTGGGTCGCTTATTAAAGAATTTACTCGCTCTTGCCGAGTCCAATAGCGCGGTACTCAATGCCCGCATCACGCAACGCCTTGGCATCCAACGCACATCGGCCGTCAAGCACCAGCGGGCGCGCCATGTGCTCCTTGAAGGTGGCTGGGGCAAGCGTAGCATACTCAGGCCACTCAGTCATTAGGATGGCGCAATCGGCGTCGTCGAGTGCCGCTTCCGCAGAGGCGGCAATTTCGATGTTGCACAGCGCGCCGAAATTGGCAGCCGCTTGCGGGTCGCAGCCAATAACGCTCGCTTCCTCACCGAGCAGTGCATGTGCAACTATTACAGCGCGTGCCTCGCGTACGTCGTCAGTATCTGGCTTGAATGCCAGACCAAGCAGCGCGACTCTCCTCCCCTTTAGCGAGCCTAGCGCATCACGCGCCCACTCTACCAGTAGTAGTGGTTGCGACTCATTGACTGCGAGCGTAGCGTCTAGCATCGCTGCAGGCAGTTTTTCGGTCGCAGCGGCAGCGAGCAGAGCCTTGACGTCCTTAGGAAAGCAGGAGCCGCCGAATCCCGCACCAGCGCGCAGGAAGCGAGGCGAAATCCGGTCGTCGAGCCCCATTCCCTCCGCGACGGTGGCGAAGTTAATGCCCCATGCCTCGCACAGGTTCGAGATCTCGTTGGCGTAGGAGACCTTCGCAGCGAGAAACGCGTTACTGGCATATTTCACCATTTCAGCCGTGCGAGGGTCGCACTCGAGTATCGGACACTTCACGTTGCCGTACAGTTCTCGCAGTTGTGTCAGAGCCAATTCGTCTGCGGCGCCGATGACGACACGGTCAGGATTGAGTGCGTCTGGCACGGCGGTGCCTTCACGCAGGAACTCAGGGTTCATCGCGAAGCCCAGGCTGGCGCGGTTGCGTCCGCTATGCTCTAGTACTTGCGGTAGCACAAGCTCTTCAGTTGTCCGCGGCAGGACGGTCGATTTCACAACGATTACGTGCTCGCGCTCGTCCCTGCCGAGCGCGTTGCCGATGGTTGCTGCGGCTGACTTGACTTGCGTCATGTCCATTGAGCCGTCTTCGCGTGATGGGGTGCCGACACAGACAAAGGTAAGGTCTGCGGTCGCAATCTCCGCAGTCATCTCGCCCGAGCCGCGCAGCTTCCCGGACGTCAGCCCAGCTTTCAGGAGCTCGGGTAGTCCCGGCTCGAAAATCGGACACTCGCCTGCGTTGAGTGCTGCTACTCGCTCGGGCAGGATATCAAGGCAGACCACGTCGTGACCGGCGGCAGCAAAAGTGGCCCCAGTGACCAGCCCGACGTAGCCAGTACCCATGACTGCGATGCGCATCGTGCGCCCAGCAGGGGGTGCTAAAAGACCCCCTGTCAATGAGGCCACATGGCCCAGTTCCACATTCGTCGTCGCCATCCGGTTAATAAGCGCGAGGTACGCGCACTGAACATGGCACTGGAGGCAGCCCATGGACTGGAATTCAGCTACCGCCCTGGCGAGGTGGAACTGGCGCAGTCCCCCAATGGACAGGCTCTGCTGCGCGACGGACATGTCATTGCACTTGAGTGGGGTGAGAGGTGGCACCTCTCGGTACGCGGCCTGCTTGAAGTGACTCCGCCAGGCGGCTGGGTGCAGGTAGATATGGGCGCAGTCCCATTCCTTCGTAATGGTGCCAATGTGATGGCAGCCGGAATCAATGGGACTGACGAGACGATAGTGCAAGGCGATTTAGTTTGGGTGCGTGACGAATCCCACCAACGGCCGCTTGCTATCGGTGAGGCCCTACTAGACGGCACGACCATAGTTGCAACAACACGTGGAAAAGCGGTGAAGACGCTGCACTACATTGGTGATAGCATCTGGCACCATGGCGATGATGATTGAGGCAACTTAAATATGGAAGCTAGTATCGCAGGGGGCATGGCTGCAAGGCACGGTCTGACGCTATTGCTAACATTACTAGTAGCAGCAGTGCTGGCGGGAGAAGCTGATGCAGCTGAGGTGGAGGTCGCACTCTACCTAAAAGAAGACGCCGACAGTCAGTCCGATGGCGAGTTGGATCCGTTGGTTCCAGGTTCGGAGATCTACAGCCGTGCCCCGGTCAACAACACCCCTGGAGCGTCTTACATCGAGGTGGCGGAATGGGCATCGCCTGTGCTGGTGTTCGAGGCTAATGCCTCGGGAACCTGGACTGGCGAAGTAGTTGCGCACTCCTCAGCCGATATCAACATTCAGCTACAGTTCAGCCTGCTGGTCAATGGCGAGATAGTCGACCAGTTCGAGACATCCAACGAACAGGTTTCAATGAACGGTGATGTCGAGCTCTCCGGCAGTGGTAGCCTGCCTGCACAAACTTTTCCCACATCCGGTTTTAAGCTGCGTATTGAGAGCCGCTGGAGCTATAGTGGCCAACCGCCGCCACTGAGCCCAGAAGCCAACCCCGAGCTGCGCTACGGCTCGACCAGCGAGGAGAACTACGACGGCCATCTCGTGCTATTGATCGACCACGTCCGTGCCAGTCTAGATGGTAATCCAGTTCACGATAGCGCGGCGCGGCAGGTGGCGGTTCACACTCTAGTCGAGGATGCTTTTGGCACTGAGTGGCTGCCGGAGGAGAAACAGGANTATACACTGCGCATGGGGCCAGCCGGTGCTTCACAGTGGGACGCGACTACTGACCGCGTCACTGACGAANNTTCACGGTTGTCGGTGAAGTTTGTCTGGTCGTATGACGGCCANGAGGTCCCGCCGAATGAGCATGACTANAATATGCACATAAGTTTCAGTGACACGCTGAGCCAAGCGGGCTGGGATTTCAGCTTNAGCACTGAGCTNACCGTCCCGCCGGTGCCGGACATTGAACTGAGCNGTAGCACNACTGGGACNGTAGCGCCGGGCNNNTCNCGCATCTANAGTGTCANCGCNACCAANACCGGTAACGGCGAAGACACTTTCCGCTTCAGCACTGAGTTGACCGTCCCAGGCTGGGACGCGGCTTTGGACACAAGTTCTCTGAGCCTAGGAGCTGGCCAGTCGCAGACAGTCAAGCTAACCATTACTGCGCCCGATGACGCTGGGAACGGAGACCCGGACGGGACTCGACTCACCGCGGTTGCTGATAGCGACTCCGGCATCCATGACAGTCTGGAATTTAGCACCAGTGTGGTCGTCCCGCCGGCTGACTGGAGTTTCGGTCTGGTTGCCGCGCCCAATGACGACTGGGATGGCACCTACTACCTGATTCGCGACCGTGCAGCAGTTACAGTGACGTTGACCCTGACTAATCAGGGCAACCAGAATAACGACTTCAGCTTGCAAACACTTGTGTCTCCAGTAGGAGCCTTTAGTGCTACAGTACAGCCCTCTTACGTCTCCAGCGTCGCTCCTGGTGGATCAGAGCAGATGGTAGTACAGATTACAGTCATGGAAGCTTTCCTTGGCAGCACCGGTGTTGTGACGATCGAGGCGAGTGGTGGCGGTAACGAGGTCGAACGAGCTGATCTGGACCTTCGGCTAGAGCAGAGCGGGAGCCTGAACTTGGGCACCTCAAACCTGCAGCTCTCAGCTGAGCAGTCTGGCTCCGCGCACCACACACTTATTGTTGCTAATTCTGGCCCACCGTTACAAGTCTACTTCACTGTGAGCGGTCTGACCACTGCTGATGCTCCAGCCGTGGGCTGGGTCTCGTTCATTGACCGCGAGGGCTCGCCCATCGTTGGTGACTCACCACAGGTGATGCTGCTGCTGCTAGGCACCGAGCAAGTAACGCTGGAAATCACAGTGCCAGCTAATGGCGAGGCGGGTGAGTACGTTCTGGAGGTGTGGATGCTCAATCAGGAGCACAAGCGCATCTCTGAAAAACACACTTTCACGGTCACAGCCACTGCGGCGCCTGAAGCGACAAGCTCTAACCTGTTCCTCTACGGAATCATGGCGGTGCTATTCGCTGGAATCGCTGGTGGGAGTTATTGGTACCTGTCACGTAGCAGCGATGATGATGATGATGACGAACCTGGAGGAGATGTGGAACTGCCAGCGGTGGCGGCCGCCACGACAGGGCCAGTAGCAGCTGTGACTACAGCTCCATTCGAGGCTGCATCTGCCGCTGTTGCAGCAGTCGAGCCAGTGGCTGCCCAGCTTGAGCAGGTTACAGCCATACCCGCAGTTTCACCGGTGGAAGCGGTTCAACCAGCAGTTGCCGAGGCAATTTCGACTGCACCGGTCGCCGTCCAGCCAGTCACAGCTGCGCCGGTCGCCGTCCAGCCAGTTACGGCTGCACCGGTCGCCGTCCAGCCAGTAATGGCTGAAACCGTACCAGTTGAGACTCAACCGGTGGTAGCACAACCTGTGGTGACGGAGGCTGTCGCGGTCGAACCGGTCGCGGCGCAGCCGATGATTGTCAAGGCGCAGCCGCTCGAAGAAGAGGAGATCGAATTTGAGTAACTTCAGCTTCGGCCAAACTTTTATATCTAGGTAGGTGACATAAGGTTTACAACTTCAGGTTGTATACTGGAGCAAAAGATGACCCGCAGACACAACCCCGATGACTGGTTCAGTCAGGACTGGAATCTCGACGATTTGTTCGGCAGTCTCGACGCCGAGTTCAGGCGCATGCGCAGGACGATGGATGAGATGATGCGCGACGCAGCCGAAGGTAACTTGCCCGAGGCAGACCGCAAGTCACCTTTCGTTTGGGGTTTCAGCATGCGCACTGGCCCTGACGGTCGACCGCAGTTCGAGGAGTTCGGCAACACCAGCGATAGTCTCTTTGGTCCTAGGGCTAACAAGGCAACGGTCGAAACGACCAGTCGCGAGCCGTTGACTGACACCAACGAAACCGAAGACGAAGTTGCCATCACTGTTGAGCTTCCTGGTGTCTCGAAGGCCGACATAGATATTGATGCTACCGTGAAGGAAGTAACAATCAAAGTCGAGACCGACGCGCGGAACTACTTCAAGCAGCTTCCGCTCAAATCAAAGATTATTCCAGACTCAGCGAAAGCGACCTATACCAATGGCATCCTAGATCTTGTGCTTAAAAAGCAGGAGTCGGAAAAACCACAGGGCACAAAGGTCAAGGTCGACTGAATCGGCCCCAGCTACAGTTTATATGTCTATATTCGATAGCCACGAGGCTATTTTGGTGCTAGCTTCCGTAGCCGTTCCGGCCCTCCAAATCGGCGTACCAACGCCACTATTTCTGGCTGCAGCGCCGTTTCCCATGCCTCATCGGCGGCCAAGGCCTGACGGATGGCGGCGCCCTCCCACACCTGGCGGTTCTGCAACTCAACTGTACTGACGGAATAATCGGCCTCGCGGAAAAGACGCTGTACCAGTGAATTGGCAGAATAGACATAGTCGAAAGGTGGTAGCTGTGCAATGGTGTGAGATACCCAGCGGCTGTTGTCGTTGACATCCCCAATTGCTACAATTGCCTTGGTCTCGAGATTGGCTGCTGTTAGTCCAGCGCTGACCATCTCGCGTCGTTCACTTGCCGAGAAAGGGTTCTCCCACGTTACCTCTTCCTGCGCCGAGCCAATCATCACGATTAGTTCGTGGCCGTCAGTGACTACAGTCTGCGCAATCGCAACGTGGCCACGGTGGAAGGGCTGGAAGCGTCCTGGCAGCAGCGCGACGCTCATGCCGGCGCTAGCGCCTTCAACCCGCCCATCCACTTGCGCAACGGTCGCGGGATTGCAATCGAACCGTCCGGTTGCTGGCAGTTTTCAAGGATGGCAGCCAGCGTGCGCGTAGTGGCAATACCAGTGGCATTGAGCGTGTGCGGCCACGCTGTCCCGTCAGGGATACGGTAGCGCATGTTCAGGCGGAGCGCTTGATACGCGGTGCAATTACTGGCACTTACTACCTCTTTCCATTCTCCCACAGATGGCATCCATGCTTCCAGGTCGAACTTGCGCGCGGCGATAGTGCCGATGTCTCCGGTGCACATCTCAACAACGCGGAACGGTAGTTCCAGTCCTTGGAAGAGGTCGACCGCATTCTGTAGAAGTTCCTGATGCAGTGTCGCAGAATCATCTGGTTTGCAGATGACGACCTGTTCTACTTTCGCGAATTGGTGCACTCGCCAGATGCCTCTGTCAGAGAGGCCGTGCGCGCCCACCTCGCGTCGGAAGTTGGTCGAGAGCCCGCAGTAGCGCAATGGCAACTTTCCGGGCTCAAGGATTTCGTCGCGGAAGCGGGCTGTTAGCGGATGTTCCGAGGTGGCAATCAGGTACAAGTCGTGCTCCTCGATTTTGTACATTACATCCTCGAAGTCATTAAGGTCGACGACACCCTCGTATGCCTCCCGATTCATCACGAAAGGTGGCACCACCGCTTCGTAGCCGCGTTCCGCCAGTAGCTCAACTGCATAGTTGACGAGTGCCAGCTCAAGACGTGCCAGTCCTCCACAGAGGTAGTAGAAGCGCCGTCCGGCAACCTTCGCAGCGCGCTCGAGATCAGCACCCGCCAGTGTTTCGAGCAGTACGTTGTGCGACTGTGGTTTGAAATTAAACTCCGTTTGCTTACCATGCCGAGTCAACTCAACGTTCCCGTCGGCACCGTCGCCTTGTGGGACTACCTTGTCCAGCAGGTTGGGGACTCGCATACGTGCTGCGTCACGCTTCGCTAGTGCATCGGCAGTTTCCTGCTCGAGCTGCGGTAGCTGTAGTTTGAGCGTCTTCATCTGTTTCAACAGCTGCGCCGCATCGTTGCCTGCCTTCTTGGCGTCGCCGATTTCGCGCGAAACGCGGTTGCGGTCACTACGCAGTTTATTGCCCTCGTCGATGAGCGTCCGCCATTCATTATCCTTCTCAATCACCTGCTCTGCCATCTCACGGCCTAGTCCACGTCGCTCTAGGTCAGCGAAAATCGCCTCAGGCGAGTCGCGGAACAGCGCCATCTCGAGCATCCGTACGGCAGCGCCAGCGGGCTTTATGGCTTCGCGCTCTGGGCGTCCATGCTGTTGCTGAAGGGGGCAGCGCAGGTAGTCACGCCCCCTGCGTCTGATTCGCCACTGACAGGCGACATGATGGGCCGCGTTGAGCTTCACACTCGTAGTGACGTAGCAATCCGTAACGGCCGTATCGTCGAGGTGGGGCGCAAGCTGGACTACCCCGATGCAGAGGTCATTGATGCGCGGGGTAAGGTTGTCGTGCCTGGTTTTGTCGATCCACACACCCATTTGGTGTGGGCTGGCTCGCGTGAGCACGAACTGGAGTGGAAGCTACAGGGGCGCTCCTACCAAGACATTCTGGCTGACGGTGGCGGCATCCTGCGTACGGTCAAGGAGACTCGTGCAGCAAGTGAGGAAGAGTTGCGTGAGGAGTCACTACATCGGCTCCGTAACGCAACGCGCTACGGTACTACAACAATCGAGATAAAATCAGGTTACGGGCTTCAGCGCGAGGATGAACTGAAACAGCTACGCGTTGCCCGCTGGCTCGGCGAGCAGGGACTGGCCGAGGTAGTCTCTACGTTTATGGGCGCACATGCATTCCCTCCCGATTCAAGCCGCAGTGAATACATCGAACAGATTGAGGAAATGCTACCTGAGGTGGCTGAGTTGGCAGAATACTGTGACGTCTTTTGCGAGGAGGGTGCCTTTACCACCAATGAATCGCGTCGCTTGCTGGAGGCTGCACGCGAGGCAGGTATGGGTCTGCGAATTCATGCCGACGAGTTCGGTGATACTGGTGGCGGCACGCTCGGCGCCGAATTGAAAGTTGCGTCTGCAGATCATCTATCTGGCTCGAGCATGGCTACCATCGAGGCATTGCGTGATGCAGGCGTTACTGGTATTTTGCTGCCCGGCACGCCGCTGGCGCTACTCGAGTCCAAGTTCGCATCTGCGCGCAAAATGGTCGCCGCGGAGTTGCCTCTGGCGCTTGCAACCGACTGCAATCCCAACTGTTACACTGAGTCAATGCAGCTGGTGATGCAGCTGGCAGTCTTCCGTATGAAGCTGACGCCGGGTGAGGCACTGACGGCTGCGACGCTTAATGGCGCTCTGGCGCTGGGGCGTAGCAATCGCGGCGCGATTGCCTCTGGTTGGCGCGCCGACTTGCTTGTCTGCAACGTCCCTGACTACCGCCATCTGACCTACCACTTCGGCATCAACCATGTCGAGACCGTGATTATCGGCGGTCGGATTGCGAATGCCTGAACCGCTGCGCCGCGCGGGAGAAGCGCTATTGGAGGGAGCACTCTACACAATATCGCTTCCGGAACGCTATCTGCGCGGTCTTACAGGGTTACTTGGTGGGATGCTGAAGGAGACCACCGACTTAGTCATTCCAGACTTCGTCAAGGATACTACCAGCTACAACCTGTTCGTTGGCAATATCCTGCGCTTCGCTGTCGAAAACGTTGGCGGTGTCGAAGGACTCTACAGGGACGATGGGCTCGACGGTGACTACGCCACGCGCAAGCTGCTCGGCAATGCCATTGAGGGTGTTGGCGTTGCGACGGTCCATATTTCTCCGCTATGGGTCTTTGCGTTCTTTGCAGATTCAGTCAAGGGCGGGCAGGCGTATCTGAATCGCCTCCACGCGGAGATGGTCGCTAAGGGTTACCTTGATGCTGATAGCGAACCAGGTTCGCTACAAGAGCTGCTTGACGGTCTCGAGCGCACAACCGCCAGTTTCGCGAAGAACATTGACGTGCCGCCACTTTCTCGTAAAGAAGTAATGGAGAACATCGGCGAAATTCGGGAGTCGATTGGTGAACTACTCACAAACACGGGCCGTGCGGCGGAGGGCGTTACCGATGAGGTCGCTACAGTCATGCAGGATTTCCTAGATACGGCGACCGATGAGGGACAATCCTTACTCGAATTGGGAGGTGTCATGACGCTACAGGCGACCGCGCGCGCTAAGCAGGCGGCTGGAGTTGCTGTAGCTGCTCCGCAAGTGGCGGGCAAGATGCTCTACGAGAATATTTTGGGCTACTACGGCGATACGTTGGCCGATATCCATGAGCACGGATACGCTACCGTTGCAAGCGAGACAATTGAGCCCTATGGTAACGCTATTATGAAGCAGTTCAGCAACGAACAGGAGACCTGGACTGAGAAACTGTTTCGGGGCTCTGCGCGTGGCCTAAAGCATGTTTTCGGGATGCAAACCTCCAAATAGTCGTCCTGACGAGAGGGCAGGCTGAGCTTGGCCGGGGAGCTAGACGTACCCTGTGACCCTCAACCGCCTTTAGGGGGGGCGACAGCCGGCGGCGGCGCACCCAGTGGGTCGCCCAATCCGCAATCCGACCGTGAAGTCCTGTCCTCCGGGGTCGCAGGCGGTCAGTGTGGTCTGCCGGAGGGCAGGCTGCGGGCCTTCACCACGGGAAACGGGTCAGGCCCGGAAGGGAGCAGCCCCACCGTGGACTTCCGACGCTCGGATGGGTAGCGGGGCGGAGAAGGAGTGTGGCAGCGGGCGCTCTGCCAGGACGACAACGCCGGTGGCTTGGCACTCTAATTATTTAAATACCAATCGTCAGGAATTAAATTTTCGTAGCCACTGCTTCCCCGGTGCCCAGTCGGTGAACATTGTTAGTGCCATACCGCTGGTAGTGAGCAGCGCTCCTGTCCACACCAGCATGATGCCGGGGATTTGCCGTACCGTGAGTGTGGCACTGCTTGGCTCATCCCCCTCACTGGGGACTGCGTCGTCCAGTGTGACATAGATATCACGAGTCAAGTGGTGTTCTAGGTAGATGAGTGTGCGCCACTCAGTGGTTCCGGCCGAATTGACCTGTGCCGCTGTACCGTCGACCACCAGTGCACCACCACGGTGTAGCCGGAACTGCGCCTCTAGCCGACTCTCATCGCCGGAACGCATCACGACGTCATCGAGCGTGATCGTGAAGCCGGCAGCCTCGGTCGCACTGCCCTCTTCTAGCTCGACCGTCTCAACTTGGTCGAGCCCGTAAGAAATTCCGTAGCCGAGCGCAATTAGGATAATGCCCAAGTGCGCAATGTACGGTCCCCACGCGCGTAGGCGTGGCAACAGTGGCTTCCCGCGGTAGCTCCAGAGGTAGCGCAACGTCGCCCAGCCTGCCAGCAGCGCCCACGGCAGTGCTGCGCCAGCCATCCAAGAGCCAGGGCGCATGCCGAGCAATATGAATCCCAAGATGGCGCTAGCGACAGCGGCGGCGATACAGTATGATAGCAGCCGTCGCGGTTCGTACCAGCGCTGGAGTGTGTAGATGGTGAACAACGCTGCCAGCAGCGCGACGAACAGCGCCAGCCTAGTCTCGAAGACGAAGCCGGGTAGGTAGCCGTTAACTCCCATCAATAGCAGCACTAGCGCGACGGTCAGGATGAGCAACTGGGTGTAGATTGCTCCGAAGAAGGTAGTATCCTCGTCAAGCCATTCATCGAGTTTTTCACGCTTCCTTGGCTCGGTCGCTGGAGCGCGCAAATAGGCGCGTACCGTCGTGAATCCGGTTACCGCCAGGCAACTACCCAGCAGCACCACCAGTCCCTTGACTGAGGTGTCGTCAGCCATCACGGTCAGGAACCGCTGTACAGCGCCCTCACTCTGTGTAGGCAGGAAGGCGTGCACCGAGAGCCAGATGCCACCGCGCGTAACGAACGACTCGAGCAGTACTAGCAGCAGTACCAGCATCGCCAGCAGTGGTCCTAGCAGCGAGTACTGGCGTTTGCGCTTTGACATTACAGCTGCATGTAAGAACGTAGTGCACGCTAGCCATGGCAACAGTCCCGACGTCTCAACCGGGTCCCACGCCCAGAATCCACCCCAGCCGAGTGTGGTGTAGGCCCAGTAGCCCCCCATTGTCAGCGTACTGGCAGTCAACAACCAGAACCAGCGCCCCCAACGGCGTCCCACATCGAGCCACGCCTCGCCGTGCGCTGCAAGTGCAGCCAGTCCTGCTGCGTAGAGTAGTACTGCAAAACCAAAAGCGGTGAAGACGATTGGTGGATGTATGGTCATCCAGGGAGATTGCAGCAGTGGGTTCAGCCCGCGACCCTCGGTCGGAACAGGGTCAGAGTGCGTGAAGGGATTAATCGCCAATTGGATGGTAGCCAGCGCCAGCAGGATGCCCGACGCAAAGAGCACCAGTAGCCGCTGCTGGCCCGCATCACTGTGGGGCTGCGAGTCTTCACCCGCCCCGCTCCCGCGCCACAGTTCCCAGTTGAGTGCCAGCGCGGTGGCCCAGCACCATATTAGCAGTGTCCCGTCGCGGCCGGCCCAGACACCGGCCAGTTTGTAGCGCAGTGGTAGCTCGACCGCTGAGTAGTCGGCAACATATTCGAACTCTAGTGCCGTGCGATAAAAGTAGGATGCGAGAAGCAGCAGACTGGCAGTCAGCGATCCCAGCAATAGCCCTAGCGAAACGCGCTGCAACAGCCGCTTTTCTGAATCGCCGTCGCGTAAGTGTAGCGCCCCGGCAGCCAACGATGCTAGCAGAAGCAACGGGTTCAGGTGCAGGAGCAGGTCGCCCGGGTTCACAGGGTGACGCAGATGGGGGTGATATTACGGCTGTTCCGGTATTCAGTGCCTTCGGGCAACCCACGCTACAGCAATGGCAGCTACTGGCAGTGCAACTGCTGGCAGCCCTTTTTCAGCTTCGGCAGCTGGTGCGGCCTTGCGGTCCACTCGCACATAGTAACTACCCTGCATATCCTCGATTGTAAGCCCAGGATAGCTTTCACCCTCGGCGGGTGCCTTGGTCTCGTTATCGCCCTCGATAAGTTCGTAACGGTAGCCAGGATAGACTCCATCGCCAACCTGATGTGAGAAGCCGTAGCGGTAGGTCCCGTCGCCATTCGATTCAGCATCTTCGCGCGCCACCTTTTGAGGTGGATAGCAAGTATAGGGATCCTCCAGTGTGCAGACGTAGAATTTCACCTCTTCGTAGATTTCGTCGGCGTCAATCCACGCCATGAACGTATTTCCCTCATCAACCTCATGTGGGTTATGGTTCACTTCAGCTGCTGCCGCTGGAACCAGCAGCAACAGTGCAAACAGTGGTAGCAGGCGCATACCACGGGTTTCGCGAACACGTCTTTAACGGTTGCGCCAGCGCCGCAGCATCGAGAATGATAGCTCTGGCATCACTGTTTCCATCGTATCCACCCAGCAGCAAGCAGACCTGCGCCGACCAGTACAAGCAGAGGATACAGCGAAAACAGCCACAGCATTATCGCCGAGCTAGAAGCAGCGCCCGCAGTCCAGCCCAGAGCTGCACCGACATAGCACCCACATCCTGGTATCAGCAGCGGTAGCGCTGCTCGCAGCTTATCGTCCATATGGCGTTAACAGCCCCCAGCTAAAGTGTTCATCGCTGGAAATCAGTTGCAATACAGTCCTAATCAATCGTAACTATCATAATTATATAACCTGATACAGCCTCGGAACATATGAGCAAAGCCAGATTTTCTGCGCTAGCTGTAATCCTCATGATGGCCATGAGCGCTTTCGTTGTAATTCCAACATATAATGTTGGAGCAATGGACTCGGATGATGATGAGGGCGAAGATGATGGAGGCCCCGAATCCATTGATGTGGCTGTTGACATGATAGCTCTGGATGAATGGACAGTTTCAATAACGGCCGAGATGCCGGCCACCTCGTCCGATGAAATGCGTCAGGGGATTGCATGGATGTGTGGCGACATGATTGGAACCAGTGATGATGAGATTACCGAGGCATGTTTCAATCACTGGATTGAAATGATGGAGATGGAATCGGGTGATGGCGACCATGGTGAAGATGGCTGCCCCCCCGGTCTGAGTGATGAACAATGCGATGACCTGAGAGATTGTTTCGAAGGCGAGGAAGGAGGTCCTATCCTCGGATGTTTTAGAGCGATTTATGACATATGTGGTGATGAGAACCCTTACGATTTCTGCTATACAGGTGACGGGATAAGGGATTTTTTCGACACTTTTTTCGCATATGAGGATGGATATGTCAGCCCGGACGATTTCATGACTGCTGTAATGTCACTTTTTGACAATTCTGAAGGTCCAGGTGGCGATGACGATGATGTATGGGCTTTCGACATCCAAGTTTTCACCATCGGTGCTGAGGATGCCGGTCACTACAGTATCCACCCCGATTTCTTGTATTCCGAAAGCCCGGATTTTGTTTGTCAAAATGGCGACACTATTAACTTCAACGACGTGAACAACGAATGGGGTAATTGTGAAGATGGAACCGACGAACAGTGGTATGACAGCCATACTCCAGAAGATACAGCAGACGATTGCCAGTACTGGATGACCGATGACTGTACGGGAGATCCTGTAAACAGGTTTGTTTGTAATGACAACAGTGAAATTTTGATTACAGCCGTTAACAACGATGAAGATAATTGTCCAAGTGGTTCGGATGAGTATTGGTACCACCATTGGAGCGGTCACGTCTACTTGTACAGCGGATACTTGAATCCAGATAATACAAGTAATCTACTCGGCAATGCAGGAGCGTCATACGTCTGTCAATATGCTGGGACTAACGAGATTAATGTAGAATGCATCAGTCACTGGGAAGGGAACCTTCCCGCGGGCTTTTACTCGCTTGTAACTGCCGCCCCTTGTCACAACGAGTGGACCGATGAGGACGAGGATGGAGAAGATGATTCAGACGAACTTGATTGTGAAAATGGAGACTACGCCCACTCCATTCCCTCCATTGGTTTGCTTGACGGTTCAATCGATGATGAGAGTCCAAGGATGGGACTTAAGTCAGACCATTATGACTCCCATGATTATAGCCGTCAGAATTTCCCCCTCTTTGATACCTATCAATTCACCGTAGGTGAAGATGGTCTCAATGGTTCTATAACATCGGCCCACTACATTTGTTACGACAATGACGGCGAAGTTCCGGATGATTGCAGTGGTACTGATATGTCCCTGTACCTGTACGAGTACAGCTTCAATCCCGATGATACAGGCGACAATCTCCTAGGCTCCAATCGTGTATCGGAGGGGAATGGTCAGGATTGCCCTGTAGTTGAGGAGGGTGAATCCGTTTGTGATTATAGCCGCCTTGAAGTCGAATTGACTGAGGGAAATTATGTTGTTGTTACTGCGGGTGGTCACACTTACACAGAGGGTTCCTATGTGAATAGGATTGTGAACCAAGATGGTACCACAGTAGAAAATCACATCTGGGATGGAACTCTACAGGGTAATCACTGCGATTATCTCGGCTGGGATGGAATTTATCTTTCCCCATCTCCAGGCATGACCTATGATGACTGCGTGGTAAATGAAGGCCAGCAGATTCAGAACGTCAGTCTGGACGGTGATGGCAGTATCTTTGTGAATTTCACCGAAGAATTTGAGACCGATGGTGAGGGTGACGATCTTTGGATAAAAATCTTCATGTTGAATTCCACTATCGCGGATTGGGACGTGATAGATGGAACGGGCCTAGATAACGGTGGTAACCACAGTAATTTCACTTGCCACCCATATTGGTGTGATAAGTGGGATGGCGAATCCATTCTCAGAATTGTCCTCCATGCCTATGGTGTCACCTCCGTGGTGATTGGATTGCCAGGTTCCGCCCCGAACGATTGGTCATATGCTAATGCACCGGTTGTAGCGCAAGGAGATGACAGAGCGTACATGCCGTGGGCCGAAGAGTACGGGTCTGGCGGCGACCCTCATTGGCAGCTTTTCATGGACATGATTGTGGTCGCAGAGTCATACGAGGACGGTACTTCGACATCTGCCGTGGCGGCGGAAGAGATTCGTACTCTGGTTTACCAAGCTGACGCGATGGGTTTGTACAACCAACCTGACTCTGACGAAAATTATGATACCGGCATGTCTGAGGATGAGTGTAACAACGCTGGTGGCGATTATCATGAAAATGAAGAAGGTGAGGACGGAACAATCTACGAAACACACTGTCACTTGCCAAGCGAACATCACGGCGAAGGAGATAACGGAGATGGCAGTGATCAGTGTCCTTTCGACGACGATGAATTCTGTTCTATGATTGGACACTACTGCAATCCTGAAGACCCAGATTATGACCCAGAGCACTGCGGTACAGAAGCAGCACACTATTGTCTAGAGGACGGAGCGGATGATGAGGGGTGTACTGATGAGATTATTAAAGAAGCCTGTGAGGATGAAGACGCTACAGAAGAGATTTGTGAGGCATACTTGAATTTCGATCATGATGCATACCACAGTGAAGACATGGGTGACCATGTCCTTCTTGATGGAATTATCGCTAAAGAAAATCCTGCAGATTTCGATCTTCCAATACTCTCCACAAATGTAATTGGACCGTTGTCCGATAACGAGGGACTGCCAATGATGATGGGAGGTAGTTTTGTGGCGACTTTCGATGGCGCTGATGACACCCTTGCACATCATACACTCGTTCTTCCGAGTAATGACGACCCAATACCAACATCATACACCTTCACGCTGCTAGAGGGATATCAGTTCGATTCTTGTCTGACAGAGGGCGCCGATTGTACCGGGCTGGAGGTGGATGATGACGGCCGTACATTCCACTTCGATGGTAGTGAGGAAAGCGCGACCATAGGCTTCAGTCCTGTATCAACCGAGCCTGAGCCGCTTGAAGAGGACGGAGGTATTCTCCCTGGCCCCGGTTTGATAGCTGCACTGATTAGCTTCTTTGCAGTTGCTGTGTTAAGAAGGCGAATTTAGGCCCTCAGCTCGCATCAGTAGCACGCAGCGCCCGTACTTGAGGTGCCAGTGGTTGCACAAGCTGGTAGAAGCATCAAGATGATTTGAACAAATATTTCTCAAAATCATCTACGAAGGCTTTCTTGCCCCGATATGTTATCGAATGCCCTTCGGCTTCGAGACGTTTGGCCTGTCCTTCAATTCCTTCTGGAAACCTTGGATTTAGTTCCCCTTTTCGCTTCAGGCTCCTCCAATAGGCCACTGAAAACGAACCATGTTCTTCCTTGTCCTCGTGGGATGCCTGAGCTACAATCGACGTGAAAATCCCTGAAGTCATTGGGCATGCGATATCGGCACCATTTTCCTCAGCCAGACTGGTACGCACCTCGTCAAGAGTGGAAACCCGGCCTTCAGGAATGGAATTCATCAGCTCCCTTACTTGCATGGGGTGAGGGATTACCATTGTACCGCCACCCCATATTTCGGGTGCTGGTTTCACTTCCGGTAGATTGTGGGACGTGTTCAACTTTTCTCTTGCTGTCGTCCTCTTATATCCCAAATTCAAACACTCCAGCGACCTGCAATACCTAGACACATCGCTACTGCCGGCCCTATCCCTATTGCGAATAAAATTGTACCTATTCCAAAGGTTCCGCCCAGGATTATTCCAAAACTCAGAACCACAACTTCAATACCAATCCTAACCCGACCAATTGGCCATCCTGATCTTTGTTGAATGCCCGTCATCCACCCGTCTCTTGGACCCGGGCCCAGATTGGCAGTGAGATAGAAACCACTACCTATCCC
>NYZZ01000010.1 GCA_002687355.1 Methanobacteriota archaeon
TTTGAGGATAATACTGGCGTTGGCCTGTATATGCACGGTGCGAATTTTAATTTAATTCGAAACGTAGAATTCGCTGACAACGAGGGTGGTATTACTTTGGCATCTTCTTCCAATCAAAATGAGATTGTAGAGTGTGCTGCATACGGTAATGAGAATCACGGGTACCGTTTCGCTTCCGGTTCCACAAGTAACTACCTGAATTCTTCCAATGCCTGGAGCAATGAATACGCACTGGTTTTTGTCGACAGTTCGCATAACAACACCGTAAAATATGGTTGGTATGAAGGAGATGAGAAGAAGGTCCTGTTTACTGGGACTCCATCAACAGGCATTGTTCTACATGAGGTTTCATTCGATGCTGAGGACCTTAGTATCAACACTGGCTCTGAACTGTTAATCAAGAAGAGTTTGCACGTCAAGGTCACAGACAACGGCACGAGTGATTCGTGGAAGATTTATGACAACCAGAGTGACGAGAACCGGGAGGCGTATTCTGGAACGCATGCAATGTGGCTGGGCGATCCCGATAAGAACGATGACGATGAGGGAGGTGATGGTGAATACAAAGACAACTGGGACTTCTCATTTTACACCAAGGACGAGATTTCACTCGGTAATTCACCCCAGCTGAGCATTGCGACTTGGTACGAGACCGAGGACGTCTACGATGGTGGCCATGTCCAGGTATCTACAGACAGTGGTGAATCCTGGGAGGTGTTGACGCCAACAGGAGACTACCCTTGCAGTAATGTGCAAGCACTTGGTGACGAGGGCTACTGTAATGATTCGAACGGCTGGCTCATCGAGAATTTCAGCCTCGGTGATTACGCCAACGAGGACATCATCCTGCAATTTCGCTTTGCCTCTGACCCCTCAGTTTCCGAGTTCGAGGGATGGTATATTGATGACGTTGTAGTGACTGATGGTCAACAAACTTTGTTCTCCGACGATTTCGAGAGTGGCAATGCAAAGTGGACGATTGACCGTTTTATTAATCCACTGGAAGGCGCCGACGCTCTCGTCACTGACCGCGAAGGTGTACAGTACGCTTCATCCTACTTTGGAGGCTCATCTCCAAAGAGCGATGATAGCGGCTGGTTGAATCATCAAGAAGAAATATCGGTGATTGCACAGCGCTACTACTCCAATTCAACTGCAGTTGTCCAGGACGTAGAACTGAGGCTGCGCTATGCTGACTGGCACCAAACTTCGATTCTGAATGTGTCTGAGGAAAATACTAGGCATTTCAAGGTCCCGGATTTCCGTGTCTACCATTCTGGAGACCTCTACTACAACATTCAGTCTGCAATAGAGAACGCAACCACAGGCGATACAGTCTATGCCTGGAACGGGACCTTTCGTGAAAACCTGATAATCGATAGGGGGGTGACGTTGTTAGGTAACGGGACCGGGAGCACTATAATTGATGGTGCAGGTAATACATCGGTTAAGGTCACTGGTAAGTACGCTACGATAGCCAACCTGACTGTGAAGGGCGCTACTACGTCAGCCAACTATGGAATTTACGTAAACTCATCCGGCGGAGGACTGAACGCGACTGGCGTGAGGCTGCACGACAACTACATTGGCTTATATTTCAACAGCAAGAGTTGGGGTTCCCGGATTGCCGACAGCACTATCAATTCGAACAGCAACAGCGGATTCCATATCTTTGCAGCTACCGGCATCAGAATCGAAAACTGCACAATCAGTAACAATGGTTTACACGGCATTCATATCAGTTCTGCCCCGGACGCGCTAGTCTATGGCAACCACGTCCACAATAACACCGGTGATGGAATGTACATTCCGGCTTCCAGTTCCGGAGTTGGCGTTTACCATAACCGGGTCGTCGATAACGGAGACGATGGGATTGATACACCCTGGATTCAGGAGAGCAGTTTTACTTACAATGAAATCCGGAACAACGACGGTGTGGGAATCTATACTGGAGCCCGGAACAGTGAATTCCTCCACAACAACGTCACCGGCAATGGCTACGGCATCTCAATCTGGGGCAGCTGCTGCTCAGGCACCTACGGTACCGGCAATCTGGTGGGGTACAACTATATCGCCGAGAATGGCCATGGCATCTCCATTCAGAACTGGGCCGGCATCTCCAACCGGTTGCTTTCGAATACGATTTGGCAGAACGACGGTTACGGCATCAATATCTACAGCGGCGACTACCACACTATCGAGAATTCCACAATCTCCGGCAGCGGTTCGTATGACCTGCGCCTCACGGTTGGAGAAACGACAATAATCAATTCCACATTCTCATCAATCTCGATATCCACCGGCGCTGATTTGCGTGAGAGGGAGTTGTTTAGTCTCCGTATCCTGGAAGAGAATAGTGACCCGTTTGTCGATTTTGAAATTGCAGTTGAGGATGGCACTGGCACCGCATACGCTTCTCCGCACTGGGGTGGTAGCGACGATCTTACTGATTCCGGTGGCTCTATCCGCCAGCTGCTGCTACTATCACGACACTGGAACGGTTCCGCAACTCCTGATGTTTTTGAGACCACGGTCAAGTACGCCTTTGGCGTCCGCGCCAAGGAGAAATCGCAGCAACTGAACCAGACCACAACGTTGGATATCTATGTACCTGAACACTGGCGCAAGGGGCTGGTTCTTAATGTCGATTCGGGGGAGGAGTACTTGTCGCTGGAAACCGCTATCTCCGAAGCCAGCAGTGGAGATGCACTGCAGATATGGCCGGGCAACTATCCCGAGATGGTCGTTATTGATAAGCCACTGGTGATAACCGGCAATTCCACCGCTGATGTACTGCTGAAAGGCACAGGTGATGATTACGTAATTGATATTGATGCTGATTCGGTCACGATTCGCAATCTAACTGTACTGGACGGCGAAGGAGTCCATATCGACGGCCCCTCAGACGATGTTACACTGGAGTGGCTGGTAATCCATAATTCCTCGGCCATTGGCCTTCATGCATTCAAGAACGACAATCTGGCGCTCTCGAATCTGACGATCACCAACAGCTCACATGATGGGATACTGTTCTACAAAACAACCAGCAGTGTCGTGAGTGATTGTACCGTTTCCAATAGCGGCGAGAATGGTATCCACGTGGAATCTGCCGATGGTGTTGAGTTTCAAAGAATCTCTCTGAACAGTAATGGAGAATCTGGATTCAGCATTGATACAAGTGATTCAATATCAGTCAGTGACAGCGTTATTTCAGACAATGCTCAAACCGATACAGCATCNTGGGAATTCCACTCGATAACCACAGACGTGGTGGANCTTGACAANATATCCCTTTCCGGCAAGAAGCTGATTCAANTNGATGATANTGAGCAGGCCCACCTGTCCAACCTGACNCTGGAACTCACCCAGTCCTTNGGTNTNGCCATTGAACTTCTGGAATCGGACTCCAACACCTTGCGTGATGTCCTAATCTCNTCCNTAGCACANCAAGGNACTGGAATANTNCTGGACGATTCCAGGAATAACTGGCTCATAAACTGCACTGTCAGTACTCAGTACGGGGCGTTTGTATTCAGGAACACCGCCAACGACAATACTATCCTCGATTCGACAGCATCCGGAGGAGAGCTAGTGCGACTCGAGCTGTCTGTAGTAAGCGGAACTGTAGTTCGCAACAGCACTTTTTCTGGTGCTGGGGATGATGACGGAATCCTACTAATCTCTGCTACTGATACGACTCTGGATAACGTCACAGCCGAGGATAACGGCGATGACGCTTCAAGTCACAACGGTCTGGATGTTTCCTCATCAGATAACCTGTTAGTCAAGAATTCATATTTCAGCAACAATGAGGGTCTTGGAGCCTATATATTTAACTCTGATAATGCGGTTATATATTCTAATCAGTTCGACAGCAACGCAAACGGCTTGGTTCTCTGGAGCGTGGATGATGCACGTGCTTCTCTAAACAACTTCGAAGTCGGGGATGGTAATGCGATTGAGTTGCGATATGGCGCAGATAGCTGGATTGACAACAATACCATTGAGCAGTACGGGAACGACGCCTCACAGAATTTTGGTATTGGGGTTTTCTACTCGAGCGAAACCAGAATCCATAATAATTCCATTGCCGACAGTGAAGTTACTGGCATACTGCTTGGCGATGAGTCAGTATTCAATTACGTGACCGAGAACAAGCTGACTCGAATCGAGAATTCAGCTCTTCGCGTACTCGAAGGAAACAACTTTTTTGCTAGGAACAACCTGTCCGAAACTGAGCAGACTGGAATCACGATAGATGGAGACTGGAACGACATTGTTGATAACGTGGTAGCCGACGGTGAGTCGGTCGCGATTGAGGTGTTCGGCAGCAATAACCAGATCAGTGGAAACGACATCTATGGGAGTTCAGATATCTCAATTAAGTCCCCTGGTGACTCGAACACATTTTCTGGGAACACGGTTGACGCCGCTAACAAGGATGCGATACTGGTTTCCGGCAGCAACAACCAGTTCACTGGCAATCAACTCACCAACGGAGATATTGGATTCATCGTTACCGAAGGCAGCGACTGGAGCCAGTTCGATAACAATATACTGAGTTCCTTCAACGAAATCTGTTTTGACTTGAGTGGAGATTATATAACCCTTCAGGGCAACCACTGCTCTAACTCGGCAGAGGGTGCCGAACTGTTTTCTGTCAATGGCATGGTTTCTGAGGACAACAACTGGACCGGCGTCGAGACAGCCTTCACTCTCGACAATTCAGCCAATAACCAGTTTACCAACGAATCCATCGCGTCAACTTCGAAGGCGCTGGTTATGTCAGACAGTAGTAATAATGAATTCAGAAGTTCTTCACTTACGGGTGAAATTCATTTGACATCAGATTCAATTGCTAACAATTTCAAAAGCACTACGGTACAGGGTACGATTAGTTGCGATTCCACATCAGAACTGTTAATATTTGACAACATCACCATTGAAGCACAGAACGAGTTGCACGTCACCCCCTTCGAAGGCGTTCATTTGCGTCTCAAGGCTGATGAGCAGGTAGTCTATGCTACCTCCCACTTCAGCGGCAGTGATCCCACCACTGGTGAAGACGGCCGCATCGAGCCGCAGTTGGTAGTCCACACCAGCTACGACGGCAGCTCGACCCCGCAGGTGGTCGGGTTCCAGCTGGAGTACGCCTTCCGCCTGCGGCAATCGGAAACACCCGGGTTCAACATCGCGGGACCTCACTTGGAAATAGTCTACATTCCGGACGAATGGAACTACGGTCTGGTCAAGAATTTGCAGACCGGTGAAGAATACGGGCTGATTTCCGAAGCGGTCGAAGATGCGAGTGAGGGAGACGAGTTGCTGGTGTGGCCCAGCCTCTACGAGGAGTCGATAAAGGTTGACAAGCGGCTCACGATTACCGGACTTGGACCAGATGTTAGGGTGCAGGGCGGCTTTGACGCCACCTTCATCATTGAGGCCGATGGCACCGTACTACAGAATCTATCAATCGGGAACTCAAGCACGGGTTTAGTGGTGAATGCGGACGATGTAATCCTGGCCAATCTCACTATTTCGGATATTAGCTCTGAAATTGAGGACGAATATGCGTTTCTATGGGACTACACCACCAGTGATGATGTGGCTTCGGTAAGTGTGTCAGCGGACGGTGCGTACATCGTTGCCGGATCTTCTTACGGTGACGGCAGGGTCTTCCTCTTTGACAAGGACAGTAGTACACCTCTCTGGAGCTACAGCACCGCGAGTTATGTGAATTCGGTGGCTATCTCTGCGGACAGTGAGTACATTGCCGTCGGCACCGCCGGTTGGGACGGTGAGGTCTACCTATTTGATAAGGACAGCAGCACGCCACTCTGGAGCTGCGAAATCGGGAGTAACGTGGCTTCGGTCGCCATCTCAGCGGACGGCGAGTACATCGTCGTCGGCTCCGACAAGGTCTACCTCTTCGACAAGGACAGCAGCACGCCTCTCTGGAGCTACCTCACCGGAGATGTAGTGTACTCGGTCTCCATTTCTGCGGACGGAAAATACATCGCCGCTGGCTCTCAGGACACTAAGGTCTACCTCTTCGACAAGGACAGCAGCACGCCACTATGGATCTACGACAACGAGGGTGCTGTGCGCTCTGTTGCCATTTCGGCGGATGGAGAATACATTGCCGCTGGCTCCGAGGACGCTAAGGTCTACCTTTTTGACAAGGACAGCAGCACACCGCTCTGGAGCTACGAAAGCGAGAGCGTTGTACGCTCTGTTGCCATCTCGGCGGACGGCGAGTACATTGTGGCTGGTTCTGCGTACCCGGCTGGTGGTGACCACAAGGTCTACGTCTTCTACAAGTACAGCAGCACGCCGCTCTGGAGCTATGAAACCGGGGCGACTGTGAGCTCGGTCGCCATCTCGGCAGACGGTGAGTTCATCGCCGCTGGCTCTCGAGACGACAAGGTATACTTCTTCCACACAGACAGCAGTGCGCTGCTCTGGAGCCACACTACCGGAGATGACATGTCCTCGGTGGCCATCTCAGCAGACGGTGCATATATCGCCGCAGGTTCTGCTGACTACAAGGTTTATGCGTTACAGCACCGTCCTTCGATTCACGGTACTGGGATAGCCATATCTACCGTGGTAGCTGCTGAAGTCGGCGGACTGCAGGTGCGGGACATTACTGTCAGGAACACCACATCCCACGGCATCGCCACCCTGTCCACCGCATCTGACTTCATCTTGGAACGAGTCCACGTCTCTCAGACGGGCTCAGAATCGCTCCTGATGGAAGGTTCCGGGCACTCAATCATCGCTTCTAGCTTTTCCGGTCAGGCAAGCTTCCAGAATAGCGCTTCGCTGATGACGGAGGACACCGTTTTTGACGAGTTTAGCCTGAGTAGCCAGGAAGGAGCGTATCTGGAAAACGTCTCAGCCAACTACCTTACTATCTCCGGAGGCAGCAACATCCTGCTGAGGGACAGCAGTTTCGCTACTCTCCTGTCGCTGGACGGTAACAGTCTTGACAACCGGGCGCTGGACACCACATTTGGAAGTATTTCCTGTGAATTCGGCAGTACTTTGGCAATCGAATATCGTACGGTGATTGAACTTCGCACAGTGCAAGGTGCCGGAAGTTGGTTGGAGATAGAGGTCACCGAGGACAGTACAGGTTGGTATGACCAGGCGATCTACTATACTTCCTTCTTTGGCGGTGGCGAGCCCCTCACGGATGAAGAGGGACTGTTGCCGGAGCTACTGATAGCCGGGCTGGTTTACAATGGGAGTTCGACCCCTGGTTCGGCTGTTACGTATGTGCAGGTTCAGTTCAATGGCATCCAGGAATTCAACTTCACCCTCACTGGAGATTCAACGAGAGTAATCTGGCTCAACCTGCCCCCTGTTCCAGTAATCGAATCTGTAGATCCAACCCCCGTTATCCAGAGTGATATTCGATCACCACTTGATAGTGAAACTCTTGCGTGGTGGCCTTTGGACGAAGGCACCGGTACGTCTGTAATTGATGCAAGCGGTAGTGGTAACAACCTGACTCTTGAACCAACCCAGTCTTGGGCACTAGGCCTTTCTGGAAGCGCAGTCCTGTTTGATGGCCAGTTCATCTACCTTGCCGGTCCGGTAATCAAGCCGACTGAGATGACGATTGAATTATGGTTCAACACAACCGACAGCGGTATTGGGACGCTAATATCCGATTACCATAGCGCGGATA
Organism: Methanobacteriota archaeon; assembly: GCA_002687355.1. Lineage (GTDB taxonomy): Archaea > Thermoplasmatota > Poseidoniia > MGIII > CG-Epi1 > UBA8886. Next base: position 7,697 of record NYZZ01000010.1, read on the forward strand.
GCAATTGGAATCACCACCTATATCTGGTGGATGGCGAGCCCCGCTTCGCGCAGACACAAGATATCCTAGGTTACGGAAGCCCCTCCATCAGAGGCGGCATCCCCCTCACTTTGGAAGCGGGCAGCCAGTTCAACGACGGATATTGGCACCATATCGCAGTGGTCCGTTCCTCTGAAGAGCTGAGCCTGTGGGTTGACGGAGAGATGCTGGACTCTAAACTATCAGAGGG
>NYZZ01000011.1 GCA_002687355.1 Methanobacteriota archaeon
TAATGAATCACACACTGGACACCTTCGACGTCGATGCCTCTGGCGGCAACATCTGTCGCCACTAGTGCCATACAGTCGCCATAGATGAAACGCTCCATCGCCTTGTCACGCTGGTTCTGGCGGAGTCCACCGTGGATTGTAGCTACCTTCAAGTCGGTAGCTCTCAGCTCCTTGCCAACACGGTCAACTCCCCGACGTGTACGACAGAAAATCATGCTGCGTCCGCCCCTCTTCACGGCATCACTAGTTAGCTGGGATTTGCGAATATTGTGAGTCATCCAGAAGAAATGCTGCATGCTTTCCATGCCAACTTCCTTGGGTCCTACTTCGATTCTGACCGGGTGGTCCTGATATTTCTTTATCAAGCCTGAAACTTCATCATCGAGGGTCGCACTGAACAGCAACGTCTGGCGTTCCTTGGAACAGTGGTCCAAGATATGGCACACCGGATCGATGAAACCCATATCGGCCATGCGATCAGCTTCATCTAGGACAATCGTTTCTACGTCATCCAGCTTTATCATTCTCTTTTCCATCAAGTCAATCAGGCGACCGGGACAGGCGACGACGATATCCACGCCTTTCTCAAGCCTCTGTCGCTGTTTGGTGTATGAAGTTCCGCCATATACTGCCATTACACCTCGTTTGACCTGCTTGGCCAGAGGCGTTAGAACCTTGCAAATCTGTTCTGCCAGTTCCCGGGTGGGGGTGACTACCAGGGCGGTAGGGTAGTGCGGGTGTGCTGGCTTGCAGCGTGAAATCAGGGGCAATCCGAACGCCAGAGTTTTTCCCGAACCGGTCGGAGCCCGGCAGCAGACATCCTTCCCCTGCAGCATGGCAGGTATGGTTTCGGCCTGAACCTCAAACAGTTCCGTAATGCCCTGTTCTTTCAAGACTTTGACAATGGCTGGCGCTATGCCAAGTTCCGAAAAACTCATACCAGGCGCTTCTCCAGAAAAATCTGCATAGCTCGCGCACGAAGCGGTCTCTATAAGATATTACACAGCGTCTTAAACACCGACCGAATGCACACGTCGTGAATATCCATGAGTATCAGGCCAAGACACTTTTCCGCGACTACGGCGTCGCCATTCAGCAGGGACAACTGGCACTAACCGCTGATGAGGCGGAAGCGGCCTGCACAACGCTGGGTGGCAAACTCTGGGTGGTCAAGGCGCAGGTGCACGCCGGAGGCCGTGGCAAGGGCGGCGGCATTCGACTATGCCGCACTCCTGGTGAGGCACGCGACGCTGCTGAGGCATTACTCGGATCGCAGCTGGTGACGCCACAGACTGGCCCGGAGGGCGTTACTGTGGGGGCAGTCTACGTCGAGGCAGGCTGCGACATCGCTCGCGAACTTTACTTGGGAATGGTGCTTGACAGGGATAGCGAGCGCATGGTGATGATGGCATCCACCGAAGGTGGTGTCGAGATCGAGGAAGTCGCTGCTGCTACCCCTGAAAAAATACTGAAGGCATACCTGGAACCAGACGGTACACTGCCTGCAAAGGCTGCCCGTGAGCTGGCCCAAGGACTGGCACTCGAGGGGGAGCAGGTCAAGCGTGCGGTTGAATTCATGTCATCCCTGGCGCACCTCGGGCAGGAACTGGACTGCTCGATTGTCGAGATAAATCCGTTGGTCATCACCAGCGACGACCGCGTGATTGCACTCGATGCCAAGGTGAATTTTGATGATTCAGCACTATTCCGACATCCTGAACTGGCTGAACTGCGCGATACCGCTGCCGAGGAACCACTCGAAGCGCAGGCCAGCGCAGCCGGCCTCAACTACATCAAACTCGATGGCAAAATCGGATGCATGGTCAACGGAGCTGGACTCGCGATGGCGACCATGGACATCATCAAGCTGCACGGCAGCGAGCCGGCCAACTTTCTCGACGTGGGAGGTGGCGCGACTGCCGAACAAGTCACTGAGGGTTTCCGTATCATCCTATCCGACCCGGCTGTCGAAGCTATCTTTGTCAACATCTTCGGCGGCATCATGCGCTGCGACTTCATTGCCGAGGGCATCATTACCGCCGCTCGCGAGGTGGAAATTGGTGTGCCGCTAGTGGTGAGACTTGAAGGCACCAATGTCGAGCTGGGGCGCAAGATGCTCGATGAGTCGGCGCTGGAACTGATTACTGCCAGTGACATGGACGACGGCGCCCGCAAGGCAATCGCCGCCGCTGGAGGTTCGAAATGAGCATCTGGCTCGATAGTGACTCACGCGTAGTTGTCCAAGGAATTACAGGGCGCAACGGCCAATTCCATACACGGCAGATGCTCGACTACNACACNNCNGTTGTCGGCGGCGTGACGCCAGGCAAGGGTGGNAGCGAGTGCCTTGACCTACCGGTTTGGGACACAGTCACTGAAGCGGTCGATAACGGCGCTAATGTTAGCTGTGTTTTCGTCCCGCCCCCCTTCGCAGCTGGCGCGATTCGTGAAGCGGCTGACGCCGGTGTCGAACTGGTGGTTGCCATCACCGAAGGGATTCCCGCTCTGGACATGGTGCGTACCAAGGCACATCTTGCCGATACCGGGACGCGACTAATCGGGCCTAACTGCCCCGGTATTATCACTCCGGGAACCGCCAAAGTGGGCATCATGCCAGGCCACATCCATCAGCCGGGAGACGTCGGTATCGTCTCGCGCTCTGGGACACTGACCTATGAGGCAGTCGACCAAGTTACACGTATCGGGCGCGGGCAGTCAACCTGCATCGGTATCGGTGGTGATCCGGTCATCGGCACGCCGTTCATCGATGTGCTCGAGGCGTTCGAAGCTGACCCTGTCACTAAGGCAATAGTAATGATTGGCGAAATCGGCGGCAGCGCCGAGGAGCGTGCCGCGGAGTTCGTGCGAGAGCACGTCTCCAAGCCAGTTGTCGGGTTCATCGCTGGCCGGACCGCACCGCCTGGCAAGCGCATGGGTCACGCCGGCGCGATTATTGCTGGTGGCAAGGGCACCGCCGCCGCCAAGATGGATGCGCTGCGAAAGGCAGGTATCGCAGTCGCCGAGAATCCAGCGAAACTGGGCGAAACACTCGCAGAACTGCTCTAGCAGGCGCCGGAGTCAGCTTTTATTACACAACGGCGCAGAGCGTTGCCATGCGCTGCATCGGTAAGGTCGCACAACTGGGCGACCGAGGCGAGCTGCTGCTACCTGTCGAAAAGAAAATTGAGCCTGGTACGACTGTGTGCGATGCACGCGGCCGCAAGGTAGGACGCATCAGTGACCTGTTCGGTCCGGTTTCCGAGCCGTGGGTGGTTGTAAGAGCTGCCCGTGGCGTGCGTGCAACGCAACTGCTGGGACGGGAGCTTTTCTGTCGATGAAATGCCCTGGCTGTGGCGGACGCGAACTCGAAGCTGACGGCGACGGACTACTGCGCTGCACTGCCTGCGGCGAGATTATTGATGGCGGACCGGAGTGGGGTAGTTTTGCCGCAGTTCCGACCAAGGCGACTGGCAAAGAGGCGGTCGCGTCCCCACCAGACAACGTACCTGCTACGAGCGAGCACCTGCTACAGCAATGGCAGGAGGCTGTGCGGCTCCACGGCACGCCAGGACGAACGCTGTTAGTTGCTTCACAAGAAATAGAGCGGCTAGCCGACGTGATGCAACTGCCACTTCACGTACGCGAAGGCGCGCTTGAGCTCGTTTCCAAGGCATTACGACGTAAACTAGTGCGCGGCAGACAAACCGAGAGCGTTGCGACGGCACTGCTCTACGCTTCAGTAAGATTGGAGAAGATGCCGTTAACGCTGGACGAGATTGCTGCTGAGTCGCGACTGGGAAGGCTAGAACTGGGGCGACTCTATCGAGGACTAGTACGTGAGCTGCAGCTGGAAATTGAACCGCAGGTAGCCACAGATTTTCTCCAACGGTTCGCCCGGAAACTAATGCTTAGTGACAAGACTGTTGTGCATGCGCGCCAGTTATTGCGCCGGGCGACAGAAGCGGGCTACGGCCAAGGGCTGGGACCAGGAACACTCGCAGGCGCAACACTCTACCTGGCGTGCCGCGAGACGGGAGAGCCACGTAGCCAGAAGCAAGTGGCTGGGGTCGCTGGTATTACGGAGATAACGGTGCGAACCCGCTACCAAGAGCTAGCACGTCTGGCGTCAGATGGCGGCCTCGAATTCTAGAAATAACTTTCTGGAAGTTCGAGCTCGATGGCGAACATTGGGTCAGTGTTATCATCAGTACTGTCGTGGTATGCTACCACGACACCACCATCGGGGAGAATCGCCATTGAGGAGAAGTCAAAACGCACGTCATTGCCCGCTCCTGAAGTAGCGTCGAGATCACCGAGACCGATAAGAGTTATGGAATCAGCTTCCATACTTTCTCTGTAATCTCGTATATGGAATACTAAATCGGCATCACTTGAAATTCCACTATTCTCAGTCTGTACCCTCATGGAAATAACAGCTAGGTCCAAATTACCGTCAGCCTGGAAATCCCATTCAAAAGTATTATCTGAAATCGATAAAGATTCTGGCCATTTGTGAGTGTAATTTGTCCAATTATACCCACCATCGTAACTAATTTGGTGCGTTAAATTGAAAGTCCCATCGCACCCTTTAGCTCCAGGGTTCTCTTCATTACAAGAAACACTGTGTAGCGCGCCCGAACTATCAATTACTAAATTGCGGGAAGGAAGTAATTTGCCGTCGGGTAGCGTATGCTTATGCCACTCTAAATTAGTATCCATGTACAAGTTGCTACCATCACTGTACCAACGTGGAAACAATAAACCTCCAGACGGGATAGGTGATGCTCGCATTTCCCTATGTGGTTGCATATAGTCCCATTCGGGTCCCAGATTCTCAAAATATAAGTCGAATACTATGTCTGCTTCTCCTCCAGCATTACTATCAGGTATCTGTATAGGGCGATAATTCAAGCCATCCACACTAATCTGGTAACCCTGTTCATTGTAACTCCAGAAATTTGAGACTACCATACTGGCCCATGGACAATTCGAAGAGCATTTGTTGGTAGCATATTGAGGAGGAGGATCGATTGGTCCAACAACGGGTACTTGCCAAGAGCGATCATAAAATGGCTCTTTGTCAACTGAATTCCAGCACCATTCCCATTCAATTGCGGTAGAACTTGTCTTCTTGCCCAAGATTGCATAGAATTGGTCAACACCATCTATGCTAGGATACGGGAACCAGGTCATGGCCAGAATATCACCATTGGGCGCTTGGATAATTGAGCCCTCACCGAGCCCGGGCTCAATAGTAGGATCGAACTGGCCTTCTTCACATCCTAAATCTGTGTTGACTGCAGGAGGCACCCACTCCTGCCAGGTCAATCCACGGTCAGTCGACCACCAGGGCCACTCACCACCCAAGTTGTAGATTATACCATCCTGATCGGTGGCTAGGTAATGTTCGCAGCAATTGCCACCATAATTATGCTCATCCGATTGGCCGATATTGACAGTCCCGTAGACTGACCAAAAGCGTTCGTCGACCTCCTCCATCGCGTTGGGGTCGATAACGCTGAAATTGCGCACGTCATAGGGAAAATCACCGAAGTTCTCCTCCGGAATCACTAATCGCACTGATTCGTTGAAGCCCCCGTCATCTGGTTGGCTGCGGAAATCCTTGGGCTCGAGGCAGCCGGCAAGGCTTGTGGCCAGTACCATCAACGCCAATAAGGTCGTACGCAGCATTATCGCGTCACCATGTCACGCCTAAATTAAGGTTGGGCGCGGGGGCAGTAAATACACCCCTCTGCTTCCTAGCGCGATGGCTCCCGAGACCGCTGGAGGGGAGGTCCCACCCTGCGCCATTCCCGGCGATGAGGGGCTCTTCCCAACAGCGCGCAGCGACTGGTGGTGGGCACAGCCACTGGCAGTCTTCCTCGGGCTGGCGACAGCGATCACTTACATGACCTGGGCGGCGTTCCAGGGCACCTCCTACCATTATGACGGCGACGGCGCCAACTACCTTTCACCACTCTATTCGCCCGAACTGTTCGGAGAGACAAAACACGCTATTTTTGGGGAAAAACCATCGTTTTGGCCAGAAGATTTCATGGGATTTGCAGTACCATGGTCACCGGCGTTCCTGATACTTTGGGCGCCAGCCGGCTTCCGGCTCACCTGCTATTACTATCGTGGTGCCTATTACAAATCGTTCTGGGCTGACCCACTAGCATGCGCAGTCGGTGAGCCACGTGGCTCCTACTGGGGGGAGAACGCGATGCCGCTGCTGCTGCAAAATCTGCACCGCTACATGCTCTATTTTGCGCTCATATTCTGCGTCATCCTGACTTGGGACGCCTGGGAGGCGCTTTGGTTTACAACCCCCGATGGTGGGAGTGAATTCGGCGTCGGTGTCGGAACACTGGTACTAGCACTCAACGCCTTCCTGCTAGGTGGCTACACTCTCGGCTGCCACTCGTTACGCCATCTAATTGGAGGTTATGCCGACCGCATCTCGTTGCGATCAAAGCCGCAGCAGAAAGCCTACGATTGCGTCTCCTGTCTCAATCGCAGCCACATGAAATGGGCATGGTTTTCGCTGGCGTGGGTCTGCTTCACCGACCTTTACGTGCGACTCTGCGCAATGGGAGAAATTATTGACTGGAGGCTCTTCTGATGGAACGGGTCGAGTGCGATGTACTGGTGGTCGGTGCGGGTGGTGCGGGACTGCGCGCCGCCATCTCAGCTGCCGAAGCAGGAGCAAAAGTGGCACTGGTTTCGAAATCGCTGCTTGGCAAAGCACACACTGTGATGGCTGAAGGTGGCATAGCTGCAGCGCTCGGAAACGTAGACGGACGCGACAGCTGGAAGATACACTTCCGCGACACTATCAAGGGAGGCAAAGGAATCAACAACTGGGAGATGGCGAAGCTACACGCCGAACAGGCGCCGGAGAGAGTACGTGAACTCGAACGCTGGGGCGCGGTCTTCGACAGAACATCTGACGGCCGCATCAGCCAGCGTAACTTCGGAGGACACCGCTACCCAAGGCTGGCGCATGTTGGTGACCGTACAGGCCTGGAGATTATCCGCACACTGCAAGACCACGTCGTGCATATCGATGGAGTTGATGTACAGATGGAAACTACGGTAACTAGACTACTGAAGAGTGGCGAACGTGTTACTGGTGCGCTAGCCTACCGGCGCACTGATGGTGAACTGCTGCTCTTCACCGCCAGCGCCGTCATCCTTGCCACCGGTGGCATCGGTAAGGCGTATCGCGTAACCTCCAACTCATGGGAATATACGGGCGATGGCCACGCACTCGCCTACCTAGCAGGAGCAGACCTGGTAGACATGGAATTCGTCCAATTCCACCCCACTGGGATGGTGTGGCCACCCAGTGTCAAGGGCACGCTCGTCACCGAAGGTGTGCGTGGAGAAGGCGGCATCCTGCTCAACTCTGAGGGCGAGAGGTTCATGTTCAACTACATTCCCAAGGCATTTTCCGCAGAGACTGCCAAGGACGAAGCGGAGGCCGATGCATGGCTGCGCGGCGAGGATGGTGCGATGCGGCCTCCCGAGCTGCTCACCCGTGACGTCGTGGCGCGCGCTATCATGGACGAAGTCAAGGCGGGTCGCGGTTCACCGCAAGGTGGTGCATTCCTCGATATCGCCAACCGCCGCGACGCCGACTACATCCGGCGCAAGCTGCCATCGATGTACCACCAATTCAAGGAGTTAGCGGGCCTCGATATCACGAAAGAGCCTATGCAGGTCGGGCCCACAACACACTACATGATGGGAGGGGTGCGCGTCGACTCCGCGACCGGAGCCTCGAGCGTCGCCGGGCTATACACTGCCGGTGAAGCTGCCGCTGGGATGCACGGCGCCAACCGACTCGGCGGAAACTCGCTAAGTGACCTGCTGGTATTCGGCAACCTGGCAGGACAGGCAGCCGCTACTTATGCCTCTTCCAGCGACCGATTACCACCTGTAGGTGAGGAAGTCGAGACGGCGCGCAATGCGGCGCTGGCACCTTTTGAGGAGGGCAGCGAGAACCCCTACCACCTGCATCAGGAACTACAGGAAATCATGGAGGCACACGTTGGTATCGTGAGAGAAGGCACAGTGCTGGAAGCGGGCATTGCAAAGCTAGAGGCGCTGCAAGCGCGACTGGCGCGGCTGCACGCGAGCGGCGGCCGCGACTACAACCCAGGTTGGCACCTCTGCCTCGACCTGCACAATATGATTCTCACCTCACTGGCAGTCGCGCGTGCCGGGCTGGAGCGTACGGAGAGTCGTGGCGCGCATACTCGCATCGACTATCCTGATTACGATGATGATCTGGGGCAGGTAAACCTGGTCATCCGGCGGTCCGCCAGAGAGATGGTGGTCGTGCGGGCACCGTTGCCTGATATGCCAGCAGAGCTGGCTAAATTTGTTGCGCAGGAGGCTGTATGAAGCTTCACGTCCAACGCGGCAGTGGAGATGACCTCATACTGGAGGAATTCGACGTTGAAATCGAGCCGGGGATGGTCGTGCTCGACGCTCTGCACCGTATACAGGTGCAGGATGCGCCCGACCTTGCCGTACGCTGGAACTGTAAGGCAGGCAAATGCGGCTCCTGCTCTGCTGAGGTGAACGGCCAGCCGAAGCTGACCTGCATGACGCGAATCTCAGACTACCCGGATGAAGAACCATTGCTAGTGCAGCCGATGAAAGCATTCCCACTTGTACGTGACCTCGTTTGCGATGTCTCCTGGAACTACGAGGTCAACAAGCGCATCCAGCCCTACCAGCATCCCGATGGGGAAGACTTGCGCATGGTGCAGGAGGATGTTGACCGCGTGCAAGAGTTCCGCAAGTGCATCGAGTGCTTTCTGTGCCAGGATACCTGCCACGTCCTGCGCGAACACGACCTACAACCCGAGTTCGCCGGGCCTCGCTTCCTGATTCGCCTCGCGGGGCTGGAAATGCATCCTCTCGATGAGGGGGATCGGCTCGCCGCGATACATGACGATTTCGCTATTGGCTACTGCAACATCACAAAGTGCTGTACCGAAGTCTGCCCAGAGCACATCAAGATTACCGACAACGGCATCATCCCGCTCAAAGAACGCGTTGTCGACGAGTACTACGATCCGCTGCGCTGGCTCTGGCGTAATACTATTGGTAAAGTTTTCGAGGCCTAGCCACACCTACTACCTTCACAACACGCCTCAACCACTGTATGGCAATGAGGGCATTCACGATGCTGGCGTGCCTCCACGGAGGCGCCAACATAGCCACAGGCGCAGGCGATATGGTTGGTGTATTGAGGGGCATCCGAGGGACGCGTCATCTTCATCGGCGGCGGCGCAGCATTATAGGCTTTAAGTTTTTGGGAAAAAGTTGCCGCTCAACCGGCAGACTGAGGTGGGAGGTGGGAGTTGCCCACCGGGAGCAGCTGGTTTTCAGCCCCGCACGGTAAAAAAGAATTGGGGCGAGCCTGATAAACTGCTGACCGGGTGCAGCCGCATGGAACCCATCCGTGCGCCGCACGGCAGCGAACTAAGCTGCAAGGGGTGGCAGCAGGAAGCGGCGCTGCGGATGCTAATGAACAACCTCGACCCTGATGTGGCCGAGAATCCTGACGAGCTGGTAGTCTACGGCGGTCGTGGCAAGGCGGCGCGCAACTGGGACTGCTACCACGCCATTGTCAAGGCACTACGCGGGCTCGAGGACGAAGAAACACTGCTCGTGCAGTCCGGCAAGCCAGTCGGAATTTTTCGCACACACATCGACGCGCCGCGAGTGCTGATAGCGAACGCAAACCTGGTTGGTAACTGGGCCACCTGGGAACACTTCCACGAACTGGAGCGCAAGGGACTGATGATGTATGGCCAGATGACCGCCGGTTCCTGGATCTACATCGGCTCGCAAGGTATATTGCAAGGAACATACGAGACGTTCGTCGAGGCAGGTCGCCAGCACTTTGGCGGCTCAATGAATGGTCGACTCATAGTCAGCAGCGGCCTCGGCGGTATGGGTGGCGCGCAGCCTCTCGCAGCGACCATGGCTGGAGCAGCCTTCCTCGCTGCCGATGTAGATCGCACACGCATCGAGAAGCGGCTAGCAAGTGGCTACTGCGATGAAATCAATGATGATATCGATGCGGCAATTGACCTTGCCCTCGAATGGCGCGACAAAGGCACTGCACGCAGTATCGGCGTCGTCGCGAACGCGGCCGAACTGCTGGAGCGCCTCATCACCCGGGACGTCATGCCTGACTTGCTGACCGACCAGACCTCAGCGCATGACCCGCTCAACGGCTACGTGCCGCGTGGGCTCTCGCTTGTCGAAGCGCTGGCACTGCGCGAGAGTGATTCCGCTGAGTACCTGGAACGCAGCTACGCAACCATGGCAGACCATGTGCACGCAATGCTTGCATTGCAAACGCGCGGCGCTCACACTTTTGATTATGGCAACAACCTCCGCGCTGGTGCCCAAGAAGCTGGAGTTGAGAACGCGTTTGACTTCCCCGGTTTCGTTCCTGCGTATGTGCGACCACTATTCTGCGAGGGAAAGGGACCGTTCCGCTGGGCTGTGCTGAGCGGCGACCCGACCGACCTTGCAGCCACGGATGATGCTATCCTTGAACTATTTCCCGACGACGAACCGCTTGTGCGCTGGATTACCATGGCACGGGAGAAAATAAAATTCCAGGGGCTACCGGCGCGTATCTGCTGGCTCGGCTACGGCGACCGTGCGAAAGCGGGATTGGTATTCAACGAACTCGTCGCGTCCGGAAAAGTGAGTGCGCCCATCGTGATTGGACGCGATCATCTGGACTGCGGCTCGGTCGCCAGCCCGAATCGCGAGACAGAGGCTATGCGCGACGGCAGCGATGCAGTTGCGGACTGGCCGCTGCTCAACGCCATGCTAAATGTTGCCGCTGGCGCGACCTGGGTCAGCTTCCACCACGGTGGGGGCGTCGGCATCGGCTACTCGCTGCACGCCGGCATGGTCGTCGTCGCCGACGGCACGGACGCTGCGGCAGCACGGCTCGAGCGGGTGCTGACTACTGACCCCGGGACCGGCATCATGCGGCATGTCGACGCTGGCTACGACCGCGCCCGCGAGGTGGCCGACGAGCACAACCTGCGGGTCGGGCTGGTAGATTGAGGCACACATGAACCTCATTCTCGCATCGCAGGCAGACAGTGCCGCGCTCAATCTGCGCGACAGATTGCTCGAGCTCGGAGACTGGCATGAAGATGGTGAGTTCCAGGGCACCCCCACATGGCAACTCGGTAGCGGTGACGGCTTCTGCGCTGCGGGAACCCGCATGGCGACGCTAGCAGAGCTGCACCTCTACGCCGAGCACGTTGACCGCAAGTGGGAAGAATTGACCGGTGAAACGCCTGAGTGTATCGCGTTCCTTTCGCGCCACAAATCAGCCAGTAAACGACCAAGCCTCACCACACATCCCGTCGGCAACTGGAGCGCAGCCGACTACGGTGGGACGCCTGGTGCAGTCTCTGGAACTGCACCAGAATGGATGACAGGACTGCTTCTCGCTATCTCGCGCACCGCACCAGACGATTACCAGGTCTGCTTCGAAGCAACGCACCACGGACCACTACTGGAGACACCGGCGTTCTTCGTCGAAATCGGCTCCGACGAGAGCCGATGGGAACTGCGCGAGCCGGCCAAGGTACTGGCACGTGCCCTGCTCGAACTGAAACCAGCCCGCGGAACACCGCTGGTAGGCATTGGAGGCGGCCACTACGCGCCGCGTTTCAGCGATGTTGCACTGCTTCACGAAGCATGCTTCGGCCACATGATCCCGAAATACGCGCTAGAGCACCTCACACCGGAGCTGCTGCGGTCAGCGCTGGAGCATTCAGGTGCTAAATCCATCTACCTTCACCGCAAGGGAATGCCAAAATCAGCGGTTACGCGCTGGCGAGAGTGGGCGGAGGCGGAAAAAATCGCAATTATTAGCTCTCAGGAACTGCCAAAACGTGCTTGAAAAAGTGTGGGAGTTTTAAGAAGACTGCTATATAAATAGAATTTCTATTCAGGAAGCAATATCTCGATAACTGCCTGCTCGAGTTCTGCAACGCCAATTTCCTCTGTTGCTGACGTAGCGATGGCCCCCTCTGGAAGGGGTTTTTCTTGCTCCAGATCGCACTTGCTCCAGATATCGATCCAGTGGGCATCGGGGAACCGCTGGCGCAACTCCTCGCGCAGTGTCTGCTGGCCTTCAATCGGGTAGCCAGAAGTACCTGAACCGTCGGTCACAAACATGATAGATGGCGAGAGGTGCTCAAGTGCCGCGAGGCCATGCTTCTCGATATTGTTGCGCTCAGAATCGGGACGGTCGAGCAATCCAGGGGTGTCCATCACCTGTAATTTCTGGTATCTGGCGGTGATGTGGCCCAGACTCACCGACTTCGTCGTAAACGGGTATTCACGCACAGCCGGGCGACCGGTGGAAATAGCACGCACTAAGCTCGACTTTCCGACGTTGGGCGCGCCAGCCATCACTGCTAGTGGTATTTCCGGGTCGACTGCAGGCAACAGACCCAGTATTTTCCGGGCGTTACGCAGGAACTCCAGCCGGTCAGAAACCTGCCGCACAACCGAGGTGAGGCGGCCATAGCCTTGCCTCTGTAGCTGAAGTGCTCGCTCGCCGCGGGCGCGCGCTGCTTTTGATGAGAACTGTCCGCCCAGCTTTTGGAGCTGTTTACGGGCCCAGTCTATACCGCCCAATGACTGCCGTAGTTCATCCAGACCTACGCTCAGATTGACGATATCATGGTCGAACGGGTGCAGCTGGTCAAGGCTTGGAAACTTCTCGACAATGGCTCCTAGCGGCGCCCCGAGGTTGTCGGCCAGCGAAGAGAGCTTACGCGCAGCGGAGTCGGATTGACCGCTGCGTTTCTTAGCTGCACGGTGAAGCGCAAGCTCGATGAGCTGTTCTGCATCAAGTATCTCGGGCAGCGAGCGCCACTCCATGTCGGCGCGAAAACGGGGGGTCTAAATCACATGTGGTCGATTACGGCCTGCCCGAACTCGCTGCACTTCAGCAAAGTCGCGTCTTCCATCAACCGATGGAAGTCGTAGGTAACTGTGCATGCCGTGATAGTGCTCGTGACTCCCTTTACCACCAGGTCTGCCGCCTCGTCCCATCCTAGGTAGCGCAGCATCATCTCGCCACTCAGGATGACAGAGCCGGGATTCACCTTGTCCTGTCCCGCATATTTTGGTGCGGTACCGTGTGTGGCTTCGAAAATGGCGTGGCCGGTGTCATAGTTGATGTTGGCGCCAGGAGCGATGCCTATGCCACCCACCTGTGCCGCTAGTGCATCAGAGATGTAGTCGCCGTTCAAGTTCATAGTAGCAATCACTGAATACTTGCGCGGACGCGTCAGCACCTGCTGCAACATTGCATCGGCTATGACGTCATTAATGACTATATCACGGCCGGTCACCGGATTCCGCAGCGTGCACCACGGCCCGCCATCCAGCTCGCTAGCACCGAATTCTGCTTTTGCGAGCGCGTAGCCCCAGTCGCGGAAACTACCTTCGGTAAACTTCATGATATTGCCTTTGTGGACTAGCGTTACGCTTGGTCGGTCCTGAGCGATTGCGTAACGCAGTGCAGCTCGCACGATACGCTCGGTTCCGTCACGTGATATGGGCTTGACACCTATGCCTGAGCTGTCGGGGAACCGGATTTTAGTGACGCCCATCTCTGACTGCAGGAAGTCGATGACCTTTTTCGCTGCGTCTGAACCGGCCTTCCATTCGATACCGGCATAGACATCCTCCGAGTTTTCGCGGAAGATTACCATATCCACCGCACCCGGGTCCCTGACAGGACTCGGGACGCCCTCGAACCAACGCACTGGTCGAACGCAGGCAAACAGATCCAGCTGCTGCCGCAGCGTTACGTTGAGTGAACGAAATCCGCCTCCAACTGGTGTTGTTAGCGGCCCCTTCAGTGCGACTAGGTGGGTGCGAAGCTCCTCCAGTGTCGCTGCAGGTAACCACTCGCCGGTCGCGGCATGCGCCGCTTCGCCTGCCAGAACCTCCTGCCAGGCAAGTCGCCGTTGGTCACCGTAAGCACGTGCAACAGCCGCATCGAGTACGTCGCGCGCAACCGGTGTCACGTCTTGGCCAATACCATCACCGATAATCAGTGGAATCGCCGGTTCGTCCGGAACGGTGAGTTGGCCATCGAGGCAAGTTATCACGGTGGAGGCCATCGGCCGTCCATTCACGGGAGTATAAACCGGCTACTGCTTTATTCCCGCTCCTTCTGCGGTGATGTGGGATTGCTCAACCGGCTGGTCGTGGGCAGCGCACCACTGCTGCCGCGCTTCTTTATCGGCCGTATCGCAGCACGCTATGTCGCGGGTGATTCGCTGGATGACGGACTAGCACTGGTTGCGCACCTGAACGGGCAGGGCTTTGCCGGGACACTCGATATCCTGGGCGAGGAAGTTCAAGAGACGGACGCGACACTACGGTTCCGCAACACCTACCTCGAGGCATTAGACGGAATTGCTAATTCCGGGGCAGACTGCAACGTCTCACTCAAGCTCTCAGCGCTAGGGCTGCGCATTGACCCTGAGCTCTGCTGGAACAACCTGGCACTCATCCTGGATCGAGCGCGCGAGTTCGACAATTTCGTGCGCTTCGACATGGAAGACTCAAGCATTACGCAGGCGACACTAGATATGTGTCGACGCGCCCGTGAATTCTACCCGCAGTGTGGAACGGTGCTGCAGGCCTACCTCCACCGCACACTGGATGATGCACGCAATTTGGCTGGTTCGGGGAGCAACGTGCGACTCTGCAAGGGAGCCTATGTCGAGCCCGGAAAGATTGCGTACCAAGGTTATCAGGAGGTCCGTGACAACTTCATGGCTACCGCGCGGCAGCTGCTTGAACAAGGCAGTTATCCCTGCTTTGCGACACATGACCTCTGGCTTATCGAGCAGTGCGAGACACTGGTGGCGGAGCTGGGCGTTGCGCCTGACCGCTACGAGTTCCAAGCACTCTCAGGTGTACCTGTCGAGGCGACGCTTGACAGGCTTGTCGCAGCAGGTCATCGCGTTCGCTACTACATCCCGTTCGGGCCGGAGTGGTATGCCTACTCACTACGCCGCATGCGTGAGAACCCCGCTATCTGGCGCCATACTGTGCGTGCCATATTCTCGCGCTCGCGGCACAGACGACGCTAGAACGGAATGTCGTCGAGTAGTCCCGGTCCTAGGATTAGCACCCCGACTTCGCCAGCCATGAGTCTTTCCCCTTCTATCGGTCGCTTGACGTAGCCCAGCGCCAGCTGGCTACCGTCAGGTTGGAGCGCGGTGCTGGTCACTTCGCCAACAGGTGCGCCTTCACGTTCTATTATCGTACCTGCTTCTACTGATGTCGAGAGTTGCAAACGCACAAGGCGACGGCGCAGTCCACCTACGTGTCGCAACTTGCTCACAACCTCCTGGCCCGGGTAGCATCCAACGTCGGCTGGTACCAGCGCGCCGAGACCAGCCTCGAGTGGGTTGCGTCTCGCTATCGATTCGGCGTTCCAGTCAGGAATGCCTGCAGCCAACTGCGCCAGCCGTGCCAGATCCGGTTCATCATCCGCCGCGAGTTCAGGGGCGGCTGTAACAGTCTGCCCCAGTAGCGCTCGGAAACGCACGCCGTCACCATTCGCGGTCCAGCCACTACCAGCGGTGGTTGCCAGTCTGGCACCGGTCACCCAATCGAACTGCTCAAGTTTGACGTCAGCCGCCAGGATGTATTTTTCCAGCGCGTTTACCACCACTTCACCGCCACTGGCAATGGCGACTAGTGTACTATCTCCATCAGCGAGCAGCCATAACTCGCCCAGTGAACGACCGGTGCGCGACAGCAATAGCCCGTGCGCAGTCTCTCCAAACTCGAGGTTGACCACAGAGCAGGTGAGCATGCGTTCCAGGTAGTTGCGCTGCTCACTGCCAGTACAGGCCAGCCATATCCATTCAAGACTCCACACAGCTACACCAGAGCGCCAGCCTTATGTAAACCGCCTTTGTAGCGCCGAAATGGCGCCGCGTCGTGTGCGAAAGGGAAAGAAGCAGGAGCGCAGAACCGCACCGCAGAGCGGACGACCGACGGTCGCCCTAGCACTAGGGGCGCTAATGATTGTGAGCATCTTTGCTGGGGTAGTACTATTCCTGATTCCGGATGAACCACCAGTAATCACCCATGAGGTCTCAGCTGAGCTACTCAGTAACAACCACGCGGTAATGCCGGGCGAGGCGACAGATTTTGTACTGATAGTCGAAAACCGGGGATCGCACGTTGACACCTTCATAGTTGAAGTCGAGTCCAATGACGGAGGCTTCGATATCCAAATCGAGTCCGATTTCAAGTCAGTTGTGGTTTTGCCGGGTGTGCAAGTGCCGTTGCTGGTGAACGTGATTTCGCCTAATAGTGGAGAGTTGTATGGATACCTAACTGTCCACTCGCAGGATGACGCCTCGGCGACTGCGACGGTGCGTTTCAACGTCAGCGCCACCGCCACCTTTGGCAACTCCAGCTCTATTGGCGATGTAGTCGAGGTGCAGTATGCTGGTATCCTTGCACGAGATGGCGTGATGTTCGATACAAACCTAGAGTGGCTGGAGCAATCCAGTCATCCTAGGCTACCAGAGATGGACCTACGCCATTGTGGACCTGGTGAGAACCCCCAGAACAACGACTGCTATGCACCTCACTATGACTTGCTCTGCGCCTGGGAAATCGGCGTCCCGTCCGTTGACAAGGACCCGAACCCGTCGCAAGGTTGTGGTGGAATGATTCCAGGCTTCGACGCTAAGTTGGTCGGGATGCAGACTGGGCAGACACTTGCAGTACGCATACCTGCCAGTGACGCCTATGGTGAGGATCCATCGCAAGGAAAGCTAGGTGGTGAGGACCTTATCTTCCTAATCACATTGGTTGCCATTAGGTGAGCCCGAAAAAATGGGAGACTGGCGAGCCGCAGGAGCGCGGAGAGTTCAGCATCTTCCGCGTAAAGGAGGTTCAGGGCGTCTCGCCACGGACCGGGGAAGAACTGAAATTCTATCTTCTTGAGTGCAACGACTGGGTAAATGTCATTGCATTCACTGTAGAGGGGGAAGTAGTGATGATACGGCAGTACCGCTTCGGGACACAGCAGGTAGAGCTTGAAATCCCGGGCGGAGTCATCGAGGATGGCGAAACCCCGGAAGAGGCGGCAGTGCGCGAACTCGAAGAAGAGACAGGGTACAAAGGTGGTGAAATCTCATACCTCGGGTCGGTCTCGCCCAATCCTGCCTTCCACACTAACCGCTGTCACACTGTTGTCATACAGGGAGTGAAGCCGGAGGGTGAACTGTCACTCGATCCAGGCGAGGACCTAGAGGTAGAGCTAATACCTCTTACAGATATTCCTGAACTGATTGCCAATGGTACTGTTCGGCACTCACTAGTGATGGCTGCCTTCCAGCTGCTGGGACTAGCTG
>NYZZ01000012.1 GCA_002687355.1 Methanobacteriota archaeon
CTCTTCCTGCAGAAGGTGAACATCATCCGCGACTTCCGCGAAGACATCCTGCAGAACGAGAAAATTTTCTGGCCTGGATATTTATTCGACAAGCATAGTCTCGAACCGCAGGAGTTACTCGATCCTGGCAACGAGGATGATGCCATGCAGATGCTGGACGCAATGGTCGATAACGCCACCGAGCATGTTACGCCCGTACACGACTATCTGACGGCAGTTCCTGACGAATATGCTGGCTTCCGACAGGGCGCGGCTATCAACTTCGCGATGGGTGTTGCTACCCTTGCCGAGTTGCGCGGTAACCGGCAGCTCTTCTACGGAACGCCAGTCAAGATTTCACACGACACCCGTGACTCTATTCTAGCTGACCCTCTCGGTTTCGTCGCCTCCTGAGCCTTTAATAGCAGTCCTGTCTGCAAAAAGTAATGCGATTGCGGTTGCTGTCTGGTATGAGCGCCGGCCTCGCGCTGCTCCTGCTGCTCACGCTACCACCTGTTGAAGCGGCTCCCTCGACAGGTACCGTCCAGATAGCAATATTACTGGCCGATTTCAACGATGCTACATACGACACTGACCGCGACAGCGACTGGTTCGAAGCACTAGCGTTCGGGTCCAGTGATTCTATGAAAGACTACTACGATGAAAACTCGCGCGGCAATCTGACCCTCGATGGTGACGTTTTTGGTCCTTACACCCTTGATGGTGACGCTGCCGACTGGGGCAACGAGGACACTAACTTCGTCAGTGACACCATCGAGGCGGCCGACGACGACGTTGACTTCAGCGAATATGATGCCGTGATGGCTGTGCACCCCGGCCCGGGCGAGGAATCGAGCGGAAACAGCGACGACATCTGGTCAATCCACTGGTCCGGGTTGAACATCAACACTAATGATGGAAACCACCGTATCCGCGAGGTAACACAGGTGCCGGAATTCGAGTACTCCAGCGAGAGAAGGCCACTAGGAGTATGGTGTCACGAATTTGGTCACGAGCTGGGACTGCCAGACTTCTACGATACAGACGGCTCCTCGGAGGGCATCGGTCACTGGGGTGTCATGGCGTCCGGAAGCTGGGCAGACAATGGTGAGACACCGGTGCACTTCAGCGCCTTCTCAAAGGCGGAGATGGAGTGGCTCGAGCCGGTTATAGTAACAGGCGACCTCCTTGATGTACGGCTCAAGCCCGCCTCGCGCGGAGGTCTGATTATCCAGTTGCCTATACCTGGCAATTGGTCTGGGGCGCGCGAGTACTTCATGCTTGAGAACCGACAGCAGCTCGACTACGACACCTACCTGCCGGGGGAAGGATTACTCATCTGGCACGTTGATGAAGACGTCTCGAACAACCGGGACGAGTCGCACAAACGGCTCGATCTGGAGGAGGCTGACGGCTACGACGACCTTGATAACGGCTGGAACTCGGGAGACAGTGGCGATCCTTACAGCGCAGGCGATGAATTTACCGATGCAGGATATCCTAACTCGACCGCCTATAATCTTACAGACTCAGGCTGGCGCCTCAGCGACATCCGCAAGGATGGGGATGATATCCTGCTCGACATTCGCTTCCTTTCGAAGCCGCATGCAATCTCCGACGCGGCAGAAGCGGCAGTCGACCTTGGTGAGGAGCTGCAGTTCTGGGGACACGACTCATGGGACGAAGACGGTAATCTGGTGAACTACACCTGGAACTTCGACGACGGAAAGTTCGCCTGGATTGAGGATCCACTGCACACCTTTGAAGACTATGGAACTTTTGACGTCACACTCACGGTGCGAGACGATGATGGATTGGAGGCTGTGGCAACGTTGACCATCTATGTCAACGCCCCTCCGGTGCCGGTTATCGATGCCCAGCCATTAGAATTGCTGGCAGGTGAGAGTGTTAGCTTCGACGGCTCCTCTTCGTGGGACCCTGACGGCACTATCCAGTTTTGGCTCTGGAACTTCGACGACGGCGCCACATCCGGAGACCAGCAGGTAGAACACGTTTACGTGCAACCGAGGAGCTACAACGTCTCGCTCAAGGTATACGACAACCTGAACTCTATAGCCACGACGTGGGTAATAATCACAGTCATCAACCTTGAACCGCAGGTCGATTTCGCGGTTACGCCTGTCAGCGCAAATACTACAGTCAGTTTCAACTTTGCAGATAACTCAAGCGACCCAGATGGCAGCATCGTGGGGTGGACTTGGGATTTCGGCGACGGAAATAATTCGAGTGAGCAGAATCCGCAATATCGCTATCTGCTGCCGGGAGACTACAGTGTAACGCTCACAGCGCAGGACAATCTGGGAGCGCAGAACTCAACGACACAGGTGCTCGCAGTGACGAACGCGCTGCCGCTGCTCGATTTCGCGGTCCCGCAGGGCGTCCGCAACAGCGCGTACTGGGTTGTTCCTGCCGATCTGGAAATCAGCATCGCCGGCAGTGGCAGTAGCGATCCAGAGGGGCTACCGCTTGAGTTTGCATGGGACGTTGATGGCGTGAACTATTTCACATCTGATATCGCAGTAATCCTCGGAACTGGCAGCCACGTGGTGTCGCTCGCCATCACAGATACGCACGGCGCGACCGTCAACGGAAACTGGACCTTAATGACAGTAGTGCAGCCACTGCTCACTCTTTCCCCACAAACCGTGAATGCGCTCACAGGTGAAATGACCTCTTTCAACGCGACAGTACTTCAGGGTAGCGTGACGACTTGGGAGTGGGACGGCAACCTGACTGTCGAAGGCGGTGACGTGTTCTCTTTCGGCTTCGTCCCTGAAGCGCCAGGCAGCTATGAATTGCGCGTGCGTGGACTCACGTCGGGAGGGTTGCCATCGCCTTGGGTAGTTGCAATGCTGGAAGCGTTTGATCCACCACAGGCAGTGCTGGAAATTGAGGGTGATCTGCTACAGGACGTCTGGCTAACGTTCAACGGCTCGCAATCGCAGGGCCTTGACCTGACATGGCAATGGAGTCTCGACGGCACTCCGCTACCCAACGCGACAGCGGTCGCACTACAGCGAGTGGAGGATGGAGGAATGCATGCCATCACGCTAGATGTGCGGCAGCAGCCAGTCGGCAGCGCGCAGGTGACCGAGCAGTTCTACCTAAACTATCTACCGCAGGCGTTGCTCGAGAGCCTCGACCCAGCCCGGCCGCGCATCGGGCAGGAGTTCAGCTTCACCATCGTTGCGCACGACCCAGACGGCAGCGCGCAGATGCTTGCCGTCGCATGGCCAGAAGACTTTGAACCACTAGATGAAACGCTCGGCAACGACAGCTACTCCGCGACCGTACTGATAGAGATGGAGACCTCGTTTGGCCTGACAGTGACGCTGCAGGACAGTAGCGGCGCACTAATCGAGCAGATTGTAGCCCTGAGCGTCTACGGCTGGCCTGACGGGGTGTTGCAGGCGCTGGAGTGGCGCGGCAGTTCCCACACCAACGAGAAAGGGCAATTCGCCGCTACCGTTGCCAATGATGGTGGTGACAACCTAGCAGGCACCGCGACACTGAAGCTGGACGGGAGGGTACTGCGCACATGGGAAGTGACGCTCAACCCGGAGGAGAACATCACCCTGCTGGCGGAATGGACGACGCAACCTGGCCGGCACGCAGTCACCCTCTTCCTTGAGCTGGAGCAGGATGAACTGGAGCTGGCTAACAACCAACTGGCGCTGAATTTGACAATCGAGAATGCAGAGCAGGAACTACCGCTACTGGCACTGGCGACAATTGCCCTGGGTGTGATGGTAGTAGCGGTAACCGCCTTTTTCTACTGGAAACAACCGTCTAGAAAGCAGTCTGGAGATGATGTGCAGCTGCCATCCTCGACAGGCGGTGATGTGGAGGAACCGGTCGAGGCAATAGTCGTCGAAGACGATGCCTGGCGCCGGCAGGACTAAATATCGGGGAACCGGTCACCCCATGATGGTGACGATGCGCCGCGTTCCCAGTGAACAGTTCTTTGACCTGCGTGGATGGCAGGCGGATCATGCAGAGGAGTATGGCGAGAAGCCGAGTATGCGCGTCCAGACACTGCAATTGGACCGACCGGAGCAAGTCGGTAGCATCACCAGCGAGCTGCACGATGGCAACTTGGTGCTAGTGGATTACACTCCACTAGAGGGGGACCAATCAACGCTGCACAAAGTACTCGCTGAGCTGGAGCGCGCAGTAGCGGACGTCGATGGCGATATCTGTGGTGTCGCGCGTCACTGGCTAGTTGTTGCACCGCGCGGAGTACGAGTCGCCCGCAAGCGGCTAGGTGACTGAGCGCGCTTAAGCTACCGGCCGCTGGTATGACATGGCGCGGATAGCTGTACTAGGGAGCGGACTGGTTGGATCGTTCGTAGCGACAGAACTGGCACGTAAACATGCGGTCAGTCTGTTCGACCCAGACAAACTAGCGCTAGACCGGGTGGCACAGCACGCTCCGACAGCGGAACTGCATTCCGAGCGCTTCACTTCCGCGAAGCAATTGGAAGGCTGCGATTTGACACTGAACTGTCTGCCGGGCAGTGCTGGCCATACTGCGCTCACGCGAATCATAGATGCAGGTATTAATTGTATTGACATATCCTTCACCGAGCGAGATCCACGTGTGCTGGACAGTGCAGCGCGCGAGACGGGCACCACTGTGATTCCGGATGCTGGGATTGCACCAGGATTCAGCAACCTGCTTGCAGCTGAACTGGCGGAGCTGACACCACAACAACTTGAAATTTTTGTCGGCGGACTGCCGTTGCGGCGCGACCTGCCCTGGGAATATGCGGCACCTTTCTCACCAACGGACGTCGTTGCCGAATATGAAAGACCAGCGCGNCTGAANCGTGNCGGNCNCGCTGTTACAGANCCNGCNCTGTCGNACTGTCGTCCTTTCCAGCTNNGACCAGGNTTNGTGCCCAAGCTGCCAGNTGGAGTGGCACTGGAGGCTTTCCTGACTGACGGTCTGCGCAGCCTCCTAGACCTCCCAATTCCCGANATGGGAGAATACACACTGCGCTACCCTGGCCACGCCNCTCGTTTCGTGAAGCTTCGCGATTCTGGAGCGCTGGCAGGNAAAGCNCGCAACGCTACNCTGGANTCGCTATTCGAGGCGTGGCGACTGCAGCCNGNCGANCCGGAATTCACCCANCTGCAAGTACTAGCGACNCTCGATGACGGCACGCAGCAGGGATGGCNNGTGCACGATAANGGCGCCGACGGCTGGAGCAGCATGGCNCGTACNACCGGCCTGACCGCTTGTGCATTTGCTGAACAGATGCTGGCGGGACGCCTAGAAGGACCAGGTGTCCTGATGCCGGAAGCATGTCTTGGATCACTGCCGGCAATCAGAGATCATATTCAAGCACGCGGTATTTCCGTAGAACGTGTTGCATAGGTAACTATCAAGAAGCCAACAGCTGCCAATAGCGTACCTGCTCCAAATACCTGCTCGAACGACATGCTATAACGTAATGCACCACCTAGCAACGCGCCGCAACCAGCGCCAAGAAACATACACGAGTTCAATATGCCAACACCACGACCACGTAAATGATAGGGTAAGCGATCAGCAACAAGAGATGTCGCAGAGACATCAAACGCCATCCAGATTGGAGGTAAGAACGCAGCAATTACAATCAGTGGATGTGGATTAAGTGTGTAAGTCACCATGCACGCGACAAAGCCGAGACAGACCAAGCGCAACAGAGTTTCGCGCTGGTGTTGATCGGCCAACCGACCGAACCATGTTGCAGTCACACCATGCACTAGTCCTGAGGCAAGCATCACTAATCCCATTTTGGAAGTATTACCGGTCAGTGTTGTGAAGAAAATAGGTGCGAATGATAGAAATGTCTGATAACCGGCAAAAAGAAACGCGGTCGCCGTCCAGAGCGGCCAAAGACGCCAAAGCACCGCTAGAGGCGGTAACGGCACTCCACCATCGGATATTTCTTCCGCCAACGTAATTCTATCATCGGGGGCTGTATCTAATTCTTGTTCCTGTTCCACCCAACTACGCTCACGCAATTGCATCAGCGCTGCCGCTGCAAAAATACCAAGAGCTGAATTGACAAAAAAGGCAGCCATCAAAGAGGGACTAGCACTACCGTATTCCTCAACAGGCACCAGCAAACCTCCGAGAAGTCCTCCCAGGCCCCAGCCAAATCCAGCAGTCATTTGCAGGCGTCCTAATTGAGTTCCACGTGCACTCGCGTCGAGCTCGGCGAAGAGCGTGTGTAGGTGAACAATCCCACCACGGAAGAACGATTGCACTACGCGGAGTCCAATTAATCCCCAAGTTCCAACAAACGGCATTGGTAAAACTAAGAGAGAGGAGAGCACTACCGAGAGCAGGACTACACGCTTGCGATTGCGCCAGCGATCAGCCATTGAACCCCAGAAAGAGGAACTGGCAACCATCATGAACATTGGTAGACCTACTACGAGCCCTACGGCACGTGCACCTCCCAATGCTCCGGCCTGCAGGAGTACCAGAGTGAACGGAAGACCTATTGTAATGTGATAAGCTAGCGAGCCTGCAAGAGGCAATGCCAGCCTTTGTGATGATGCAACTGCCGCATCTTCATTGACCATACCACGAACCATTGTGTGGTCAGCGCGCCCGCTATTAATGGCACGGCGACTGCGCAGTCGTGATAATTCGCTCTGTGACTGGTTTTGCGCCTCCAGGCGAGGGTGCACTGAAGACCATGCAGGTCGCCGAACACCTACGTAGTTGCGGCCACGAGGTGCAGACTGTACGGCTTGCGACGCCCCCATGGGAAGAGTGGTGTACAGCTGAAGAACTGCCAATCCGAGCGCGCGAGCTGGAACAGGCGGCGCTGGCAGCTGGAATGAACTTCCTGTCTCTGGGACCGTGTTCTGCTGAGAACGTTCCGGCCGCAGTAGATGCACTACTCACCACTAAGGCAATCTTCTGTGGGGCTCAGCTCAACAGCAACGACAACACTGCTGTTGCCAGCGCGATGCTACAGCTAGCACAGGCGGACCTACAGCACAACTTACGTTTCGCGGCTCTAGCGCATGTAGAAACCGAGACACCCTTCTTTCCGGCTGCATTCGCGCGACGCGAAGGTTTTGCGCTGGCNATGGAGTTGGCGCCACAAGTGTTGGCTGCGGGTGGCAAAGTCGCAGCCCTTTCGCCGGGACTGGAAGCGCTAGAGCGCGATGCACGNGCAACAAATGTGCCATTTCTCGGCATCGANCCCAGTCTGACTCCCGGGCTTTACGGTGAGGGNTCTATCGCGCGACTTATGACGCTGCTGGGATCGCCAGTCGGTTCCCACGGAGCGCCAGAGCTNGTAGGGCAGCTGACTACTGCANTCCGCGCGCTGCCGATNGAGCAAGTAGGCTATCGNGGNGTCATGTTCGCTGTGATGGAAGACCCGGGTCTGGTCGAGGCNGTTCGGCAGAGCGAGCTTTGNGTCAGCNACCTGCTCGAATANGCAAGCCNNTGTGGAACCGGGCTCGANACAGTACCNCTGCCAGGCGACGTCGNAGTGGAACAGCTGGCGNCGCTNCTCGATNGCGTTGCTNCGGTGGCTGACNCNCACGCTAAACCGCTCTCNGCTCGGCTCTTCCCGNCACCGGGNGTCAAGGCNGGAGAAACTGTNGCAACTGGCTCACCCTACCTTTTCGACTGCCCGGCTATGGAGATNCCATGAACTTGGTCAAGTGGGGCGGCTCNCTCATCACTGACAAGACGGCTGTCAGACCGGCGCCGAAGCGGGAACGTATCACCGCGCTGGCCGAAGCGCTGGCNGCTAGCGNAGAGCCAGCAGTGCTAGTGCACGGAGCGGGGTCGTTCGGGCATCCACTAGCAAAGCGNTTCGGNCTGGCGCAGGGGAGCGACGGCTCGCCAGAACAAGGAGCGGCAGTAGAACGNACCAGGCAGCAAGTGCGTACACTCAATGCATTGGTATGCGACGCACTAGCATTGGCAGGAATGGAACCATATCCTGTCCTACCGTCGCAAACGCTTCACACTGCCGGTCCGCAGAGCGTCGTGGATTTTCCGACCAACAGCTTCGAGGCGGCGCTGGAAGCCGGACGTATACCGGTCACCTGTGGCGACGTTACCGACGATAACTCGCAAGGTGTGGCCATCCTAAGCGGTGACACGCTAATGGTCGAGCTGGCGCGTGCACTGGATATACAGCGCGCGCTATTTGTCATAAATCACCCTGGTGTGATGGATCGTGACCCGACCGAACCGGGAGCACAGCTGGTCGAACAGCTAGACGCAAACGCCCGTAAAGTGATGCGTAAGCAACGGATGGACGTGCCGGGCGCCGACGTTACCGGCGGAATGTGGGGCAAGCTGGATGCAGCTGCCGCCGTTGCTCTAGAGTGCAAGTGCCGCATTATCGGTGCTAGCGACTTTGCCGCTGCACTCACAGGAGATCCAGCGGGAACGCTGGTACTGCCGTGAAAGAACCCGGCCGAGGCGAGGTTGCACAGCTTTGGCTGATGCTGCTCCCAAGACCACTCGAACTGAACGCAGCCGCTACCGTGACTGGGTTGGAACCGACACTGGTTGCGAACTTGGTGACGCAACCAGAGGCAACAGAGTTCATCGCGCAAGAGATCGTGGGTGATGATATGCAATTGCGCGCGCGGTATGGATGGTTACTCGAGCGACTGCGCGGACAAATGCGGCTACGCAAGCACGAATGGAACCTACTCGGGAAGCGACTGCGCCACCAGCTTGGTCCACACGTCGAGCATCACTGGTCTGAAGATGACAAGATAACACGCGACCTTGACTTGCGACCAGTGGGCGAGTGGGTGCTGAATGAATTGAGCTTTACCGGTGGTTTCGCGCTCTGGTTCCGTGAGAACGAGCAGGAAGGTGGTGCTGACCTGTCAACACTCGCATCACAGGCAGCTGGCGCACCGGTCGAGGCGCGAGGCGAGCTGGAGTTTGACCGCAGCCGACTAGAGCTGCTCGAGGGGCTGCCGCAGCGCGTCCTGCGCGCATTGAGCAATATGTCGCCGGCAGGAAAGCTTGCCTACCGTAGCCTGGAACTGGCGGTGATGAAAGGACTAGCGCAGGGCAGTTCGACGGTGGAGCAGCGCATGCGCGAAACCGCAAGACCGTGGTGGAAGTTCTGGAACTAGCTATTGCTCCGCCATCAGCGTGCTAACCATCTCTGGCAACCAAGGTACTGTGTGGTAGTCATGCAGTTCTTCCGGCGCGACCCACGCAAACTCGTCGTTCTCCCAGTCAAGCTGCACTTGGTCGGTCGTACAGAGGTAGAGGAACGAATGCACTTCGAAAATCTGCTCGGGCTTCTCGGTAAGGCGGGGCGGAGCGCGCGCCAGCAGCTCGAGGCTGGCACGCGGGATGCCGGTCTCTTCTTCGACTTCGCGCTGCGACGTTTCTAGCGGTTCTTCACCAGGCTCGACGAACCCGGAGACGCCTGACCAGTAGTGCTGGAAGCTGCCGACTGCAGCTGACCGCTTCAGAATCAGGATGCGGTCGTGATTAAGCAATATACTGGTAGCAACGCGTTTAGTCGGTCTGCTCATCAGCCGTGACCTGTGTTCCCGGCTTGAAAAGAGCATTGGTCTCGGGATCGCGCTTCTGCGGGTCGGGTAGTCGCGCCAAGTCGCCGTTCAGGTCCACAAAGTAAAGGTAACCCTCGTCACGATCTACTAACTTGTCGGAAATGCACTCCTTGCTCCCACCCTGATGCTTCCAGACAGTGCCGTCGCGTTCGACGAAGTAAAGAAAACCTTCTGGCGGCGGTAGTCCCAGCTTCTGGACCACTTCCGCCATCAGCTCACCTCGCTGACCTCAATATGACACGGCGTCGGAAGCTTGTGCGAAGACTTGCGCAGCGCATCTTTGGCGGCGTCGAGCTTCTGATAGATGCATTTGGCACACTTGATGGGGACTCACTGCTCCGCATTTGGGGCCGTCCT
>NYZZ01000013.1 GCA_002687355.1 Methanobacteriota archaeon
CGTCCCGTAGTAGACATGGCGCGCATCATCCTTTCCTGTGCGTTGCCCTGCTCTTCGGTAAAGCGATTGGTGAGGTGTAGCCCGTAGGCCACACCGAGCGCCATAAGTATGGGACCGAGCGCGATAATAGTGGGAGTGACTTCACGCCCCCACCAACCGATGATGCCATAGGTAATCAGGATGCCGTAGAGCGTTGGGACACCGGCAATGAGCACCGCCCGAATGCGCCGATGCAACGCGAAAATCATCAGTGCGCAGAGTCCAACACCAAGTGGGAATACGCGCCAGAACTCGTGGAACGAGCGCTCAGTGATGGCCTGCGTCACAGGCACCGGGCCGGTCAGCTCCATACTGCTGTAGGTGAGCCCGCCGGGACGGCCCAGCCCCTCACCACGTTCCTCGATTGCCTGATACGTCCGCTCGATGACGACGGCGGGGTCGGCGTCACCGCTAATGCCAAAGACAATGACCGCCGTGTCCCAGATAGTGTCGCCGTTGGTGTCGCGCAGCACCTTCTCCATCACGGACGGAGGAATATCTTCGACGTAGTCGTCGATGTCATTCTGGCTTGGAATCTCGTAGCCACCCAGCGCGCCGGTAAGAATCGCCAAATCCTTGGCTTCCCTCACGCCATCCACGGCATCCGCAAGAACGAGGGAGAGGCCACCGCTCTCCGCCGCAGACCACTCTTCACCGTTATCGATGAGCGCGTCATACGCCCTGGAGTTGCTCGAATGCAGCTCCTTGATGATGGTCGAGATGCTGAGCGAGAAGACTATGTCATCGATGGTACCGGCATCACTCGGGACAACACCGGGCTTGTCCTCCTCCTCGACCTGCCCGATAAAATCCAGCGTCCGCTCCAGGTAATCCATCTCAATCAGCACCGAACGCAAGGTGATGTTGGTTTCATCATTCAGGTCCCGCGCGTTTGGTGTCTCGATGTAGATTACAATTATGTCGGTCGACCAGTCTTCGCGCACCTCGAACAACAGTGCCTCCTCTGGTGAACCCCGCGGCAGATACACTTCCATCGCGCCATTGATATTCGCCTGCGGGATGCCAATGAGCATCAGAAACATCAGCGCGGTCATCAACCCCATCGTAATCGGTGGCTGGTTAGTAGTCAGCTTCACCAGACTACGCGACCATGGTCCAATTCTAACCTCCTCTGTGGGTGATTCGGCTACAGCTGGCTCCGGAGCGGCAGCGCGCTCACGTTGCTTTCGTGCCAGCTTTCGCAGTGGCTCAGGTGAGGATATCGCAATTGTGCGTCGGACCTCCTCTAGCCGCTCGCCCATTGCCTCGCGATCTAGCAACTCATCTCGCTTCTTCGCCTGTCGAGCGAAGAAACGGTCGACGCGGCCGCGGATGCCCTCCTGCTCTTCGTCAGACGACAAGATTGCCTCTGTGCGCGGCCACCCAAGCGGCCTTCTTATAGAGTTAGCGCAGCGAACCATGGGCTTAAAATATCAGGCAGTGGCATGTCAAATCACGATGAGGGTCCAAATTCTACTACTAGTCGCTACCGTTACGGTACTGACATTCGCTGTGCAGGGCAGTGGCGAAGCCGACTTGCAAGCGCTCTCGCTCGAATACGGCTATGACCTTGTGGAGGGGGAAGTTCCCGTCACACTTGTGGAGAGTGGCCTGGACAATGGAACCATGTTTCGCTTCCTTATCTTGGACGACTATTCCGAGGCGCCTGAAAACTGGTCGCAACCCTGGTTCGATGATTCGAACTGGTCGCTTGGCGCGGCACCCTTCGGTGACAGAGAATACAATAACGTGAATCCAAACACCATCTGGGACACTTCAGGC
Source organism: Methanobacteriota archaeon (assembly GCA_002687355.1). Taxonomy (GTDB): domain Archaea; phylum Thermoplasmatota; class Poseidoniia; order MGIII; family CG-Epi1; genus UBA8886. The sequence goes on from NYZZ01000013.1 coordinate 1,822, forward strand.
AGTTCGCCATTTGAGAACGATGCACTTCTAATCAGGCACAGTTTCGACCTGCCAGCCGGGACAATTGTCTCGGCCGAGATTAACGTGGCGTTCGCCAACTACTGCACGCCGTTTCTTAATGGCAATCTCATTTACAGCGAGCGCGGTGGCAACAGCCACGGTATGGAATACTGGAACGGAGATGGTACAGAATCCTTAGCTCCAGAGATGTTCAACAGTACCGATAACGTGCTTGCGGTTTACGCACGGGACTACGTCTACGGGTCGGGAGGCCAGAATCGCCAGTGGATTGACCTGCAGATAACTGGAGGCGTTGACGCCCCTCTCAATACGACGACGGAACCAGTCACCCTGGGCGACCAGTTGACACTTGTGCTTAATATCGGCAACGATGGAAACAGCAGCGCCGACCTCGTTACCGTCAAACTACAGGCTGATGGGGAAACCGTATGGCAGCAGTTCCTTCCATCATTCGCTGCTAACTCCAATGCAACGATACTGGTGGACTGGACTCCACAACGACTAGGCGACATTCTACTCAACCTGAGTATCAGTAGCGAGAGCAACGAAAGCAACTATCTCAACAACTCTTTCGAGAACTTGCTGCACATCCATCACTGGGAATACATGCTGGAGTACAGCGGTGACGTCCCGCTCGTTAATTCGAGCGGTACTGCATCTTTCAACGTCACAGTTCGCAACACAGGTGACCTGGCTGATGTCCTAACCTTCACGACCTCTGAGAAGCCACAGGGTTGGGGTGTCGCCTTCCATCCTGAATGGATGGAACTCGCGCCCGGAGAGAGTCGCGAGCTGCTACTCAATGTCTCCGTACCGGAAGGGGAAATTAACGGAGACTGGAATTTCTCGATTGAGGCCTCAACGCAGAATTCCGGGCTTGTCAGCTTGCCGCTAGTCCAGAGCGGGCGTGATGACGCTACTAGCTGGCGCTGGACAACTAACGATGAACTCTACGGTAACAATAACTGGACGCTGCTGGCCTACAATGACTCCGCCTGGAGCAATGGCACTGCGCCGTTCGGTGATAGCAGTGTCAGTGGAGTTAACTACAACACAGAGTGGAATGGGAACAACTATGCTTATTTCCGCCACGTTTTCAATATTACTAATCTAAGTGCCTATTCAGGGGGGGTACTGACCCTCAGCATAGCCACTAACGGTGCTGGTACCCACTACCTCAATGGTGTCCAGCGTCACAGTGACATGGGGGGAGGGGACCATGGCGCCGAGTACTGGAACGCTCAGACACTTGCCAACCTGAACACATTGGTGGAAGGAGAGAATATTCTTGCTTCTGTGGTGCGCAATCAACAAAATCAACAGTGGTACGACGAGCAGCTTGAAATCGAGATCCAACGGACCAATCTGTGGAACTTCCACCCGCAGCCGTTGAAACTGGAACTATATCTCGATACACAAGCGCCACTCTCGCGTGCACACACCGCATCCTGGAGCAACGACAGCAGCTTCCCAATCAGCTGGGAAGTGCTGGATGACTCGACTGACATAGCAGGCTTCGAGCTGTGGTGGAGTGAGCACAATGGCAGTGGTTGGAGCGACTGGGTCCTAGATGACTTCTACACCGGCAGTAGTACCACCTTCAATGGCGAGGATGGTTACAGCTACCGCTTTCGGACGCTGTCTCACGATGTCGTGGGAAACGTCGAACAATCTAGCCTACATGCGACGATTACGGTCGACATGACTCCGCCACAGCCCTGGCTGGCGGCTGAGTCCGAAGGCGTCACCAGCGATTTTGGGAGCTACCTAGGCTGGGGTGCCAATTCCAGCGATATTGCGCTCTACCAGCTACAGCTGTGGGAGGGAAGTGACTGGGTGGATTACTACAGTTCCGCCGCTTCAAGCAACTACAATCACTGGTTCCCAACCGAACAGGAAGGCATTCTCCGTTTGCGTTTGCTGGCTACCGATTTCGCCGGCAATACCGCCGTGACTCCGGAACTGGAACTCGAGTTCGACCGCTCTCCGCCGCAGATAACGCTTGCGACACTGTCGCAGTTCCATGGCGCGCAGCAGGTCGAGCTGCAGCTGACAGGTGATTTGGGTGACCTCACGAGTCTAGAAGTGGAGTACGCTCGGCTGCTGGAGGATGAAACGGCAGAGCTAGAATGGAAGCCCCTGGGTGTGGGGTGGGTCAATGGCAGCGCGACCGTGACTGGACTGGATGATGGGTGGCGCTACTGGTTCCGACTGCTACCAGAGGACGCAGCCGGAAACAAGCTTGAGAGAGACCCGTTCCTGTGGGAACCACTGGCAGACGGCAGCGCAAACTTGGCGCTGGAGTTACCTGTGCTGCCGTTGCTGCCCGTCTACGCTGGCAGCCCCAACACGGTCACAGTGCAGGTCAAGACGGGGGCTGACACCAGCACCGTCCTGCAAGAGTACAGCGGCTTCGACTACCCTAATGGCATGGGCAACATGCAGTTCATGGTAGACTACGAAAATGGCAGGCTACTTTTCGGCAATGGCATAGCTGGTTACCGCCCTGCTACTAACGCCAACCTAATTGTAGAATTCGAGGCATATGACAGCTCGATAGTGATTGACCTGAGCCCGCCATTCCCGGCAGAGGCGGTACGTGTAGTCATGTCTGATGAGAACGCCATCGAATTGACGTGGGAAACCCCTACTGACGCGGTGCACTTCGTCGTAGAACGGAATAGTAACCTCTCTGAAGGCTGGCAAGTGATTAGCCAGATGTCACCAGTATACGATGGACTGAACAGCTTCATGGATTCAGACCTCTCGGGCCAGATGTGGTACTACCGCGTCGTTACAGTCGACCGTATGGGCTACCGTACCCAGACTATGGAAGTTTCTGGAGTGCTGCTTGAGTACCTGATACTGGACCTGACTCCGGCCGTTATCAACGAGCCGCAGCAGATCGAGGACGAGACGCTCGTCCTGCCTGNGTGGCTGCCAGTGGCTTTGCTGGCTTTGTTGGCGCTGGCCATGATGGGNGGCGGGGCGTACCTNGTCACTCAGCGCCAGGAGCAGGAGCCAGCGANGGAGGTCGTGCCTGAACCACAGCTGGCCATACCGTTGGAGCCGGAACCAGCCGAAGCTGAAGAACCAGATGAACCACTCGAAACACCTCCCTTCGGCGTGGTTGGAGGGACTCAGTACTCACGCCACCTCAGGTTCCGCTGTGATACCGGTTGCGAGCGGGAATTTCCGGGACAGCGAGATGATGACGAAATCATCTGCCCTCACTGCGGTACAATTGGAACTCCGCCCGAAATCCCTTAACTAACGGCCCTGTGGCAGCGCCATGTCGCTGCTCGAACTGGAGGGGGTCTCGCGCATCTATGAGATGGCTTCAGAGGCCATCAAAGCTCTAGACGGCGTTGACCTTTGTGTTGATGAAAGCGAAAGAATCATTCTGCTTGGTCCATCGGGTTCTGGAAAGACCACGCTACTGAACTGCATCTCTGCACTTGACAGCCCGACTAGTGGGACGTACAAATTCAACGACGTAGAGGTTCCTAGGAACAAAGCTGAACAGATGACGACCTTCCGTAGAGAAAATATCGGCTATGTATTTCAATTCTTTAACCTGCTCCAGGACCTTACTGTGCTTGAGAATATCCTGCTCATTCAAGAATTGGCAGGCGGACGTGACGTAGGAAAGGCACGGCACCTGCTCGAATTAGTTGAGCTCTCTGGTGAGGCTGACCGCTTCCCTGCGGAGATTAGCGGTGGTCAGCAGCAGCGTGTTGCCATCGCCCGTAGCATTGCCAAGAGTCCAAAGTTGCTGCTCGGCGACGAACTGACGGGGAACCTTGATTCAAAGACCTCAGCAATGGTGATGGATGTTCTGGTAAAGGTTTGCAAAGCCGAGAGAATCACCTGCATCTTCGTAACTCACGACGAGTCATTGATGAAGTACGCTACTCGCATAGTTAGACTAGATAGCGGAAAAATCACATCTGATGAAAAGGTGGATCACTGAAGGTCGCTATCATGTCAATGTTACTGACCAGACGACTCGCAAGGAGCCTCTGGCGCACAAAGCTCAGGCTATCTGCAGTCATCCTAATGATTTCTGTTGGCGTCTTTGCTGGCATCTCCTTTGGCTCCTACGCCAACTCGGCTGCAAGTCTGTACGACAACATCTATGCCGACAATGATGAAGGAATTAACCTCCCGGACGCATGGGTTGAGAACCCTAGCGGTACGTGGAACGGGACTACGGTCGACTCTCTTTGCCAAGCCATAGAGGAACAATGGCCTGACCCGTCGCTCCCGCTAGACGTCTGCGAGCCGAGGCTGAAACTGAGCGGCCTCATGTTCCATACTGACGGAGACGAAGAGAAACTTGTCGACGCGATGTGGCACGGTATCGACGAGGGAGAGGTGGACAGGGTCTGGATTCCTGACCATGAATGCTGTTCAGGTACTCTGGCGGTTGCAGATGATGAAATAGTAATCGACGAGCACGCCGCTTCCGAGATGGGGATTGGCCTAGGTGATGCCGTTACTCTGGGTGCGGGACATGGCACCATGAACTATACTGTGGTTGGTATCGGCTACCACTCCAACCACCTTTACTTCGCTCAGGAGGGTGTCCTGCTACCCGCTGAGTCCGGAACATTCGTAACAGGGTACCTGTCAGACGGCGGTCTGGAACGCCTTGCCAACCTGACTGCCGGCTCAGCCAACTTATTGCTACTTGACATCGAGGGAACTCCCGAATACGACCTACAGTCCACTGATGATATTGAAGGCGAACAACTCAGTGAAATCATCGATGCCGTGTCTAAAATCGTTATGGCGAACGACGACGCGTACTCGAGAGTCTATGATCGCTCAGGAGTCCAGTCCGTCGAGTTCCTCCGTGCGGATGCCGAAGGCGCACAAAAGTCATACCCAATAATCACCGGGATGATTGTCATAGTAGCCAGTATAACAATCTTCCTCAGTCTACAGAGACTCATCCAGTCTCAAGCGAGGGAAATCGCCATCTTGAGAACCCTCGGAATCTCTAGCTCCTCCATAATGCCTGGCTATGTCATCGCTCCAATTGCGATTGGTCTGATTGGTTGCGTTATTGGTACCGTACTGGGAGTCACTATGGGTGCACCGGCCATGGTGAAAATGTACGAAGAAATTATTGGCATCCCGGCCATCGGCTACCATGTTGAAGCATCACTGATAATACAAAACTGCGGCATCGCGATGGTCATAGCTCTGCTCTCTGGTATTCGTCCAGCATGGCAGGCGTCCAGAATGCAGCCTCTTGAGATTCTGAGGGGTAAACACGAGGTAAGACTCTCATCCAGAAGAATCCAGAGGATAACTTCCCGGCTACCAACCACAGTGGGACTGACCATCAGGTCCAGCATCCGCAAACCGATTCGCCTTGTCTTCACCTTTGTGGCTGTGGGACTCTCAATGCTTCTTTTTGGATCAATGATGTTGATGATGGGGTCAATGGAAGATATCATGACGGGGAGTCTCGAAGACCAGAAATGGGACGCAATGGTCAATGTTCCCTTCGGTGGGGAAGGAAATGTAATTGAATGGGCCGAGGAGAATAATGCAGAGCATGAAACAATGCTGGTGTTCCCTGGGAATGCCCAAGGTGATTCGAGAATGTTTCTCGCCTACGGGTTGGACCGCGTCTCCACCGAAAACGATGCGATGATAAGACTGAACCTGAAGGAAGGCTCGCTTCCCGTTGCCTCAGCCACGACGACCCAAGTGCTCGTCGATGAAGGTACCATGGTATTCCTCGACTGGGAGGTTGGAGATACGCAAACAATCATGTTTGGACCTGCGTGGCTGGATGTCGAGATTACAGGAGTTACCCAAGGAGAAGTCGTGCGCACGTTGTATTTCCACAGGGCAGACCTTACCACGGTAGTCGGATTGGAGGCCACCACAGTCCTGATACAGCTGCCAAATGGGGTCGAGCTAGATGATGATATTGGAGGGATGTCAATCGGGATTGTCCAGAAGAAGGACATGGAAAAATCCTTTGATACGCTGATGAAACAGCAGCAGCAGTTCTTCAACGCTATACTTGGTCTGGGTGTCATCATAGCTATTGCCGTACTGTTCAACACCCTGCTGATGAACCTCGCTGAGCGGGATTCAGAGCTTGCGACACTGAGGGTTCTGGGTGCGCCAATACGTCGAATCGGGATGATGATGCTTGGCGAGCACTTTGCCATCGGGCTTATTGGCGGTGTGTTGGCGTGCGTCTTTACCGTCATAGCGACGCAATACCTAATCTCGGCTATGGTACAATGGGCGTTCTACTTCTCGGTGCAAGTGGACTTGATGGGTGCTATTCTCCTGATTGGCGTCATCGTGACAATCTCAGTCGCACTGGCACCATTTGGTATGTGGCGCGTCGGTAGGATGAACCTTGTTGAGAAGGTCAAGGACCTTAGCCAATAGTATATCAGCAAACACGGAGCATTCTAGGAAAACCGTTATGATATCTTCTTCACTGGTCTCATCAATGCGATTGGATGTACGGCCCATGCGGGTGGTGACCATTTGTCTCGTTGTTTTAGCAAGTGGCTTTTCTGGCTGCCTTCAAGAGGAAGCACCACCTGTACTCCCACCTGAGGAACCCTCTCTTCCAGACTGGACCTTCGTCACCGGACCCGATGGTCTGGGCATCGATGTGGAACCCTTGCCCCTCAGTTTTGAGTTTAGTGATGTGGGTGAAGAAGGGGCTGAACCCAGTATAGGAGTTACCTCGAGTGGGTGTATATTTTTCATAGCATTCGAGAAACCGATGCGATCATGCGACCACGGTGAAACATGGGTGGACACAAGTAATCCCACACAGGCGTTCTTTACCAACGACCCGTACGGATGGGTTGATCCAGTTACGGATCGAGTATTCAATATCCATATGATGGGGCTTTGGACCACTTGGATTGGTTGGTCTGATGATGATGGTGAAAATTGGTTAGCAAACCCGCACGACTCAGGGTCAATACCCATAAACGACCACATAAAACTCGGTTCAGGGCCATGGACTAACGAAGGATATGGAACAGGAGGGCAAATTACCGAGGCATATTATGAAACTGCGGTATACTTCTGTTTTAACAAATTACTCTATATCTCCTGTTACACCAGTTATGATGGGGGTGCTACATTTGAAGTTGGAGGAGACATTGTAGGTTTAGCTACCACTAATGGAGGATTGCATGGTGCTATCACAACCGCACCAGATGGTACTGTCTATTTACCTCCTCGAGTTGCAACACCGGCAATCATTTTTTCCAAAGATAACGGCCTTACTTGGGAGGAACGCACGATGGGAGAGGACGTAGGTACACCAAATCCTCGTAAGAATGGAGAGGTTGCTACAGACACCGAGTCGAATGCTTACAACATCTGGGTTGGTAGTGATCAAGGTGTCTATATGTCACGAAGTATGGACTCAGGTAATACTTGGGACCAAACAAGCATTAGAGTTAGCCCTGTAGAAGTAATCTCGGCGACGTTTCCTCACACCTCTGCTGGAGACCCTGGACGAATTGCGATTACCTACCTTGGAAGCGAGAATGCTAGTGAACTTGGTCAGCCTAATATTGATGGAGAACCATGGGATGGAAATGCACACTATGCTACCACAAATGTTAGTCACTATCTATATGTTACTTACAGTCTTAATGCACTGGATGAAAATCCTATATTTCATACTCAACGAGTTTCATCCGATCCAGTACAGGTAGGTAGTATTTGTCTAAACAGCGGTGATTGCCGCTCAAATGAGGGAGGTTCTAATCGTAATCTTCTAGATTTTAATGATTTACATATAGATTTAGAAGGGAGAGTATACATTGGATTTGCAGATGGATGTACCGGAACCTGCGCATCTGGGAATGACACTACTGCGTCAAATTCAAGAGATAGATTGGGTTCCGTTTACTATTTAGGAAATGGCCCAAGCCTCTATGAGTCTGTAGGAGACTTGACAGAATTTTATCCACCTGAAGGAGAGAATCTCGAGAAAAATTCAGGCTGATTCCGGCACCAGCGAGGAGTGATGGGACTTTATTTTCCATCCCGAATCATTCTTGACGAATACAAAGCTAAATCTGGCCTTCAGGGTTTTGCCCTCAACGATGAAATTGTAAAGGCCCGTGTTGAAGGCAGACGCTTTATCGCTAACTAGACTCTCTGTAATAATTTCTACTTCCACGGCAGATTTTAGGAAGTTCTCGAAATATTCAAGTATAGGTCCTGAACCGACGCATTCCCTGTCTGAAAAAGTTCCCAACAAGAGACCATCCTGTGCGTAGAGTCCAGTGACCTGGCGTGGATCTCCGCTCTGAACTGCATTAACCCACTCCTGCAATAGGTCGGATGCCGTTAGAGCACTCATCGTTGCCTAGAAGGGCGTGTGTACATAGGCATCGCTTCTTCTGACGCTGCAGGCCCCAATCCCCTTTTAGTGGCCGACAATCCACCCGTATGGCACGTACATCTGCCGTTCCCGGTTTCTACAAGCTCTCACCGGCAGAACGACTGGAAATCGTGAAGGAGTTCGCCAGTCTCAGTGACGAGGAAGCGAAGGCGCTGGGTGGATTCGGTGCGCTTGGTGGTGAGACTGCCAACCGCATGATTGAGAACGTTATCGGCAGCTTTCCAATGCCACTGGGTGTTGCAGCAAATTTCAAGGTGAACGGTGAGGAGCTTTTCGTACCTATGGCACTGGAGGAGCCGTCGGTTGTCGCAGCTGCATCAAACATGGCAAAAGGCACGCTGCCAAAGGGGATTGCTGTAGACTCAGACGAACCGGTGATGATTGGGCAAATTCAGTTGGTCGATCTGGACGACGCGTTCGCCGCCAAAGCTACCGTCGAGACGGCAGCAGACGAAATCGTCGCACTGGCGAACGAGCAGGACCCCATACTGGTCAAGTTTGGGGGTGGTTGCCGCGGTATCGAGGTGCGCGTGCTAGATTCGGCGGTGGGGCCGATGGTCATCACGCACCTGCTGGTCGATTGCCGTGACGCAATGGGTGCTAACGCTGTCAACACCATGGCGGAGGCGGTCGCACCGCGACTTGAGACGCTTACCGGCGGACGAGTCTACCTCCGAATTATCTCCAACCTGGCGGTTCACCGCAAGACACGCGCCAGTGCTATCTGGCCAGCGGAATTCCTCGGTGGGGAGGAAGTAGTCGACGGCATCATCGCTGCCTATGCGTTTGCGTGCGCAGACCCGTTCCGTGTCGCGACACACAACAAGGGCATCATGAATGGCATCGACCCTGTGGTAATCGCAACCGGAAATGACTGGCGCGCCATCGAGGCAGGGGCGCATAGCTATGGCGGCTGGAAGGAAGGTGATAGCTCATTCACGCGCTGGGAGAAAACGGATTCAGGAGACCTGCACGGCAGCATCGAATTGCCAATGGCTGTCGGCCTGGTGGGCGGGGCAACCGCAACACACCCTACTGCTAGAGCATGCGTCAAGATGATGGGGCTCGAAATCCCTGGTGGGGCAGAGAAGCTGGCAGGCATCATCGCCGCCGTGGGACTATGCCAGAACCTGGGTGCACTGCGCGCACTGGCTTCAGAAGGTATCCAACGTGGCCACATGGGNCTGCACGCGCGCAANCTGGCGGTCGCAGCTGGTGCCGAGGACAGCGANATTGACGCNGTTGCAGAACGNCTCAAGCGCGAAGGAAANGTGCGCGCCGACCTGGCTGAGCAGTTCCTGAAAGAACTGCGTGAAGGCTGATGCCGGTACTCAGCGACGAGGCCATACTCGCAGCGATTGATGCCGGACAGCTGGAAATCGAACCGTTCGACGTCGCGAACCTGACGCCTAACGGCTATGACATGCGCATTGGCGAGGTGGCCTTGGCTGGCAGCGAGCCGATATCGGAAGGCACGCTCAGCGTGCCGTCACAAACGCGCTTTGCGGTCTCGACGCTCGAGCGAGTCGCCTGCGGTCCCGCGCTCTGCGGACAACTTTGGTTGCGAAGTACCTGGGCGCGGCGAGGTGTGCAAGCGAGCTTTGGGAAGGTTGATGCTGGCTTCGATGGTACACTGACGCTTCCAGGCTTAAATTCGGCGGCAGAGCCACTAGAACTACCGGTCGGTGAAACCTACTGCCAGCTAGTGCTCGAGGCGCTGACCTCACCTGCATCCGGGTCTTACAGCGAGCGCAGCGGCAACTACCAGCACCAGCGCGGCGTCACCTGGTGATGTGTGCAACCACTTCAGCGAAACCGGCACCACCGTCTGATTTGGTAACGTAATGTGGAGGATGCTCCAGCAAGTCGCCGTAACTAGTTACTGACGCAACTCCAACAGACCGTTCGAAAGCGTGGAACATTGGCGCGTCGTTCGGGGAATCGCCAACGTAGACGCATGCCTCCGGCAATAGCTCGAGTTCGGTCAGGAGTCGTTCGCTCATCGCCAGCTTGTCCCAGTCACCGAACCAGCAATTGACATGGATGCTGGAAATCGCGGCGCGAGCTCCCTGCGCACGGACAAACTCCGCTACTGAGCTGGCCCACTCCAGTCCGAGACTAGCTTCCTCGGCAAAATCTATGGCGAGGTCATGGGAGCGCCACGGCTGGTCAGCCGCCAGTTGCGCGTCTGGGAATGCTGCATACACAGTATCCCACAATCCCATCAGGCGGTTCACTGGGTCCTCTGCAATTTGCCAATCGCTGCACTGGAGCTTGCCATCGACTAGGCGCATCACCAACGCGCCGTTCTCCCCGACCACACCGTCGAGCGGCCACCAGCGTGCCATGAGGTCGCACCAGCCAGCTGGGCGGCCAGTAACTGCGATTGTGCGCAGACCAGCATCGCGTGCTGCGTGGAGCGACGCATAGGCACTAGCTCCAAGTTGTTCATCGACCAGCGTACCATCAAGGTCGAAAAGCAGCGCCCTGACACCTTCGACAGGTAGGTTGGAAAGTGGTTGCATAGCCTACTGAATAGCAGCAGGCTTAAGCACCTTCCATTCGGCAAATGCCGTTGGACTCAGTTTTTTATGGGAGGTCGTCGTCGAGGAGCTCCCGCCCAAGCAAGAGAAACTATGACTCCCTCACTCTACGGTGCCGTCAAAAGCCGGGCCAACGAGGCCCTCGTGGAGTCCTTGGACTACTGTAAATGGGCACTTCAATCTGTCTCACGTTCGTTCGCGCTGACCATTCCACTAGTTGAGGACGCGCTTCTGGCACCCATCATGGTGGGATACCTCGAGGCACGCATCCTCGATACCTTTGAGGACGACATCGGCAAGCGCCACGTCTCTCTCGAGGAACGTATACGGGCGATGAACGCCATCATGGAAATCCTGGAGCGACCCGACTCCAAGATGGCAGACAGGAAGGCGCAGGAGCTCGCTTCACAAGCAGAGGAGTGGGTACAGGATGAACACTACCGAGGGCTGGTCAAAAACTTCGACAAGGTGCTGACCGTTCACCGCTCACTCGATGAACGTACCAAGGCAAGCATGGTCAAGTGGATGCATGAAATGAACGCCGGGATGCAGAAGTATCTGCAACAGCCAGTCTATTCCTTC
>NYZZ01000014.1 GCA_002687355.1 Methanobacteriota archaeon
CACTCGGCTGCCTCCACCGCCGAGCCCGAAGAACTGGACGCACTGCCGGAAACATAATCTCCCCGCCGTCGGTGACACGGCGTGGAACCGTTCGCGCACGAGGGCATGGGAAGGCTGCTGGGACTGCAAGGTCGCTGCACGCCACTGGTGCTGGGTGCTGATGCGGGAGCAAAACTGCTACCTGTTTCGGAACTGGGAAATGGCGGTGCGCTGAAGCTCGGCCGCCGTAAGCTAGAGCTGCCTCCGCAACCGCTCGGTCGCGATACCACACAAGCACCATTCTTGGCCGTATCCAACGAAATAGCTGTCGTTGACGGTGCTGCGTCACACAATCCTCGCAAGCTGGTAGAAATGCTAACGGTGGCGCGTAAAGAGGCGGGTTGGCAACGACTGCTCTATGCTCCCGCGGTAGAACCGGCAGAAATGCCATTGCTGGCATACTTGGGGGTGGATCTATTCGACTCACTCACCACCGAACTACGGAGTGCGGCCGGTTTCCGGCTAGAACAGGGCGACTGGATTCCCGACGCCAAGGTAACCTCTGCGGGCAATCGCAAGGCCCTAGCAACCTGGCTAGCACGCATCCGCACGGCATTGGAACAGGGAATACTGCGTGAATTGGTCGAGCGTACTGCGCTGCACAACCCACGCGTGACGCAACTATTGCACCACTCACGTAACTTCCTCGAGACCAAAGGGGTGCATCGCACGACTAAAATCCGCGCCGGCGCACTTTCGTTTGACCATCCAGCTGTAGTCGAATGGCGACGCAGACTCGAACGCTTTGCACCACCGGCGGAGGGAATGGTGCTGCTGCTGCTGCCCTGCTCAGCGCGCAAGCCATACCACTGGAGCAACTCGCACCGCCGCTTCCACCGCACGCTGCGCTCGCTAAACAACTGGTTGGCACTACACGTGGTTTCGGTGACGAGCCCGCTGGGGCTAGTTCCACGCGAGCTGGAAATGCTCCACCCAGCAGCGCATTATGACGTAGGGGTTACCGGCTACTGGGATGCCAACGAACGCGAGATGTTTGGCCGCCAACTAGAACGACTACGTCCCGAACATAACTATAAAAAAGCAGTAGTGCACGCTGGCTCCGCTTCCAAGATGCTAACGGTGCTGCTACAGGAGCGCGGGATCGAGGTGTTAGATACCGGTGCTGAACGACCCGCATCTGGCGCTGGCCTGAACGCGCTTGGTGCGGCATGCCGCACTGCACTGCGCGGAGTAGCATCGTTGTCTGGTCACAATCGCTCCCGTGGCGAAGCGACTGGACTGGCGCAAGTCCAGTTCGGCGAACTTGCAGCGTCCCTGCTCACTGCGCCGGTACAGGGACGCTGGCCGCGACTGCGGTTGGGTGACCTGGCAAATTTTTCTCCGCGTATCGGCGGATTTGCACTTACGGTACAAGGCGCTGCCAAACTGGTCGAGGCCGGCGGCCCGGTCATCGAGGCAGGTAAATTCCAGCTGCGAGGCGACCTGTTCGCCGCCGGAGTCACTGGCGTCCGGGGCGAGTTCCGCAACGGAGACCAAGTAGCCGTCGAGCAAGGCGGCGAAATCACTGCTGTGGGCATTGCGCGCATGGCTCCCAGAGAAATGGTCACGATGGAACGTGGACTGGCAGTAGAGGTGCGGAATCGTGGTTGACGCATTCGCCGAGTTCGTGAACAATGCCAAGCAGGAACCACCAGCGCATTCGCTCGACCAACCAGTCGCAACCTGGACTGAGCGTGAACTGTTAGATGGCGAGCAGGTGGAAGCGGGGGTCGCCATTCTACGCACGCGCGGCTGCTACTGGTCGATTCGCGAAGGATGCGCCATGTGTGGCTATTTCAATGACACTGTCCCCGGCGGTGTTTCTACGGAAGCACTGCTGGCGCAATGGGCGCAAGTAATACCACACCTGACAGGGAAACGCTACGCCAAGATTTACACTTCAGGCTCGTTCCTTGATCCGACTGAGGTCCCACTCGATTTTGCTATTCAGGCAATGGCTGAGATGCACGCTGCCGGTGTCGAGAAGGTGCTCGTGGAGTCTCTGCCAGAATTCGTCCACGCGCGCCACATGGACTACGGTGCAGCGCCAGCGCTCGAAGTGGCGATTGGGCTCGAGTCGGCGACGTCACTGGTGCTCGACAAATGCGTCAACAAACGGATGAAATGGGATGGTTTCATGCGCTCTTGCGCAAACGCCCGCGACGTTGGGGCAAGCGTCAAGGCATATGTGCTCCTGAAGCCACCATTCCTGAACGAGGCGCAGGCCATCGACGACGCCGTGTCTTCGGTTAAGCAGGCGGCGTCGCACGTCGACAAAATATCGATTAATCCGGTTAACGTCCAGCGGCACACTGTCGTCGAACGACTCTGGAAGCGAGGTGAATGGAGCGCCCCATGGCTCTGGTCCGTGGCCGAGGTTTTGCGTCGCACCGCAGATTGCGACGTGCGTGTCTACTCCGACCCAACCGGTGGTGGTACGCAACGTGGTGCGCACAACTGCGGCACATGCGACAAAACACTGCTCGACGGACTGACTGCACATCGGCTCGGGGGCGAAATACCAGTAGCTGTGTGTGACTGTCGCGACCGCTGGGAGGCGCTGCTGGCGCAGGGAGATGTGCGGCGCGATGGTGCGGAGCCGCGCGGCTACCGACGTGGATTCCGGGGCGGCAGAGGTTTTTAACCGGCGTAGGGTGGCGCGACCAATGCGAGAACTGGTGCTGCGACCGGTTTACGCCACGGTGGGCTGGGTGCTGGACGTCGTCTACGCGCTCATCTCTGACGAGGATGTGCCATCGCTCTGGGCACCCTTTTTTGGACTGATTACGATCGTGGGAGCAATAGGCAGCTGGCAACAACATAGCTTCGTCAACCTTCGCGTCATCTATGGACTGCTGCTGGTTCTGTTCCTACCAGGCTACACACTGATAATGGTGATGTTTCCGCGTAAGAATGAGCTGGATGAGGAGTTTGACACTCTCTACCGCATCACGCTGGGAATGGCGATGTCCATCTGTGTTGTCATCATCATTGGCTTCGTGCTTGGCAATCCCGGGCTTGGGAGTGCACCAGCGTGGGAGGGCATCTCTGATGGAGAGAAGGGGTGGTTCCAAACCTTTTTCGTCGCAACTGCACTGCTCGTTACCACTGCCCTGTTCTTCGCCGCTGGATGGTATCGCGGTGCGTACCCTTGGCTAGCTGCGGTACATCCGGGATTAGCGCGCGCGCCACCAGGCTTCCGTGTCGAGGCTGAGCTAGCCGTCGCCGGGAAAATCATCCCGGCAGAGCTACTTGAAATGGAGGGACTGCAACATGACCGGCGCAACGTCAAGCGCAAGCTGGAAGAATTCGGGCGACGCGAGCGTGTTGGTAGTGCAATGATGCGCAACTATTACGAGAAAAAGCGCAAGACGTTGCTCGCAGATCTGGCCGACATTGACGCGCGGCTGGCGGAGCTGGAAAAGGCACTAAACACTGCTGCACCGGGAGAAGGACTGGCACACGAGGTGCAGCCAATCGACCCTGGTGGCGAGACTGATTCGGCTGACGATAGTACGGCCGACGAGGAGTAGGTGGAGCGCAAGCTGGTCATCGCCGTACGGGGCGATCTGAAATTGTCACACGGCAAAATGGCGGCACAGGTAGCGCACGCCGCAGTGAGTTGCGCCCTGCGTTTGCAGAAGCGCGATCGACGCGAGTTCCGCGACTGGTTTGACGAGGGGCAGCGCAAGGTCACGGTCCGCGTTCCAGACGAAGCGGCGTTACACGCACTTCAAGCTGACGCGCGCATAGCAGGACTAACAACTGCGCTGGTGCGTGATGCGGGGCGCACTGAACTCACCGCGGGAACAGTTACCTGCCTCGGGCTCGGACCAGCGGGCGAGGCTGAGCTGGACCTACTGACAGGAAAACTATCATTGTTGTAGTGGTCAATCACGTGGTGCAATGCGTTTTGCCTCGCGATACATAATGCGACGGTAGAGCCACGGCATCCGGTCGTGTGCCCAAAGAAAAAAGCGGTTGCGCAGCCCCGGTATGACCAGTAGCTTGCGCTTCCACGCGCCACGCAACCCGGCGCGCGCGACGGTGGCGGCAGACTGCATGAAGCTGCTAACACCATGGTGACGCTCGAACGAGGCGTGGTCCTGGAACTCGGTATCGGTGCCGCCAGGGCAGAGGCAAGTCACGGAGATGTTGTGCTGCTTTAGGTCATAGCCGCTCGCTTCGGACCATCCCTGTAAAGCGTGCTTGCTCGCAACGTAAGCAGAAACACCCGGGATTCCCATGTGGCCCACGATAGAAGCGACGTTCAGGATGCGGCCGCCACCTTGTGACTTCATCGCGGGGATAGTTTTCAGCGTCGCCTCGATAACCGCCATGAAGTTAACCTGCATCTGGCGAGCGACAGCCTTTGTTGTCTGCTCGTCGGCCTTCACCAACTCACCATAACCGGCATTGTTGACTAGCAGGTCGAGACGTCCCGCCTGCGCCAGTACTTGCTCCACTAGCCACTCGCCAGTGCCAGCTTCAGCAAGGTCGGCCACAATTGGCGTGACACTTCCGTTGGGAAACTCAGCGGAAAGCTGCACCAACCGCTCATCGCGCCGTGCCGAGGCGAAGACTGTTGCGCCAGCTTGCGCCAGCTGGTGCGCGATTTCTCGGCCAATACCGGAGGAAGCGCCTGTCACCAGCGCAATCTGTCCGTCCCATTTCATGCGCTTCCCAGAGGCCATAACCCTTTATGCTTGCGGCGAATCGCAACATTATGGGACTTTTCGGTCGCAAGAAAGACGACAAAAAAAAGTTCGACTACTCCGACGAAACCAAGGAGGTGTTCGCCGAGCGCGACGCATTCTACAGTCGTTTGCGGCAGGAGATGGGGGGTAGCGCCGAGAATCCCGAACTGCAGAAGGATCACGCCAAGGACGACCGCGTGGCGGACGCCGATGCACTTCTAGAGAGTGGCTTCGACCCTTACGCAGGCGAAGGCGACAAGGATGCGTTTCGGCAGGTCGCACCGGACGAGCATGTAGAGCAACAATTAGTGCCGGAAATGGCGCGTGACCGGGAAGCAGGGGCAATCCGCACCGAAACTACACAGCAGGGCGACTTTGTCTGCTCTGCGTGCGGCAAAGGTTACCGTGAGAAATGGAGCCGCTCGCCCTGTTGCGGGCAGATGATGCAACCGCGGGACAACCCCGATGCTGCGCCCGCACCGCAGGAGACCTTCGAGCCGTCAAGTGGCGCTGGGATTGATCCGCTGGCGGGGCTGCTCGGTGATGAACCGAATGATATTGCGCCACCCGTGGAAGAGTCGGATGTTGACGGCGTTGATGAAGAGGAATACGGCGGAGTTCGTATGGTGGGTGGCGACGACATGACTGATTTTGGCGCGCGCAAAGGTAGCGCAGTAGGGCCGCAGAAGCGCATTCCCGCCAAAGAAGCGCAACCAAAGAAGCGAGGCGTCAAGCGAGTAGTCAAACGCAAGAAGAAGCGGAAGTAGCTGCATGGACCTCGAAGCCTTGAAGCAGCTGCCGTCGTGGGCTAGAGAGCTGCTGAGTGCTGTTGGTGTGGTTCTAGTGGTGTTCCTACTCGCCTGGGGCTACACCGGCAACTGGCCGCCGATGGTGGTCATAGAATCAGGCTCAATGGAGCATGATGGCAATCAACTCTATCCCGAACCGGGCGTCACTCACATTGGCCCCATTGACACCGGAGATTTGGTGCTGGTCAAGAGCGCAGAGCGCGACGACATCGTTACTTACCTAGAAGGGAAACAGACTGGCTACAAGCGATACGGTGATTACGGCGACGTGATAATTTACTACAAGAACGGACTACGTAGTGGGTGCAACCTAGGTGAGAACCTAAACGAGGCCGACTGCAACCAGCAGGATGGTGAATGGATCGCGGCGACACCGGTCATCCACCGTGCCATGGCGTGGGTCGAGGTGCGCGACGACGGNTCCTACTACCTGCCCGAAATAGACATGGAATTCAGCAANGGCAAGCTTGTGCTGGCCGAAATCGGACTGCCNCCTGGTGCGCCACTCACNGGTCTAGAGCATTCAGGCTANATCACCAAGGGNGATTCNACCAGCAACCGNCACCCCGACCAGCTTACGCACCGCGACTTTTACGGNCAGGACGTGCANCCAGTGCAGCCCGAAGANATCATCGGCATGGCNCGTGGCGAGCTGCCCTGGTTCGGGCTCATCAANCTTAGGCTGACGCAGCCCGCTAGCTATGCCTCAGCACCGGAGGAGTGNCGNCAAATGCTCTGGCTCTCGCTGACGACTATTATCATTGGCCCATTCGTTGTACAGCGGATATGGGAGCGGCGACGCGAGGGCTAAACCCTTAAGCCGACGCAGACTCGCGCCACCAATGGCTGAGCCAGCAGCCGCCAAGCGCGGTATCCCACCCAAAGACGACTTCAACGCTTGGTACCCCTTTATGGTCGAAGCGGCCGAGCTAGTCGACAAACGCTACCCTGTCAAAGGGATGGACGTCTGGCGCCCCTACGGCTGGAAAGCAATGCGGCTCATTGATGGGCTGACACACGCAGAGATGGAGCGTACCGGCCATCAGGAAGTTAACTTTCCGCTGCTTGTCCCGGAGCAGCTGCTGGAGAAGGAAAACAGGCTGGTATCGAGGTTACAGCGTGCAAGGGAGGAGGGAGTGGACCCATCGGAGCTGCGAATGGACGAAGATGCAACTGGTTTCGCCAAGGAAGTCTACTGGGTGAAGCACGCCGGCGAGACTGAACTGGACGTGCCAATGTTTCTGCGCCCCACTTCAGAGACTGCAATGTACACCATGTTTCCACTCTGGATTCGGTCGCATGCGGACCTGCCACTCAAGACCTACCAGATGGTCAATACTTTCCGCTACGAAACGAAGCAGACACGTTCCTTCATCCGAGTGCGCGAAATCCATTTTTTCGAGGCGCACACCTGCCACATCGATGAGGATGACGCAACGCGACAAATCGAGGAAGATCTGGAGATCGCAGCACGACTGATGCATGACCTTTGCCTGCCAGTGCTGGTTGCGCAGCGACCATTATGGGATACCTTTCCGGGGGCGCACTACACAGTTGGCATAGATGTCGTGATGCCAGACGGGCGGACACTGCAAGTGGCGTCGGTACACCACTATCGCGACCAGTGGGCGAGAGCATTCGATGTACGATACGAGGACGCGAAGGGTGAGCACCAGTACTGTCACCAGACCACCTATGGCATGTCGGAGCGACTGCTCGGAGCCGTTGTGGGAGTACACGGCGACGATCGTGGGCTAATCCTACCGCCCGCAATTGCACCGCACCAGGTGGTTATCGTGCCAGTGCTGGCAAAGAAGGGCGCCAACGAGGTGCTCGCCGCTTGCAACAAGCTACAGGCGCAACTACGCGACGCGGGACTACGGACGCACCTAGACGATCGTGACTTGCGACCAGGGCAAAAGTACTATGACTGGGAAATCAGGGGCGTGCCACTTCGATTAGAGCTGGGGCCACGTGACCTTGCGAGTGGAGAATGTGTGCTAGTGCCACGTACCGGCGGCAAGAGTAATGCACCGCTAGCCGGGGCCGCGGAGATAGCTTGTAAAGCGCTGGATGCAGTGGCGGATGAGCTGCGCAAACGGGCTAGCAAGTTGAAAGATACGTGCATGCACGCATTGCCTGCACTGGAGCACTCTGGAACAGGACAATTGACGCTGACGGAATCGGTCGCACCCGGCAGAATTTACGAGCTGCCATTCGACGGCAGCGACGCCGATGCCGGAATGGTGGAGGAGCTAACTGGATTATCATTCCTAGGCGACGCGCGAGAGCCGTTCACCAAGGCAAGGAAATGCGCCGTGACGGGAGAATCTACGAAACGGTGCGTTTGGCTAGCGCGAACTTATTAGTATCTGGACCAAACAAGATTTATCGTCAGATAACGAACCTCGTTATCCTTATATATGCATCCAGATGTATAGCGCTCCCGCGGTCTGCTCTGGCAGTATCGTATAAAGAAATGGAGGACGCAACT